>NZ_BAAARE010000002.1:0-389234 GCF_039532035.1 Terrabacter carboxydivorans | reverse complement strand
GTCCAGACATGACTGGTTGTCCGGGAACCACTCGAGCAGCTGCTGGTACGTCGCTGGGTAGTCCTGCCCCCGAATCGGATTCGCGGTCATCCACAAAGGCTACTTCACCTAAGCAGATATGCAGAACACATGTTCTAATCGAGGTAGTCGTCGAGCCCGAGAGGAGGGGCACCGTGCCGTACGTCGCATCCAGCCGCTCGGGCCTGCTCGGGGTCGAGGACGACCACCTTCGCAGCGCGGTGATGACGGACGTGCAGGCCGGCCTCACGGCGCTGGGCGACCGCGCGTTGACCACCATCGAGCGGCTGGAGGCGGAGAAGGCGCGCGTCGAGGCCAAGCTGCTCACCGCCTACGGAGCCCTCCACACCATCGAGCGCCAACAGCTCGAGACGCTGGCGCTGACGGCGGGGTCCCTGCACGTGTCGGCCGACCGGGTCGTCAGCGAGGAGATCGCGCTGGCCACGGGCGTCGGCGTCGGCGAGGTGTCTCGCCGGCTGTCGCTAGCCACCGCACCACGGCGGCACCGGGTGATCCTCGCCGCGCTCCGGTCGGGAGCGACGACGCTGCACCGCGCCCTCCAGGTCGTGTCCGAGACGGCGGCCCTGTCCGACGCAGACGTGACGGCCGTCGAGCAGGCCGTCCTGGCGCCCTCCCGGGACGGCCGGGTCATCGCACAACGCACGTTCGTCACCCGGCTGCGACGGGCGATCGCCTCCGTCGACACGCGGGGGTCCGGTGAGCGTCACGCGCACGCGCGGTCACGGCGGGGCGTGTTCGGTCGTCTCACTGCCGACGGGATGGGCTGCCTCACCCTCGTCACCGACGCCGACGCGGTCGCCGCGGTCATGGACCGGCTCGACGAGCAGGCCCGAGCGGCGCGCGGTGCCGGCGATCCCCGCACCCTCGACCAGCTGCGCTGCGACCTCGCCACGGAGGCACTGCTGCGACAGCACCTCGAGGCGGCGCAGGCCGGCGCCCAAGCGCACCCGCCGACCGACCGCACGACGGACCACACGACCGACCACACGACCGGCACTGCGGTGAGCCCCTCGAGCAGCACCCCGGCCGACCACACGACGTCCGGCCGGCCGAGCACCACGGGCGACACCACGACCATGAGGCCGGCCAGCGACGGTGCCGCAGATGTCCGCGCCGCGGGCGCGGGCGGACGGCGCGACGGCGAGCGCCGACCTTCCTGGACCGGAGCGCCGGCGACCCCGGGGGCCGGACATCCTTCTTCCGCCCCTCACGGACCGGGTGCTGCCGCGACGGGCCAGCCGGCCGGGCTGGTCTGGCTGGTCGTGCCGTTCGAGGTCGCGACCGGGTTGTCCGACGCGGCGTGCGAGCTGCCCGGCCATGGCTGGGTCACCGCCGCCCACGCCCGCGAGATCATGACGCGTCCCGGGTCGGTCTGGCGCACCCTGCCGGTCGACCTGCGCACCGGCGAGGCCCTGAGCCGACCCACGCTCACCTACCGGCCGACCGCAGCGATGGTCGAGCACGTCGAGGCGGTCGACGGCCGGTGCCGCGGTCCCGGCTGCGAGGTCGTCGCGACCCGGTGCGACCTCGACCACGAGACGCCGTGGCCGAGGGGTGAGACGTCGGTCGCCAACCTCCACGCCAAGCACCGCTGGCACCACAACGCGAAGACGGACGGCGTGTGGGCCTCTGCGCCCGTCGCCGACGGCGGACTCGGATGGACGACGCTGACCGGTCGCACCTATGTCACGCTCCCCAAGGACTGGCGAGAGGGAGTCCCCCTGCCCGTTGCGGACGCCGGGCCTCCCCGCCCTGACGAGGCACCCCCACCGTTCTGAGGCACTCCGGTGGGCGCACGTCCGCCGCCCGGATCGTCGAGCCCCGCCGGGGTCGTCCGGCCCGTCGTAGTCTGGGCCGACCGAACCGACTCGACCGACTGGCTGACTGCTGCCGCAACGCGAGGAGCCCACGATGGATCCACGACCTCCCCTGCCGCCCTTCACCGAGGAGACGGCGCTCCAGAAGGTGCAGGCAGCCGAGGACGCGTGGAACACCCGCGACCCCGAGCGTGTAGCGGGGGCGTACACGGAGGACACCGAGTGGCGCAACCGCGGCGAACACGTCGTCGGTCGGGCTGCCGTGGTCGAGTTCCTCACGGGCAAGTGGGAGCGCGAGCTCGACTACCGCCTGCGCAAGAACCTCTGGTCCTTCTCCGGCAACCGCATCGCCGTCCGCTTCCAGTACGAGTCGCGTGACGCGAGCGGGCAGTGGTGGCGGTCCTACGGCAACGAGCAGTGGGAGTTCGACGACCTCGGCTACATGCGTCGCCGCGAGGCGAGCATCGACGACGTGCCCATCGACGAGTCCGAACGCCGCGTCACTCCCGGCGAGGGCGAGCTTCCCGTCTTCTGAGACCAGCCTGCGCCGCCCCTCTGGACCGGTCGCGTCCTACTGGCGCCCCGGCCGGCCGTCGACCTCGTAGACCGTGACGGTGCCGGCGTGGAACCGCGGGGTGGCGTACTGCGTGATCCGGGGGGAGACCGGTCCGGAAGACGTGTCCGCGACGAGCCAGCCGAGGCCGAACTGGTGCTCGAGCTTGGCGAAGCCGGCCGCCGTCGGGTCGATGAAGAGCGCGTCGTTGTCGGCGAGTCGCTCGGGCCAGCGAGTGGCGACCTGGAGCCCGCCCACGGGGCTCGTGTAGCCCCAGCCCTCGAGGATGGTCTGTCGGCCGCCGAGGCCGCTGACGTAGAAGGCGAGCGAGGGGCACCGGTCACGCTGGACCCCGGAGGCGCAGTGCCGGTTCGTCGCCACCACGGCGTCCTCCGGCGTGTGGGTGGCCAGCCAGTCGAGGGCCGCGCCGCCTCCTTCGGGCAGGGGCAGCCCCCCGACCACCGGTAGCGCGTCCCCACGGACGAACGCCTGCATCCCCTCGAGGACGGGCGGTGCCGAGGTGGCCAGCGGCGCACCCAGGATCGCCGCGGGGACGAGCAGCGCGACTCCGACGTGGGCGGGCAGCCGACCGAACCGCCGCAGCACGACGACGGCCACCCCGCCGACGACGGCCACGGCGAGGACCACCCCGATCGGCACGAGGATCGCCCGGGTCCACGCCTCCAGGCTGTGCTCCTGCCCGGACGCCACGGAGGGCGAGGCGTGCAGGGCGACGAGGGCAGTCGCCCAGCCGAGCGCCACGCCGCCGGCGACGACACCGGCCCGGACCGCGCGGCGAGCCGGGACTCGCTCGACGGCTGCTGCCATCGCCCAGGCGAGGACGGGTCCGAAGAAGGCCACCGCGAGGGAGAGGAAGTAGAGCTGGCTGAGGGCTGGGTGCGACAGCACGAGGTAGACGGTCACTCCCGAGCCGATGATGCCGAGAAGGAACCACGCGGCGGGGTCCTTGCGCACGCGACGGTGACGGAAGGCGACGGCAGAGGCGAGCACCGCGGCGAGCGGCACGAACTGCGTGACGAGCACGAGCGCGAGCACCTCGACCGACCGGGTCGAGAGGTCGGCGACGCCCTCGGGGAGGATCGGGCCGGCCGCGGGCCTGAACGGCGCCCCGGTGAGCTGGTGGTAGAGCCGGACCCACTCCATGAAGTCGAAGAGGCTCAGCTTCGAGCCGGAGTCGCTGCCCGAGACCAGTCGCGAGGACACCGGCAGGATGACGGCACCGATGCCGAGCAGGATCAGGGCAGGCCGCACCCAGGAGCGGTTGACGATCAGCCCGACGACGAGGACAGCAGCGGCGCCCGCGACCAGCACCGGCACCGCAGTGGGCTTGGAGCCACTCGCGAGCACGAGCATGCCGCCCACCAGGATCCACCCCGCTCCGAGCCGCTCGCCGCGCAAGGCCCGGACCGTGAGGGTGGCGGTGGCGAGCGCGATGACGACGACGTAGGTCTGCGAGAAGCTCAGCAGGCTGAGGGCGTTGACGTATGCCGTGACGGGCAGGATCTGCGCCACGCCGACGATCGCGATGATCCAGCCGGCGACCGGCCCGGTCCACCAGACGCCGGACAGCTCACGGGCCAGGGTCGCGGCCGCGAGGATCGCCAGCACGGTGAAGGCGGCCGGCCACAGGCGCAGGAGGATGGTCGCGTCCGGCACGTCGGAGACGAGGCCGCCTGCCGCCATCTGGGCGTGCGAGAACCAGTGGTAGCGCAGCAGCTCGCCACTGACCTGCGGGATCTCTGGCGGGATGGACCTCGTGATGGAGTGCACGATCCCGAGGTGCCAGAGCAGGTCCTGGTAGTAGGAGCCGTCCGCCGGCGGGAGTCGGTAGACGCCGAGCGTCCGCACGGCACCCACCGCGCTGAGGGCGGCCGCCGGGGCGATCCCCCAGTGCCAGAGCCGGGGCAGGATCGTCACCGTCTCGCCCGGCACCCGCCGCCAGTGCCGGCGCAGCCGGGGCACCGCGACGAAGACGAGGACGACGAGCGCCGGCCAGACGCGCAGCCAGTGCTGCACACCGAGCAGGGAGGTCAGCACGAGCGCGACCAGCTCGATGACGCAGCCGACGACGGTCCCGAGGGTCGCATCCTCGACCAGCGAGCGTCGCTGCCGGACCAGGCTGCGCAGCACCAGCGTGCCGGGCAGCGCCAACCCCAGCACGAGGTAGGCGCCGTAGCGCAGCACGTCGAGGAGCGGGACGCCGGTCTGCACCATCGCGACGCACACGGCCCCGAGCGCCAGCAGCCACGGCAGGACACGCGTGCCGGCGGCACGAAGCGGGGAGGCGGACCGGGGCGAGGAGGTGACGACGACGTCGCGCACCGGCGCAGCAGTCACAGCCATCCCCCTGATCCGCAGCACAGACGCCGAGCCGGGGCATCTGGGCGATGCGTTTGCCGGCTCTCCTTGCCGATCATTGTGACCTGAGGTTCTGGCAGGCCGCTGCAAGATCGATGAGGTGTTGCCGCTCGTGGCCGGGAGCGCCGCCGTCCCCACCGCACCCGTGGTTCTCGCTGTCGACGGTCAGTGATGCAGGCCCGAGACGTGGTCGCGCGCCCGGCGGAGCCATGCGCGGCGCTCGCCGGCCGGCAGGTCCGGCGGGAGGGCGCGGTACGCCGACATCCGGCGACGACCCATCATGAGCATGCCCGAACCGGGCAGGGCCCCCAGGTCGTCGAGGGCCTCGGGGCCGAGCTTCACCCCGACGGCGTCGGCCGTGGCGACGGAGAAGACGTGTCCGTCCACGAGGGCAGCGAGGGTGCCGAACATCGGCCGCAGCTCCACACCCGCCTCGTCGCCCACGAGCTCGCGCAGCTCTGCGTGGGTGTCCGGTTCTCTCTGGGTCACCTCCCCATGAGACCACCGTTGTCCACACCCCTCGAGGGCGAAGCCTGCTCGTCCACCGACCGCGACGGCGGTCGGGAGTCGGCGCGGTCGGGTGACAGCATGGTGACTCGACCCGAGGAGGACACATGGGCAAGGCACGTCGCAGACAGCGGCAGGGCACGGAGCGCAGCACCTGCGACCCGCGCACCCAGGCCGCGTTCGAGGGTCCGGCATCGGATGAGGAGACGCGCAGCGCCCTCCACGGACTCCTGACCGAGGCCTTCGACGCGCTCGACCACTGGGACGAGCACGGACTCGACTTCGTGGCCGCCACGATGGCTGCCCTCTGTGCCTCACCGAGCACCCGGCGCGCGGCGGTGCTGACGCTTCTCGACTCCACCACGACCGCCACCACGCACGCCTGGCAGATCGGCTGGCAGCCTGCCGACCTCCACCGCCTCGTCGGCCGCCGTCTCGGTGCGCCGGAGCAGGGCGTGGTCGTCGACGTCATGGCCCACGAGCTGGGGCAGTATGCGCCGGCGACGGTCGACGCCAGGTGGCTGGCCCAGCTGCGCGAGGTGGACGACCGACCGCCGGGGCCACGGTCGACCACCTGGATCGAGGCGCGCCGGGCAGCCGGCACCGACTGGTTCACGCTCGTGTCGCAGGTCATCACCGTGCTGCACCTGCTGGCACGCCTGCCGACGCTCGAGCACCTGACGCCCGTGCCAGGAGAGGCTCTGCCCGGTCCTGGCCAGCCGGAGGCGGCCGGTGCGGCAGCGGTCGACGAGCGCATCCTCAGCCGCGTCCGCATGCTCCTGGCCAAGGCGGAGTCGACGACGTTCGAGGCCGAGGCCGCCACCTTCACCGCGGGCGCCCAGTCGCTCATGGCGCGCCACAGCATCGACGCAGCCCTGTTGACGCAGCGGGCCGACCGCACCGACCGGGACGGCCCGCGGGGCAGACGCATCGGCATCGACAACCCGTACGACGGCCCCAAGGCCGTGCTGCTGCAGGCCGTGGTCTCCGCCAACCGGTGCCGCATGGTCTGGTCGCGCGAGCTGGGCTTCGGCACGGTCGTCGGTTTCGAGGCCGACCTCGACGCGGTCGAGCTGCTCTTCACCTCGCTGCTCGTCCAGGCGACGCGCACGCTCGCCGCCGCGGGCTCGCGCAGCACGCTGCACGGGGGCAGCCGCACCCGCTCCTTCCGGCAGTCGTTCCTCGCGGCGTTCGCCGACCGCATCGGCGAGCGGCTGCACGAGGCCACGGCCCGGGAGGAGGAGGCCGCTTTCGCAGCCAACGCGGGCGGACGAGAGCTGGTCCCGCTCCTCGCGGCTCGGGCCGAGCAGGTCGACGAGGCCCTCGGCACGTGGTTCCCCGAGGTGCGTCAGACCAGGGTCAGCGCGGCGCGTGACGCCGAGGGCTGGCACTCCGGTCGGACGGCGGCGGACCGGGCCCAGCTCGGGGCGTCGCCTCGACTGGGAGCCTGAGCCGGCGCGGGCGCCACCGGGCGACCCCAGGCGACCCCAGGCGACCCCGGGCGACCCCGGGCGACCCCGGGCGACCGTGGCCGAGGCGCCGCGGCTGGCTCCCGGGTGCCCGGCTGGCGGGCGCCTGGCTGGCGCCTGGGGGTCCGGCTGGGGCCTGAGCTTGCGGCTAGCGCCGGGGCTTGCGGCTAGCGCCGGGGCTTGCGGCTAGCGCCGGGGCTTGCGGCTAGGGCTTGGGCGTCCGGCGGGCGCTCGGCTTGTGGACCTTCGGCGGCAGGGTGGCCACGTGGTCGCGGGCGCGGTCGAGCCACGCGGACCGGGCGGCGTCGTCGAGCGCGGCGGGCAGCGACAGGTAGCCACCCATGGGTCGGCCCTCGGGACCGAAGGGCCCGCTGCCCGGCAGGGCCCTCAGCTCCTCCAGCCCGGCCGGGTCGAGCTTGACGCCGACGTCGGCGCCGAAGAGCCCGGCGAACATGTTGCCGTTGACGAACGCCCCGAGGCTGCCGAACATCGGCTTGACCTCCACACCCGGAGCGTCCTTCACCAGCGACCGGAAGTGGGCCTTGGCCTCGTCGGAGTGCTTGGGCAGCTGCATGGCTCCATGACACCACCACGCACGGACCCACGGGGTGGGTTCAGGCCGGTGCGGGGGTGGGTTCGCGCCTGCCGGTGTCGCGGACCACCGCCAGGAAGAGAGCCGCGACGAGGGCGGTGACACCGCAGATCGCCCAGACGGTGAGGTAGCCCGACAGTGAGGCGTGCGCCGTCGCCTCCGAGTCGACCGAGCCGGTCGAGGCCAGCGCGATCGCGAAGACGCTCGAGGCGAACGCACCGCCGATCGTCTTGGTGGTGTTGGTCATCCCCGTGGTCAGGCCGGTGTGCGTGGGCGGCGCCTGGGCCGCGGCGGCGGTCGGCAGACCGGCCACGAGGGCCCCGGAGCCCAGGCCGGCGATGACCATGTTGGTCATCGTCTGCGCGAGGCTGGCGTGGAACGGCAGGAAGAGCAGGTAGCCCACCGCGACGAGCAGCGCCGCGACGACCATCGCCACCCGCGTCCCGGTGCGGTGCGCGAGCAGGTGCAGTAGCAGGGCCCCGACCGCGAGGGACAGCACGTAGCCGCCGATGATGATCGAGACCTTGCCGGCGGAGGCGCCGAGCCCGTAGCCCGTCACGGCCGGGTCGGTGCGCGCGAAGGTGGACAGCGGAATCTGGGCGCCGAGCACCGAGACCCCGAAGAGGAAGGCCGTCGCCTGCACGGGCCACTGCCCGCGCGCCCCGAGGATCCGCAGGTCGACGAGCGGCTCCGGGTGAGCCAGCTCGACCCGCGCGAAGGGCACCAGCGCCGCACCACCCGCGACGACGAGCAGCCATGGCCAGGGACTGCCGGGACCGACGACGCGCACCATGACCAGACCACCCATCACGAGCGCGAGGGCGAGCGTGACGAGCCAGAAGCCACGCCAGTCGACCGTCCCGTGGGCGAGCACGGGTGACTCCTCGACCCCGAACCAGATCGCGACGAGCGCCAGCGTCACGACGACGGCCGGGAGGGCGAGCAGAGCCGTCATGCCGAGCGACTCGGCCAGCGCACCGCTCGTCAGGGCACCGGCGATGACGCCGAGCTCGAGCCCGGCAACGAGGAGCCCGGCGGCGCCGCGCACGCGCCGTTCGGAGCCGCCGGTGCGGCGGTGGATGATCGCCACCTCCATCGGCAGCCACACGACGTAGAAGCCCTGGATCGCCCACGCGACGAGGAAGAGCCCGAAGCTCGGCGCGAACTCGACGCCCCAGGAGGCGAGCGCCGTGACCACCGTCGAGAGCAGCAGCACCTTGCGGTGCCCGATGAGGTCGCCGAGCCGCGCGAGGAGCGGGACGACGAGCGCCGACACGATGAGCTGGGCCGCCTCGAACCAGTTGACGTCGGCGTCCTTGATCGACAGGTGCCGGGCGATGTCGGTGAAGATCGGCGTGTAGTAGCCCTGCAGCACACCGCTGGCGAGCTCGACGCAGATGAGGAAGCCGACGACCTTGGTGATCGGGCTGCGGGCCACGGCCCGGGCCGCGTCGGAGACGGCCGTGCTGTCTGACATGCGGATCCTGTTCTCGCTGTGGGGTGCTCGGCGTCAGAGCTGTTCGAGGAGGCGGCGGTACCACCGCACGCCGTCGAGGAGGTCGTCCACGCCGATGCGCTCGTCCACGCCGTGGATCGAGGCCCGCTGCGCGTCGGTCATGCGGAACGGCGTGAAGCGGTAGACCCGCGGCCAGACGCGGTGGAAGTGCCGTGAGTCCGTGGCCGCGAGCATGACGTACGGCACGGCGACCGTCCCCGGGAACACGTCCGCCAGCGTCGACTCGAGGAGGGCGTATGCCGTGTCGTCCGTCGGCGACACCGGGCTGGGCTCGTCGCCGCTGACGAGGGTGACCTCGACGTGGGGGTCCTTGACGGTGCTGCGGATTCGCGCGATGGCCCCGGCCACCGTCTCTCCGACCATGACCCGCATGTTGACGTGGGCCCGCGCGGTGGCGGCGATGACGTTGGCTCCCGGGGAGCCCGAGAGCTGCGTGACCGCGACGGTCGTCCTCGTCAGCGCGGCCGTCTCGTGACCGAGTCGCGGCAGCACCCGGGAGAGCACGGGCCGCAGCCGGCGCGCGTGACCGAAGACCGCGGCATACGGCATCCGCGCGTGGGCACCGGCGCGTTCGAGCATGTCGACGGTGGCGTCGGGCAGGTGGCTGGGGAAGGGCCTGCGCTCGAGCCGCAGGATCGCCCGGGCGAGCCGGCTCGTCGCGCCCATGCGTCGCGGAGCGGAGGCGTGGCCACCGTCCCCGCGCGCCACGAGCTCGACGTCGACCGTCCCCTTCTCCGAGACGCCGACGACGGCCATCGGCGCGGCGACGCCCGGGAGCGCCCCCTGGACGATGGCGCCGCCCTCGTCGACGACGAACCACGGCTCGACGGCCCGGTCGCGCAGGATCGCGACCGCGTCCTTGGCGGCGCGACCCGAGACCTCCTCGTTGCAGCCGAACGAGAGCCACACGTCCCGGCCGGGGGTCACCCCGTCCTCGATGAGGTCCTCGACCGCCTGGCACGTCGCGACGAGCGAGCCCTTGCAGTCGAGCGCCCCACGGCCCCAGACGTGCCCGTCGACGAGCTCACCGGCGAAGGGCGGGTGCGTCCAGACCGACGGGTCGTCCACGGGCACGACGTCGAGGTGGGCCATGAGCACGACCGGTGCCTCGCGCGTGAGCCCCGGCCACCGGACGAGGAGGGCGTCGCCGCTGATCCGCTCGACCTCGCACGTCGAGTGCAGGCGCGGGAAGCGCGCCCGCAGCTCGGCGAGGAGGGTCTCGAAGACGGCGCGGTCCTCCTTGGCGGGGTCCCAGTCCGAGACGGTAGGGATGCGGATGAGCGCCCGCAGCGCCTCGACGGCAGCGTCGTCCCCGTTCATGAGCGGGAGCGTATGCCACGCTGACCGCATGGACTATGGGCACGAGCTGCAGTTCGGGGTGTTCGCGAGCCCGGAGGTCTCCCGGGTGCACGAGACCCTCGAGCTGGCCCAGCTCGCCGACGTCGTGGGCCTCGACCTCTTCACGGTCCAGGACCACCCCTACAACGCCAAGCACCTCGACACCTCCACGCTGCTGACCGCCGTGGCCGCCCGCACGAGCGCGATCCGGGTCGCCGCCAACGTCGCCAACCTGCCCCTGCGACCGCCCGCCGGGCTCGCCAAGCAGGTGGCCACCCTCGACGTCATCAGCGGCGGCCGGGCCGAGCTGGGCCTGGGCACCGGCGCCTTCTGGGACGCGATCGTCGCCGCCGGCGGTGAGCGCCGCACACCGAGGGAGGCGGTGGACGCGCTCGTCGAGGCGATCCGGGTCATCCGCGGGGCGTGGGGTCAGGACCCGGACCACCCCGGGGCACGGTCGGTCACGGTGCAGGGTGAGCACTACTCCGTCGCAGGGATGCACGCCGGCCCGTTCCCCGTGCACCCGGTCGGCATCTGGCTCGGCGCCTACCGGCCACGGATGCTCCGCGTCACGGGCCGGCTTGCCGACGGGTGGCTGCCGAGCATGGGCTACGCCGACCCTGAAGCCCTCGCCGGGATGAACGCCGTCATCGACGAGGCCGCCGAGCACGCAGGCCGGGGACCGCAGGCGATCCGACGGATGTACAACGTCTTCGGGTCGTTCGGCACCGGCAGCGGCTTCCTGCGCGGCACCGCCGACGCGTGGGCCGAGCAGCTGGCCGAGCTGACCCTCACCGAGGGCATGAGCACCTACGTCCTCGGGACCGACGACCCGGACGTGCTGCGCCGGTATGCCGTGGAGGTCGCCTCAGCCGTGCGTGACCTCGTCGACGCCGAACGCGCCCGCCGCGCAAGGGGTTCCGAGCCGGCCGTCGCCTCCCGGCCGCAACGGGACTCGGTGTCCGTGGTCCAGCAGGCCACCCCGGTGCACGCCGAGGGCTCGCCGCTCGCCGTGGTCGCGACACCCGACGACGGGGTGCGGCTCAGCCCGACGCTCCCCTGGCGCGAGGACGACCGCCCGGTGACCGCGAGACCCGGCGACACGGCATACACCCCGGCCCAGCAGGCCGTGCCCCAGCACCTCGTCGACGTGCACGACCACCTCCGGGGCGAGCTCGCCCAGCTGCGCGACATCGTCGGCCAGGTGCGGCGCGGGGCGATGTCGACCGGGGCCGCACGGTCGGTCATCAACACGATGGCCATGCGGCAGAACAACTGGACGCTCGGCGCCTACTGCGAGACGTACTGCCGGCTCGTCACGGGACACCACACCCTCGAGGACCGGAGCATCTTCGTCCACCTGCGCGGAGCCCAGCCCGACCTCGGGCCGGTCATCGACCGCCTCGAGGAGGAGCACCACGTCATCGCCGACGTGCTCGAGCAGGTCGACGACGCGCTCGTCGGGCTCGTCGGGACCGACGCGTACGGCCGGTCCGGGGGCGAGGCCCTCGACGAGATCCAACGCGCCCTGGACCTGCTCACCGACACGCTCCTGTCACACCTCGCCTACGAGGAGCGCGAGCTGCTCCACCCCCTCGCGCAGCACGGGTTCGGCTGAGCGGCAAGGGGTCCGGACACGAGACCGCCCCTCCCGGCAGGGGTCCGGGAGGGGCGGCCGATCATGGGGCCGCAGGCGCGGCCGGTCGAGCGCCGGTCAGGCCGACGGAGCCGACGTCGCGGCAGCAGATCCGTGGTCGAGCGCCTCGACGACGGCGCCGCAGAAGTCCGGCAGGTCGTCGGGGTTGCGGCTCGTGATGAGGTTTCCGTCGACGACGAGCGACTCGTCGACCCACTCACCGCCCGCGTTGCGCAGGTCGGTCTGCAGGCTCGGCCAGGACGTGATGCGGCGGCCCTTGACGACGTCGGCCTCGATCAGGGTCCACGGCGCGTGGCAGATCGCGGCGACCGGGCGGCCCGACGCGACGAAGTCGCGCACGAGGGCCACGGCACCCTCGTGGGTGCGCAGGTTGTCGGGGTTGGCGACGCCGCCGGGCAGCACGAGGGCGTCGAAGTCATCGACCTTGGCGTCGGCGACGGTCACGTCGACGGACTTGGTGTCGCCCTTGTCGAGGTGGTTGAACATCTGGACCTCGCCGGACTCGGGGCTGACGAGGACGGCCTCGTGACCGGCGTCGGTGACGGCCTTCCACGGGTCGGTCAGCTCGACCTGCTCGATGCCTTCGCTCGCGACGAGAAATGCGACTCGCTTGGCCATGGGGCCCTCCTCTGGTCGCCCCGGGTGGGGGGCGCTCGGTGGTGTTCGGCGTCTGGGGTGGCGTCGAGCGCCACCCTCGGCTCCTACCCACCCCGCGCCGTCCTGTCACCCCCGACCGTGGCCTTCGACGGCGACCCTCGACAGCAGCGGCGGCCGACGCCGCCCGGCACTAGGGTCGGGCCATGGCCAAGGAGCTCGTGGTTCCGCTCGCGCCGAACGTCTGGCGCATCCCGCTCGTGCGCGACCTCGTCAACGGCTTCATCCTGCGTGACGACGACGGCCAGGTGACGCTCGTCGACATGGGGGTGAAGAGCTCGGGACCCAAGGTCCTGGCGGCGCTCGGCGCCATCGGCTCCGCCCCCTCCGACGTGACGCGCCAGGTGCTGACGCACGCCCACCCCGACCACGCCGGAGGCGCGGCGCACGTCGCGCGCGAGACGGGACGCGGCTTCACCGTCCACCACGACGACGCGGCCTACGCCGCCGAGGGGTCCTCACCACCGCGGGACCGGAGCTTCCTGCTCGGACGGCTCTTCGAGCGCTTCTCGCGACCGGGCCGCGACTTCGAGCCGCTCGCCGTCGAGCGCGAGATGACCGACGGCGAGGTGCTGCCGGTCGCGGGAGGACTGCGCGTCGTGCACACCCCGGGCCACTCCCCCGGTCACGTCTCGCTGCTCCACGAGGAGTCGCGCACCCTCATCACCGGCGACGCGATCTTCAACGTCGTGGGGCTGCGCTGGCCGGTCAAGGCCTTCTGCACCGACTTCCGGATGACGCAGCGCACGGCGCACGTCCTCGGGGAGCTCGACTACGACCTCGCCGCCTTCACGCACGGCGCCGAGCTGCGCGACCGCCCCCGCGAGGCCATCCGCCGCTTCCTCGGCTCGCACCGGACCGACTGACCGGCCGCCCCCAGCGCCGGCACCTGTCCACACGTCTGTCCACAACTGTGGACAGACCTTGTACACGCAAGACGGCACGAGTGGGTACGACCCGTACGTGACGAACTTCGGATACACCCTGATGACCGAGCAGAGCGGCCCCAAGGACCTCGTGCGCTGGGCGGTGGGAGCGGAGGCTGCCGGCTTCGACTTCGAGGTCTCCAGCGACCACTACTCGCCGTGGCTCACCGAGCAGGGCCACGCGCCCTACGCCTGGTCGGTGCTCGGCGCCGTGGCGCACGCCACCGAACGGGTCGAGCTCATGACCTACGTGACGTGCCCGACGATGCGCTACCACCCCGCCGTCATCGCCCAGAAGGCCGCGACGCTCCAGCTGCTCGCCGACGGCCGCTTCACCCTCGGTCTCGGCAGCGGCGAGAGCCTCAACGAGCACGTCGTCGGCGAGGGCTGGCCGGGCGTCGTCACGCGTCAGGAGATGCTCGCCGAGGCGATCGAGATCATCCGCAAGCTGCACTCCGGCGACCTCGTCACCCACCACGGGGAGTACTTCGATGTCGACTCCGCACGCGTCTGGGACCTGCCCGACATCCTCGTGCCGGTCGCGGTCGCGGTGAGCGGCGACATGTCGATCGAGCGGCTCGCCCCGCTGGCCGACCACATGATCGCCGTGCAGCCCGAGGCCGAGCTCGTCGACACGTGGAACCGCACCGAGGGTGCCGAGCGCATCGGCTCCGGCGCCCGCGCCATCGGCCAGATCCCGATCTGCTGGGACCCCGACGAGGAGGCCGCCGTCCAGCGCGCCCACGAGCAGTTCCGCTGGTTCGCCGGTGGGTGGAAGGTCAACTCCGACCTGCCCACCCCGGCCGGGTTCTCCGGGGCGACGCAGTTCGTCCGTCCCGAGGACGTCGCCGAGTCGATCCCGTGCGGCCCCGACCTCGACAGGATCGTCGAGTCGGTCCGCGCCTACTGGGAGGCCGGCTTCACCGACATCGCCCTCGTGCAGGTCGGCGGGGACGCCCAGGAGCGCTTCCTCGACGAGGCGGCGCAGCCGCTGCTCCAGAAGCTGCGGGCCGCAGCCGGCTGAGTCGGACCCGTTTGCTCGGGCGCCTCAGGCGGCCTGGCGCTCCGCACGCTCGGCGAGGATCCGCTCGCGGCGCTTGGTGATGTCGGCGCACTCGAGGCAGACCTCCTCGGGGATGACGCCGAGGCGCATGAGACCGGCGAAGGCGATGCAGCCGACGCAGATGCCGAAGATCGACTCGAGCGCCGGGAAGACCACCATGACGGCGCCGATGACGACGACCCCGACGACGGCGCCGGACGACCCGGTGACGAGGCTCAGCACCCAGAGCGCGGTCGCGGCGACCGTCATGACGGCGCCGATGGTCGCCGCGAACCGCTTGGGCGCGCCGGCCGTGGGCCGCTTCGGCGCCGGGACGGAGGGTCGGATCCACCGCTGCACGAGCCGGGCGATGGGGCTGGCCGAGGGTCCGAACGCGGCCCGCAGGGAGAAGTCGACGGCGAGGACGGCATACAGCCACCACTGCGAGGTGGCCAGTGCGATGACGCCCACGACGAGGACGACGGCGGCGATGAGTCGCACGGTGACATCGTCGACGACGGCGGGGAAGCGCAAGGAACTCATCCACACATTATTGACGACATAAGGGCTGGTTATGCAAGTCGTCTCGCCAGGTGACGCGTCCGACGGCGGCCGAAGCGGTGTCGGCCACGCGGCATACGCTGGCGACATGGCTCTACACATCGGTGCTCACGTCGACCAGGAGGACCCCATCGCCGAGGCGAAGGCGCGCGGCGCCTCCCTCTCGCAGCTCTTCCTCGGCGACCCGCAGAGCTACAAGGGACCGGTCGTCTCGTATGCGGGTGGCGCGGCCGCGCTCAAGGCCGACGCCGAGGCCGCGGGGGTCGACCTCTACGTCCACGCGCCCTACCCGATCAACGTCGCGAGCCTCAACAACCGCATCCGCATCCCCGGGCGCAAGCTGCTGCAGCAGCACCTGACCGCGGCCGCCGAGATCGGGGCCAAGGGGGTCATCGTGCACGGCGGCCACCTCGGCGCCGACGAGGACGCCGCCAAGGGCTTCGACAACTGGCGCAAGTGCATCGACGGTCTCGACCTGCCGGTCCCGCTCCTCATCGAGAACACCGCGGGCGGCGACAACGCGATGGCCCGTCGGCTCGAGGCGATCGCCCGACTCTGGGACGCCATCGGATCGGCGTCCGGCAGCGACCAGGTCGGCTTCTGCCTCGACACCTGCCACGCCCACGCGGGTGGCAACGACCTCGGCACCGTCGTCGACGAGGTGCGCGCCATCACCGGCCGCATCGACCTCGTGCACGCCAACGACTCGCGCGACGAGTTCGACTCCGGCGCCGACCGGCACACGAACTTCGGGTCGGGACACATCGCCGGCGAGGCGCTCGCGGGGGTCATCCGCGCTGCCGGGGCGCCCGTCGTGTGCGAGACGCCCGGAGGCCTCGAGGGGCAGACGGCCGACATCGCCTGGCTCCGGTCGCAGGTCGACTGACGCCGCACACCGACCCCGCAGCTCCCAGCGGGCTGACAGGATTTCCTGACCGACTCTTTACCCACCGGCCGCCCGCGGGCCCCTAGGTTACTCAGGGGTTGCGTTCGGGTCGCCAACGATGCCGGTCCGGCGCTCCCGCTCCCGTGCGCCGCGTCCCGCCATCCCCTCCTCGGTGGCGGGCTGCGGCGTACGGGCCTCGAGAGCCAGGAGAGCTCAGGTGCGGTCGGACCCGGCGCGACCGCCGACTGCCATCCGGTCGGCGAGCAGCACCGCGACCCGCAGCTGCTCGGCGGTGGGCCGCACGACGTGCGTCGAGGCCGTCACCCGGAAGTGGCCCAGCACCTGCTCGCCGCGCCGCACGACCACGGCCGCGTAGCCGTCGGTGGGGAGCCCGACGCGCTCGACGGGCAGGCGGCGTCCTCCCGACATGACCTGGCCGTCGGCGTCGACCACGGCGTCGTTCCAGCGCGGGTGGCCCGGGTCCCACGTGCAGCGGTCGGCCCCGAGCACCGTCGTGATGGCGCTCGCGATGGCGACGGAGCGGGCCTGCTCGGTCGTGTCGGGCGGCAGGTCGAGCAGGTGGGTCAGGCCCGAGATGTAGCCCTCCCGCCGCTGGGCCACCGCCTGCTGGCGCCGGCCCCAGAGGGCGATCTCCGTCACCGCGAGACCCACGACGACGAGCGCGACCGCGAGCTCGAGGTCGGCCTGGCGGTGGATCGAGAGGGAGTAGTACGGCTCGGTCAGGAAGAAGTCGAAGCTGCCGGCGGCGGCGAGGGCGGCGAGGACACCCGCGACCCGGTCGCCCGTGGCGGCGGCCGCGACGACGGGCAGCACGAGCACCATCGCCGCGGTGCTCGGGTCGAGGGGGTCGCGGAGCAGCGCGAGCACGGCACCCACGACGACCGGTAGGAGCAGGGCGCCCCACCGCGTCAGCGCACGGTGCGTGGCGAGCCAGTCAGTGGTCATGACTCCACGCAACACCCGCCGAGGGCGCGCCGTCACGGGTTCGACCCCATCCTGACGCGATCTTGACGCCGTCCTGACGACGGCGCCCGGTCCAGCAGGACTCCTCCACGCCCGGCGGCGGGAGCACGGCGAACGACGGGACCGGTGAGGCAAACCGCGTCCGCACCCTCTGACCGTCGGGAACGTTCTAGCCCAACGGCATTCGGCTCGCTAGCGTCGCAGCATGCTGAGCACCTCGACCTTCACGACGTCCGACTTCGACGTCACCGACTTCGTCCCCGACGTGACGACGGCTCTGCCCACCGGCCACCTCCGGATGCGCAAGACGTATGCCGGCGACGTCGCCGGGCGCAGCGTCACCCAGTTCACGTCGGCCTTCGACCAGGGCTCGGGCGTCGGCACGTACGTCGCGATGGAGTCCTTCGAGGGCACCGTCGCCGGCCGCCGCGGCGCGTTCAACTTCGTGCACGCCGCCTCGACGAGCGGCGAGGACCGGGCCCACGAGTACGGCCTCATCGTGCCGGGCAGCGGCACCGACGAGCTGGCCGGCATCGAGGGCACCGTGCGCCTGCGCATCGACGAGGACGGCACGCACCGGATGGACTTCGACCACAACCTCGGCTGACACCGACCGACACGGCCGACGGGCCACGGACCGGGTGTCGCAACCCGGTCCGTGGCCCGTCGTCGGTGGTGCGCGGGGGGCGTGTCCCCGGCACCGTCCGGTCGGCTACCCGACGCTCACCTGGAGCGAGGCGAGCACGTCGGACCGGGAGTCGGACACGAGCACCCGCACCGTGTAGGTGCCGGCGGCGGCCCAGGCGTGGCCGCCGCTGATGGTCGCCGTGCCGTCCGGGGCGGTCGTCACGGTGGCGTCCTCCGTCACGGTGCCGTCACCCCACTGGACCAGGGCCGTGTAGCCGGTCGACGCCGGGACGCCGCCCTTCGCCGTGCCCAGCGTGACGTCGGTGTCGGCCCCGGCCTTGGCCGTGGTGTCGGCGCCTGGCGCGACCTCGAGGGCCGAGCCGTTGTCGGCGACCGCGAAGACGTGGATCCGGCCCGCCGTCTTCGGGTCACCGGTCTGCGTCGGCAGGGTCACCGACTGCACCGTCTTGCCGTCCGGCACGGTGAGCGGCGCCGTGGCGAAGAGCTTCACCTGGCAGCCGTCGGTGCCCGTCCCGTTGAGGCGGTAGGCCATCTGGATGGCGACGACGTTGCCGAACTGCGGCGAGCCGCACCAGTCGCCGTACTGCACCTTGTAGCTCGTGCTCGAGCCGTCGGTGAAGTTGACCGTGGCGGTGGTGTCCTGGTTCTTCTGCGTCGCCGTGCCGATGAGCGACAGCTTCGTCGCCCCGGGGGCCAGGGTCACTGGGAGGGTCTGCCCCGCGCCGGTGGCGTTGTCCTTCTCCCCGACGGGGATGCCCGGCATCGAGAAGCGCAGGTCCGTGCCCGGCACGGTCAGCAGCTTGCCCGGGACACCCCCGGCGGCGACGAGCGCCTCACGGGACAGGCCCGCCCGGTCGCCGTCGCACGGGACCGAGTCACCCACGTTGCCGAAGCACACGGAGTCGAACCCCGCGGCATACGCCGGTGTGGACGCCTGGTGCACGGTCGCGGCACCGAGGGCCGAGCCGCTGTCGTTGGCCGTCGTGACGGTCACCTTGGGCTGGTACGGACCGGGCTTGGCCCACGTGTGCGAGCCGCGGACCGTGAACGAGCCGAGGTCACCGGCCTCGATGGTGCCGGCAGAGGTCGTGCCGTCACCCCAGGCGATGGTCGCCTTGGCCGTGGCCGACGGGTCCTGGCCCTGGCCGACGCCACCGGAGAAGGTGGCGACGGTGCCCGACCACGCGGTGTCCTCGGCGACCTCGAACGGCTCGGCCGCCGACACCTTGATGCCGGTGTTCTGCGCCTTGGAGCCGTCGGTGAGCAGCTCGAGCTCGGACAGGTTGGGCGCCGCCCCACCGGCCGTGGCGGTGACCACGAGGCGGTAGGTCGTGAACGTGCCCGTGTGCGCGATCTCGAACGGACGCGTCTGCACCCGCCACGGGAAGACCTGGGCCGTCCGCGTGTCGAGCGTCTGCCACGTCTTGCCGTCGTCCTTGCTGCCCTCGAGGCGCCACGCCGACGGGTCGCCGGCCTTCGGTCCCGAGGTGACGGTGTACCAGCTCGCCCGCTGGCCGACGCCCGACAGGGCGAAGGTGACCGACGGCGTGGCCGAGGTGAAGGCCACCGAGGTGCGCGACGTGTTGTCGAAGAGCGCCTTGGCGTCGTCACCAGACGCGAGGTCAGTCGCCGTCGCGGTGCCGCGGCCGGGGCCGGTCGCGTCCTTGAGCGGCTGGGGCGCCTCGGTGCCCTGCGTCAGCGACGGCGGGGCGTCCTGGGCGCGTGCGCCGAAGTCGGAGGGCTTGGCACCCATCGCGAAGTCGACCGTGGTCGGACCGGTGAGCTCGTCCTGGCTGATCGAGACGCTCTTGTGCTTGGAGCCGTTGACGGTCAGGCCCTGCACGTAGATGTTCGTCTCCGAGTTGCCCGGCGCGTTGACGACGAGGTCGCCCTGCGTGCGCTTGACCCGCACCTGCTCGAACTTCGGGGAGCCGACGGCCCAGTTGGCCGAGCCCACCTGCAGCGGGTAGATGCCGAGCGAGGACAGGACGTACCACGCGGACATCTCGCCGTTGTCCTCGTCGCCCGGGTAGCCCTGGCCGATCTCGCCACCGACGTAGAGGCGGCGCATGATCTCGCGGACCTTCTCGGCCGTCTTGTACTGCTGGCCGGTCCAGTCGTACATGTACGCGATGTGGTGGCTGACCTGGTTGCTCTGGCCGAGCTGGCCCATGCGGACGTCACGTGCCTCGAGCATCTCGTGGATGACGCCGCCGTAGCCGCCGGGCTTGGTCGCCGTCTCGGGCGTCGCGAAGAACGTGTCGAGCTTCTTCGCGAGCGCGTCCCGGCCGCCGTAGAGGTTGGCGAGGCCGTTGCCGTCGAACGGGGCGTGGAAGGCGAAGTTCCAGGCGTTCGTCTCCGTGTAGTCGCCGCCCCAGTCCTCGGGGTCGAAGCTCGTCGGGAAGCTGCCGTCGGCGGCGCGTCCCTGGAAGAAGCCGACCTTCGGGTTGAAGAGGTTGCCGTAGTGCGTCGCCCGCTCGAGGAAGTACTTCGACTCCTCGGCCAGCTGGGCGCGGCGCGCCTCCGGGGTCGCCGGGTCCTTGGCGAGCTTGGCCGCCATGGTCCCGATGCCGAAGTCGTTGACGAAGCCCTCCAGGCCCCACGACACGCTCTCGCCCGTGTTGGTGCTCGTGTAGCCGAGGAAGGTGGAGGTGTCGAGACCCTTGCGTCCGACCGCGCTCGACGTCGGGAGCACCGTCGCGTTCTTCACGGCGGCGTCGTATGCCGCGAGCGGGTCGGGCAGCTTGACGCCCTTCGCGTACGCGTCGGCGAACGCCACGTCGGAGCTCGTGCCGGTCATGAGGTCGGCGTAGCCGGGTGAGCTCCACCGGGCGACCCAGCCGCCGTCACGGTACTGCTGCACGAAGCCGTCGGCGATCTCGGCCGCGACCTCAGGGTAGAGCAGGCTGTAGGCCGGCCACACGGTGCGGTAGGTGTCCCAGAAGCCGTTGTTGACGTAGATCTTGCCGTCCTTGACGGCGGCGTTCGTCGTCGTCGTGGTGGCCGAACCGCTCTTGCCCGCAACGGGGCTCGCGTACTGGTAGTGCGGAGCAGCAGCCGTGCCGGTGTTCTCGAACTGGCTGTTGGGGTAGAGGTTCAGGCGGTAGAGGTTGGAGTAGAGCGTCGTGCGCTCCGAGTCGTTGGCGCCCTTGACGCTGACGACGCCGAGGCGGGCGTTCCAGGCGGCCTTCGCAGCAGCGCGCACGGCGTCGAAGTCGCGGCTCGCCAGCTCGAGGGCGTGGTTCTTCTTCGCCTGGTCGAGGGAGATGAACGACGTCGAGAGCTTGAGCGTGACCTGCTTGTCGGTGCTCGTGTCGAAGGTCGCGTAGCGGGTGCCGGCGTGGCCGTTCGGAGCGGTGCCGACGGCCGTGGCGGGACGGTCGAAGGTGCCGTAGACGAACATCCGGCTCCGGCCCGCGGACAGGCCGCTGCCGTTGTCGACCCAGCCGGTCATCGTGCCGGAGGCCGCGTCGACCGTGAAGGTGCCGTTGTCGTCGACGGTGTCGACGACGAGGTGCCCCTTGCTCGCGGAGGCGGGGAAGGTGAACCGGTAGACGCCGCCGTGGTCGGCGGGCGCCGTCTCGGCGGTGAGGCCGCCGGCGAGCTCCACCTTGTAGTAGTCCGGGTGGGCCACCTCGGTCGCGTGGTCGAAGGCGAGGCCTCGACCGGAAGCACTGCCGGTCGGCGTGCCGGTCGCGACGGACGGCATCACCGACATCTGGTTGCGGTCACCCATCCACGGGCTCGGCTCGTGCGAGACGGCAAGTCCTTGCAGCACAGGGAGGTTCGCCGCATTGTTGGCCGTCTGGTAGTAGTACTCCCACGACTGCGAGTTGGCGTTGGTCACCGGGGTGAAGAACGTGAAGCCGTTGGGCACCGCGCTGATCGGCAGGTTGTTGCCGCGCGAGAAACTGCCCGACGCGTTGGTGCCGCGCCGCACGTCGACGTAGTTCGTCAGGTCCGCGCCGTCGATGACCGCGGGGTTCGCCTGCACCGAGACGTCGTCGATCCACCCGCCGAAGCGGGTGTCCTTGGTCGCGCCGCCGGTGTTGTCGTAGCCGAGCAGGACCCGGTCGATCGTCTTGCCCGCGGCGACCTTGCCGACGTCGAGGGAGACGGCGTTCCACTGGTTCGCGTAGAGGATCTTGCCCTTGCCCTGGCTGCTCGGGCTCGCGGCCACACCGTGCTGGTCGTCGGCTCCGAGGTCGGACAGGTAGGTGCCGTCGGTGAAGCGGACGTCGAGGGCGGCATACGTCGACGGGTACTTCAGGTCCCCGGCGATCATGTCGGGGAAGATCTTGTAGCTGAGGCGCGTCGTCGACGTGACCGGCAGGTCGACGTCGAAGAGCCGGTTCCAGGCGTAGCCGCGCCCGTCGGCGGTGTGGCCGCCGGAGTAGCGCAGCGCCTTGACGCCCGTCCAGCCGACGAGCGGCTTGATGTTGAAGCCCGAGATCGGCCCCGAACCGACGACCGTGCGCATCGGCGTGGCCGGGCCCGAGCCCGTGCTGCCGTCGGAGAGGTCCCAGTCGGCGAGCTGGACGATGCCGCCGGAGTGGACCGCGGTCACGTCGAGCCGGTAGTACGCATACGTCCCCGGCGTCGTGACGTCGAAGGTGCGCTTGGCGAAGCGGCCGGAGAAGTCGATGCCGGTCTGGCGGTCGAGGTCGGTCCACGTCGTGCCGTCGGTCGAGCCCTGGAGGGTGAAGTCCTTGGGGTCGCGCTCGGGCGCGTCGTTGGCCGACGTCAGCGAGTAGCGCACGGCCTTGGCCGGGGTGCCGAGCTGGTAGCGCGCCCACGCGCTCGAGGCGAAGGCGAGCCACTTGCTGTCGGGGTTGGCGTCGGCGAGGTTTGCAGCGACCTCGCCCGGGGAGTTCTCCGCGCTCGCGGTGACGCCGACGACCGAGCCCAGGAGGCTGCCGTCCGAGCTCGCGGTGCCGGAGACGTTCTGCTGGCGCGGACCGCTGCCCCCCACCTCGACGGTGGAGAGCTCGGGCTGCGGCTGACCTGCCTCGAAGGAGGTCGAGAAGTCACCCGCGCCGGCTGCGGCGGCGGGTGCTGAGAGCGGCGCCGCGGCAGTGCTGCCGAGGGCGTCCGCCTGGGCGGGACCGACGACCGCGCCTGCGGTCGACGTGGCCAGGACTGCCAGGGCGATGACGCCTCTGTGGATCCCGGATCTCATGGACATGGTGCCTCCGTGCTCGTCGTTGAGCCGTGCTGGATGAGCTGCTGGATCTGCTGCTGGTGTGAGCCGCAGGTGCGAGATGTGAAGAGGCCGGCGCCGACGACCCCGAGCCGCCACCGACGTGGCGAGACTTGCCGCACGGGACAAAGGGCGTCAACACCCCGAACCGATCCTGTCCGGTCAGGACATCGGATCGGACAGAACGGACCTCTCGAGGGCCTCGGGAGGCACCCCGCGTTGCACCGGCGAGCGCGCAGTGGTCAGACTGCGGGCATGACAGCGTTGTCTGACCACCGGACAGCCGTGCGCCCGACCATGGCTGACGTCGCCGCCGAGGCCCACGTCTCGGTCAAGACCGTCTCGCGCGTGGTCAACCACGAGCCGGGCGTGCGTCCCGACACCGCCGAACGGGTCCGGGCCGTCATCGAGCGCCTCGGCTTCCGCCGCCACGACGGCGCCCGGCTCATGCGCCAGGGCCGCACCTTCACCATCGCCCTCGTCGTCGAGGACCTCGCCAACCCCTTCTACTCGCAGGTCGGGGCGGCCGTCGAGCGCGAGGCGCGCATCCGCCAGCACCAGCTCATCACCGCCTCGGCCGAGGGGTCACCGTCGCGCGAGCGGGCCGTCATCGAGGCCCTCGTCAACCGGCGCGTCGACGGCATCGTCGTCGTCCCCGCCGACGAGAGCGCGTCGTCGGACGCCGTCCTCGAGGCGAGCCGCACCCCCATCGTCTACATGGACCGGCCGGTGCGCGGCACCCCGCGCGACACCATCCTCAGCGACAACCACGGCGGCATCCGCAGCGCCGTCGAGCACCTCGTGGCCCACGGGCACCGCAACATCGCCTTCTACGGGGACGACCCCGCCTTCTGGACGGCGCGGCAACGCCGCGACGCCTTCGTCGCCACCCACCAGGGCCTGGGTCTCCCGAGCAGCCCACGGGTCTCGATGGGACCGCACACCGCGGGCTCGGTGCAGGAGACGCTGACCCAGTGGTCGGTCGGCTCCGAGCCGATCAGCGCGGTCATCACCGGCAACAACCGGATCACCCTGGCCGTCCTGCTCGCCCTGCGCGAGCTGCGCCTGCCGCTGTCGCTCGTCGGCTTCGACGACTTCGAGCTCGCCGCCCTCATCGACCCGCCCGTCACCGTCGTGCACCAGGACCCGGCAGCCATGGGGCAGAAGGCCGCCCAGCAGCTCTTCGCCCGCCTGCTCGGTGACGAGTCGCAGGCCCAGACCGTCGTCATGCCGACCCGGCTCATCGTCCGCGCCTCCGGCCTGCGACGGGCCGCCCTGAACCGCTAGCGCCCGGCAGCGCGCGAGCTCCGGGCACCCGATGCCCCGGCTCTCCCGCACCCCACCCAAGGAGAACCCGCCTGTGCCCGAGACGACCGTGTCCGACCCGACCAGCCTCCCGACCCATCTTCCGACCCATGTCCCGAGTCGCCTGCCCCTGAACACGCCGCACCGTTTCTACCGCGGCGGGGAGCGCATCCTCACCTTCCGCGGCCTCGAGGCGCCGGCGGACTTCGACGGGCACCGCCCGGAGGACTGGCTGGCCTCGACCACCCGGCTCTTCGCCGAGGGCGGCGACGGGGTCACGGTGCTCGACGACGGCACCCGGCTGCCCGACGCCCTCGCCGCGGATCCCGACCACTGGCTCGGCGACGCGCACGTCGCGGCCCACGGCGTCGAGCCGGGCCTGCTCACCAAGCTGCTCGACGCGGGCGAGCGCCTGCCCGTGCACTCGCACCCCGACCGCGCCTTCGCGGCGGCTCACCTCGACTGCGGCCACGGCAAGACCGAGGCGTGGATCGTGCTCGACGCCGAGCCCGGGGCCTGCGTCTGGCTGGGCTTCCGCGACGAGCTGCCGACCGAGGAGCTGGCGCAGCTCGTCGGGGCCCAGGACGACCGGCTCCTCGCCGCCCTCAACCGGATCGAGGTCTCGCCGGGCGACGCCCTGCTCGTGCCCGGCGGCCAGCCCCACGCCATCGGGGAGGGCGTCTTCGTCCTCGAGCTGCAGGAGCCGACCGACCTGTCGGTCATGCTCGAGCACCGACGCTTCGGCCTCGAGGAGGCGCACGCCTTCCTCGGCCTCACCGTCCCCCGCGCACTCGAGAGCGTCGACCGGGGGCCGCTGACCCCAGAGGGCCTGGCCGCCCTGCGCCGGCGCTGGACCGACGTCGCGGGCGCCGGCCACGCCCTGCCCGGGGAGGCTGCGGCGTTCTTCCGCGCCGAGGTGCTGAGCGCGGCGCCCGGCGCCCCCGCCACCGGCGAGGCCTCCTTCGCGGTGGCCGTCGTCGTCGCGGGCGAGGGCGTGCTGACGACCGGCACGGACGCGCCCCACGCCACTTCGGTGGCGCGGGGCGACGTGCTGCTCGTGCCCCACGGAGCCGGGCCGGTGGGCCTCGACGGCGACGTCACCGTCATCCGCTGCATGCCGTCGGCCTAGCCCTCGCCCCCGCCCGGAGGTCGGTCGACCACCAGGCGGGTCTGTCGGTGTCGGGGTCGTCAGTCGGTGGTCCGGCGGACGAAGGCGCGCACGGCCAGCGGCGCGACGACGGCGGTGATGAGCACCGACCAGATGAGCGTCGTCAGGACCGGGTGCTGGAGCGGGAGGGCCGCGTCGGCCGGCGCCGGCGGCACGTTGCCCCAGAGCTCACGCATGGCCTGGACGAGCGAGCTGACCGGGTTCCACTCGGCGACGGTGCGCAGCCACGGGACCATCCCCTCGGTCGGCGCGAAGGTGTTGGCGAGGAAGGTGACGGGGAAGATCGTCGTGAACATCAGCCCGTTGACCGCCTCGGGTGAGCGCATCGAGGAGCCGACGAGCACCCCGATCCAGATCATCGCGAAGCCGAAGAGCAGCAGCAGCCCGAAGGCCAGCAGGGCCGGCCCCACACCACCCCGGATGCGCCAGCCGATGGCCAGGCCCGTGACCGACATGACGAAGATGCCGATGCTCGAGTGGATGAGGCTGTAGATGCTGCGCCCCACGAGCACCGACGAGCGGGCGATGGGCAGGGACCGGAACCGGTCGATGATGCCCTTGCCGAGGTCCATGTTGAGGCCGATGGCGACGATGAACGAGGAGAAGGCCATCGTCTGGGCCATGATCCCCGGCAGCAGCCACTCGCGGTAGGACCCGCTGTCGGTGCGGATCGAGCCGCCGAAGACGAACGCGAAGAGCAGCACGAACATCACCGGCTGGATGGTGACGTCGGTGAGCATCTCGGGCTGGCGCTTGATGTGCTTGAGGTTGCGCCAGACCATGGTCGCGATCTGGCGCGCCCGGCCGGGCGGCTCGTAGTCGTGCGGACTCGGGCGCGTGCTCGTCGGGGCGTCGGAGGTGGTGACGGTCCGGTCGGTCATCGGGACTCCTCGGCGGAGGCTGCGGCGGAGCTGGGCTCGACAGGGGCGCCGGCGTCGGTGCTGTCGGACTCGGCGCGGTGCCCGGTGAGGCTGAGGAAGACGTCGTCGAGGCTCGGTCGCTGCAGGCCGAGGTCGTCGAGCACGATCTCGCTGCGCTCGAAGACGGCGGCCACGCGGGTCATGTCGTGCAGGCCCTCGGCCGGAGCGGTGAGGCGCCGGGCCGGGACGTCGACGTGGACCCCCTCGACGTGGGCCGAGAGCAGGGCCCGGGCGGCCTCGACCTGGTCGGCGTGCGAGACCGTGAGGACGATCGCGGCCTGGCCCGACTGGTCCTTGAGCTCGAGCGGCGTGCCCTCGGCGATGATCCGACCGTGGTCGATGACGACGATCCGGTCGGCGAGCTGGTCGGCCTCCTCGAGGTACTGCGTCGTGAGCAGCAGCGTGGTGCCGTCGCGGACGAGGCCGCGCAGGACGTCCCACAGCTCGACGCGACTGCGCGGGTCGAGGCCGGTGGTCGGCTCGTCGAGGAACAGCACGGGTGGGGTGGCGATGAGGCTGACGGCGAGGTCGAGGCGCCGGCGCATGCCTCCGCTGTAGTCCTTGACGACCTTGTCGCCCGCGTCGGTGAGCGAGAAGCGCTCGAGCAGCTCGCCGGACAGGCGGCGCACCTCGTCCTTGGGCAGCCCGTAGAGCGAGCCCATGAGCCGGAGGTTCTCGCGGCCAGTGAGCAGCTCGTCGACCGTGGCGGCCTGGCCCGTCAGGCCCATGCTGCTCCGGACGAGCTCGGGCTCCCGGGCGACGTCGTGGCCGGCGACCCGGGCGGACCCGCTCGTCGGGCGGCTCAGCGTCGTCATCATGCGCACGGTGGTGGTCTTGCCGGCGCCGTTGGGACCGAGCAGACCGAGGACCGTACCCTGGGGCACGGTGAAGCTGACGTCGTCGACGGCGGTCATGTCGCCGAAGCGTTTGACGAGGTGCTCGGCCTCGATGGCCGGCGCCGTGAACCGGTCGCGCACCGTGCGCGCGTCGGTGGTGATGGTCATGGAGATCTCCCCGGTGGTACGTCGGCGACACGTGGGTGAGACGTGAGAGTGGTGGGTGGAGCGTGAGGGGTGCGGTGCGGCGTGTGAGCTGCGGTGGGACGACCGTAGACGTCGTCACCGACAGCGTCGGTCACCAAGTGCACGCCGTCAACATTTTTCTCCTCAACCACCGGCGGACGGACGGTGGACGCGGAGTTACGCCCACGGCATACGCCAACGGTGGCCCGACGGGGCACCAGCAGCACGCGACCGTGCGACGCTGGAGACACGCACCCTGATCGGAGACGGCCCATGACCCAGATCGCCCCACGCCCGCGCCCCGGCGTCCGCCCTCCGCTGCTGCGCGAGGTCTACGGGCGACTGCTCCGCGGACTGCGCACCCGACAGGCCCGCACGCTCGCAGAGGTCGCCGGGCGCGCCGGCATCTCGGTCGCCTACCTCTCCGAGGTCGAGCGCGGCCTCAAGGAGCCGTCGTCCGAGGTGCTCGAGGCGGTCTGCGTGGCGCTCGGCTCGAGCATCACCGGGCTCGTCGGCGCGGCCCACCGGGAGCTGCGCGACCTCGACGGTGCCACCGGCGGCCGCGTCTTCGACCTCACCTCACGGGTCGGCACGAGCATCGCCTCCCCCGACGCGGCGCCCGCACCCACGGGCACGCTCTCCGACGCCACGGGGTCGGTGCTGCTCGTCGCGTGAGCAGCACCGACCCCGTGTGCGTCGGGCGGCCGACAGCACGCGCGGCCGCTCGTCAGTCGACGAGGCTGCCCCACGTGTTGTTGCCGACGACCCCGTCGACGACGAGACCCGTCTTCGACTGGTAGGCACGCACGGCCGAGTCCGTGGCCGGCCCGAACGACCCGTCGACGGTCAGCGAGTAGCCGGCGTCGACGAGCTCGCGCTGCAAGCCCGTGACGGCGTCGCCGCTCGCACCCTGGCGCAGCACGGGCAGGAGCGAGTACCACGTGTTGTCACCGACGACCCCGTCGACCGTGAGACCGTGCGCCGACTGGTAGCTGCGCACCGCGGAGTCGGTTGCCGCGCCGAAGGACCCGTCGGCAACGACACTGCGGCCCGATGCCCGGAGCAGGTACTGCAGCGTGCGCACCGCGGTGCCGCTGCTGCCGCTGCGCAGCACCGGCAGGCTCGTCTCCGTCGTGCTGCCGCCAGTGCCGCCCGTGCCGTACCTCGTCAGCACGTCGTTCGCGTAGGCGATGCGCTGGGTCGTCGCGCACGTGCCGCAGCGTTCGAAGTCCTGCATGAAGACGGTCGTCGCCGAGTCGACGGTCGTCGCCGCCCTGAGGTCCGCGAGGCCGTAGCCGGAGAAGGTCGACAGCTCGTACCAGGTGAAGTCGAGCTGCGCCGTGAGGCTGTAGCGGCTGCTCCCGTCGAGGCCGGCGTGCCAGACGAGGTTGTCGCGCGAGTCGGTGTCCCAACGGCCGCCCTCGCTCCACTGCGCGATGCCCATCCCCGGACCGCCGGGCTGGTCGGCGTAGGGGTTGATCGGGCTGCCCGACTCCTGGATGAGGTTGCCGACGATGCCGGCCGACTGGCGCTCGGTCAGTCCCTTGGCGACGAAGTAGTCGAAGGCGATCTCGTCGTTCGAGGCAGCGAGGGCGCTCGGTGCCGCGACGACCGCCAGGACGGCGACGGCGATGCCGGCGAGCAGGCCCGACAGGACCCGTCGAGCGGTGCCGGTGCCCCGCACCGCGGTCACCAGCCAGCGCACGCGTCGGCGTCCCAGGCGATGCTGGAGCGGATGTCGACGTGCGCGTGGTCGTCGTGGGCCGGGTAGCCCGGGCCGAAGATCCCGCCGAAGCCGGCGTAGCGGGCCTGCTTGGCGATGCTGCAGATCGAGGTGGCGCCGTCGCCCGGGACGAGGTCGAGCGCCCCACCGGTGAGGTGCACGCTGTTGCTCGCGCCGCCGACCGATGCGTTGCACGTCGAGTCGCGGTAGCCGGAGGTCACCTTGAGCGGGTGGTCGCCCAGCTGGTGGCGCAGCGCCTCGGCCCGCCACAGGGCCCGCTTCATGTTCTCCTTCTCGGTGGCGCCGCCGGTGAAGCCGCGGCCGCAGTTGTAGCTGGCCTCGGCGTAGCTGAAGTGGGCCGGCGAGCAGTCGGGGTCCTGCAGGGCGTAGATCGTCGAGAACGTCGCCGGGCCGGCGACGCCGTCCGCCGTGAGGCCGTATGCCTTCTGGAAGTTCGTGACCGCCGCCGTGGTCTGTGCCCCGTAGGCGCCGTCGATGCCCATGACCTGGCCGCGCGGCACCCAGCCGGCGACCCGGATCTGCAGCTGCGTGACGTCCGAGCCGGAGGCACCGGAGGCGAGAGTGCGGGGCCAGGAGTAGCACTCGTCCGCGTGGGCGGGCGAGGCCGTCGCGGTGACCGTCGCGGTGACGGTCACGGTCGCGACGCCGAGGCCGCCGAGGACGAGGGCGACGGCGGCGAAGGCGTGGGTGAGTCTCTTCCTGCGCATGCTGGTTCCTTTCGCGGGTGCGTGGACCTACATGCCGAGCGTGTCCGATTCGTCATGGTTTCGCGCGTCGAGCGCATGGGGAGCACTCCCCATGCGCTCGACGGCAGATGACGGTGGCGCCTCCCTGCGCCACCGCCATCCCTCCCCGGGGACGCCGCTAGGGCGTCACCTGGCTCACGCGCGTCGACCAGTTGCCGAGGGCGGTGCGCAGGCCGGCCGCGCCGGGCGACGCCGCGCACGTGCCGAGCTTGTTGTCACCCGTCGTCGCGCCGAAGAAACGGCCACCCCACGTCGCGTAGTCGCACGCGTGGGCGACGTACTCGCTCGCGATCCAGACCGAGCTGCCGTCGACAGCGGCGGCACTGTAGTCGCCCCACCGGGTGCGGGGCGGGTTGCCGACCTGGGCCTTGTAGCTCGTGAAGCCGTCGTCGGTGGCCTGGCCCTCGGCTGCGATCGAGATCGGGCCGGTCCCGACGAGGGCGTCGATGGCCGCGTAGCCGGCGCTCGGGAACTGCGTGTCGCCGGTGGAGCTGAAGGCCATGACGCCTCGACCGCTGGCGGTGACCCCGATGGCCGGGTAGGTCAGGTCGTGCCCGGCCTGGCCGAGGTAGCCCTGCATCGCCATCTTGGCCGACAGGGACCCGGAGGTCGTCGACGGCTTGACGATGAACCAGGCGATGCCCGCTCGCTGTGCTCCGCCGTCAGGGTTGACCGCGGTGTCGAGCGCACCCCAGAGCTTGCCGTTGGCATACATGACCTGCTGCATGCGCGTGTCGTTCGAGTCGGGCCTGGAGACGACCTCGTTGTGCGCCGGCTCGGGCGGGTTGAAGAGGAGCCGCCAGCAGTCGACGCCTGCGATGGTCGCGGTCGTCGTGTCGTTGATGCAGTGGCCCTGCGGCGTCGTGGTCGTGGGCGGCGTGCCGGCGCCCTTCTGCTGGGCCTTCGGCGGGATGGCATACGTCTCCGACGGCAGGACCTTGTTGCTGAGGGTCAGGGCCGGGGTCGACGTGCCGAGCGACGACGTGTTGGTCAGCGCCCACACCACGACGGTGTTCGACACGTAGTCCCCGCCGGTTCCGGCGACGGGGTGCGTGGCCTCGTCGGCGGCGGTGGAGCTGAGGAGGTACTCCGTGCCGTTCGCCGCGGTGTCGAACGAGCCGGTACCCGGCGACTGGGCGGGCCAGACAGTGAAGCCGGGCTGCGTGGCCCCGGCGTCGCTCGGGAGCGCGACGGTGCCGGACGTGTCGATGTGCTGCGTCGTCACGGTCGACGCGCCGGCGGCGAGCTGGGACTTCGAGAGCGCGTAGATCTGCGCCCCGGCGAAGCCGTTCGAGTTCCACGGGTAGGCGTTCGTCGTCAGGTAGATCCCGTTCGCGTCGGCGCCGATGTGCGGGTAGTCGCCGAGGTAGGGGCCGGGGTTGACGCCACCGGTGTTGGTGCCGTCGTTGGTGACGTCGAGCTTGTAGATGTTCCACGACCCGGTGGGGTTCGCCGTCTGGCTGACCGCGACGTCGAGGTGGTTCACGTGCGTGAGCGACCCGTTGGGCCTTGACTCCAGGGTGAGCACCGCGACGTAGAAGCGCTGCGTGGCCGCGTCGAAGAGGCACACCGGGTCGGTGATGCTCTGGGCGCGCACTCCGGTCGCACGGACGATGGCCGGGGCGTAGCCGAAGAAGGAGTTGAGGTCGACGGCGTGGCCGACGTCGGTGGGGAACCCCGAGACGATGTTGGTCGCGGTGTTGTCGGGCAGCTGCGAGGCACCGCTCTTGTCGTAGACGTTGAGCACGTCGTTGACGGCCTCGAGGACGAAGCCGTTGCCGACGCAGAGGGCCTGGTCCGGTGGCTCGACCGTGAACTGGTTGCCGCCGCGGGCGTACCTCTGCTGGAAGAGGTTGAGCCCCTCGAACGAGGTGCCGAGCTGCGGGTTGGACTTCGCCTTCTGCCCGCTGTGGACGCTGATCGACCTGCCCGTGCTGTGCCCGGTGGAGAGGCTGCGGTCGGTGATGGTGCCGGGGTAGGTGGGCCCACCCGTGTCGCCGTCCGTCTCACCGACGAACTCGTCCGTGGTCACGTCTGCGGAGCCCGACGGGGTGAACGCCCCCGTCGTCGCGGTGGAGGTGCCCACGAGTCGGGCCGAGGCGCCGGGGTCGGCGTGAGCGGCGGTCTGGGTCATGGAGAGTCCCAGGGCCGCTGCCGCGAGGACCGGGACGGAGATGGCACTGATGCGCCTGCGGCGCGACGTACGAGAACCAGCCATGAGCTCCCCTTCGAGGAAGTGGAGCCCGTCCGGGGCAGGTCCGGTCGCTGGGCGAGGGGGCGCGCCGGGGGCGGGCGAGGATGGACGAACAGGTGAGGGCCCTCGGCGCCGGGTCGCTCGGAACGTGCACCTCGAACTCTGGCACCGCCCGCGAGCGCGTGTCCACAGAATGGTCGAAGCCGGGGTTCAGGCGCCGTCCAGACGTGCCTCCGTCGCGCGCTCGACGACGTGGTCGACGAGGCCGAAGTCGACCGCCTGCTGGGCGGTCAGCACCTTGTCGCGGTCGGTGTCCAGACGCAGTTGCGCCACGGAACGACCGGTGTGCTGGCTCAGCACCTCCTCGACCTGGGCGCGCACGCGCAGCAGCTCGTCCGCCTGGAGCGCGAGGTCGCTCACGGTCCCCTGTCCGCCCGCCGACGGCTGGTGGAGCAGCACGCGCGAGTGCCGCAGGGCGAAGCGGCGCCCGGACTCACCTGCGGCGAGGAGCACGGCGGCCGCGGACGCCGCCTGCCCGAGGCAGTAGGTCGCGACCGTTGCCGGGACGAACTGCATCGTGTCGTAGATCGCCATGAGCGCCGTGAACGAGCCGCCTGGGCTGTTGACGTAGAGCGAGACCTCCCGGTCGGGCGCAACGTCGGCGAGGTGGAGCAGCTGCGCCATGACGACGTTGGCGACACCGTCGTCGATCTCGGTGCCCACGAAGATGATCCGCTCCTGGAGCAACCGGCTGTAGATGTCGAAGCTGCGCTCCCCCGCAGGTGTGCGCTCGATGACGTAGGGGATCGTGTAGCTCGCGTTCACCGCAGTCCCACCTTGCGCTCGACGCCGACCGGCCTCACGTCGGTCAGCGCGGTGACGACGTGGTCGACGATGCCGTATGCCGCCGCCTCCTCGGCGCTGAACCAGCGGTCGCGCTCGCTGTCGTGGGTGATCTGCTCGACGGTCTGGCCGGTGTGCTCGGCCTGCAGCTCGTTGACGCGGCGCTTGACGGCCTTGAGGTTGGCGGCCTGGACCTCGACGTCGGCCGCGGTGCCCTGGATGCCGGCGGAGGGCTGGTGCATCATGATCCGCGCGTTGGGCAGGGCGAAGCGCTTGCCGGGCGTCCCTGCGCCGAGCAGGAACTGGCCCATAGAGGCTGCGAATCCCACTGCGAGAGTGGACACGTCGTTGGGGATGACGCGCATCGTGTCGTAGATGGCGAGACCGGCGGTGACGGAGCCGCCGGGGCTGTTGACGTAGAGGCTGATGTCGGACCGCGGGTCACGGGCCGAGAGCAGGAGCAGCTGGGCGGTGATCCGGTTGGCGATCGGGTCGTCCACCTCGGCCCCGAGGACGATGATCCGTTGGTGGAGCAGCTGCATCGACAGCTGGTCGTCGAGCGCGGCTGGCATGGGTGAGTCGGTCATCCGGCCAGCATGCGCGTGGAGCCCTTGCACGGGAATCTCGCTCTGCCACCGGCAGATTCGCCGACAGCGAATGCCATCCGGCCGATATCGCGTGGCGCGCGGGCCGACGCTGATCCACCATGGCACGCATGGCCGGACAGAAGCACCCCGACATGTGGGTCGACCCCGAGGACGACCCCCGATCGCAGGAGGCGGTGCTCGGCGACGAGCGGGCCACCCTGCTCGACTACCTCCGCAGCTACCGTCTGACCCTCGAGCTGAAGTGTTCGGGGCTCACCGCCGAGCAGCTGGCCACCCGTTCGGTCCCGCCCTCGACGCTCTCACTCCTCGGGCTCGTGCGGCACCTGGCTGCGGTCGAGCGCAACTGGTTCCGCCGGACCATGGCGGGCGAGGCCGTCCCGCGGCTCTACCGCACCGCGGACGACCGCGACGCCGACTTCAACGGTGCGGTCGCCGACGACGCCGTCGTCGAGGAGGCCTGGGCGCGGTGGCGCGAGGAGGTCGCCCACGCCGAGGCCTTCCTCGACGCGGCCGAGTCGCTCGACCTCGTGAGCCTCGACCCGCACACGCGCATCAACCTGCGCGAGGTCCTCGTCCACATGATCGAGGAGTACGCCCGCCACTGTGGGCACGCGGACCTGCTCCGGGAGTGCGTCGACGGCGCCACCGGCCAGTGAGCCGGTGGCGCCGTCGAGGTCAGGTCACTTCTGCAGGAAGGCCAGCAGCGCGCGGTTGAACTCCTCCGCGTGGCTCGTGTTGATGCCGTGCGGGCCGTCCGCGATGACGACGAGCTCGCTCTGGGCGAGCGCCTCGTGCGTGCGGCGGCCGGAGCCCTCGAAGGGAACGGTCGCGTCGGAGTCCCCGTGGATGACGAGCCCCGGGACGGTGATCTTCGCGAGGTCGTCGCGGAAGTCGGTCGTGCCGAAGGCCTCCATGCACCCGATCAGCGCGCGCTGGTCGGACTGCCGGCAGAGCTCGATGGCCTGCTGGCGCTGCTCCTCGGTGACCTTGAGCTCGCCGTTCGCCGAGAAGAACTGCATCGTGAACTGGTCGAAGAAGGCGTCGCGGTCGCCCTTGGCGCCGTCCGCCATCTCCTTCGCGGCGTCCTCGGTCAGCGGGCCGTCCGGGTTGTCCTCGGTCTTGAGCAGGTAGGGCGGCACCGCGGCGGCGAAGACGACGCTGTGCAGGCGGTCCTGCCCGTGCCGGGTGACGTAGCGCGCCACCTCCCCGCCGCCCATCCAGAAGCCGACGAGCGTGACGTCACGCAGATCGAGGGCCTCGAGGAGGCTGGCAAGGTCGTCGGTCATCGTGTCGTACTCGTAGCCGCCGTGCGGCTTGTCGCTCTCGCCGAACCCGCGGCGGTCGTAGGTGATGACGCGGTAGCCGGCGTCGGACAGGGCGGGCACCTGGTCGGCCCACGACGCGCCCGAGAGCGGCCAGCCGTGGATGAGCACGACGGGACGTCCATCGCCGCCCGAGTCCTCGACGTGGATCTTGACGTCGTGGATCAGGCCCTGGTCTGCGGTGACGTCGGTCATGGACGTCTCCTTCCGGTCGGTGGTCCCCGTCCCTCACGGAGGCACCTGAGCCGTACCCGACCTCGTCGGAAGTCCAACCATCAACCAGAAACGCCCGAGACGGGTGGCATGCTCTGACCCATGGAAGCCGACGTCGTCGTCGTGGGTGCGGGCCTGGCCGGGCTCGTCGCCACCGCAGAGCTGGCCGACCGCGGGAAGCGGGTCGTGCTCGTCGACCAGGAGGGCGAGCAGTCCCTGGGCGGCCAAGCCTTCTGGAGCTTCGGGGGTCTCTTCCTCGTCGACAGTCCCGAGCAGCGCCGAATGGGGATCCGGGACAGCCTCGAGCTGGCGACGCAGGACTGGATGGGCTCGGCCCAGTTCGACCGCGACGAGGACTTCTGGCCGCGCAAGTGGGCCGAGGCCTACCTCCACTTCGCGGCCGGCGAGAAGCGCGCCTGGCTGCACGAGCAGGGCCACCGCCTCTTCCCCGTCGTCGGCTGGGCCGAGCGCGGCGACGGCCGGGCCGACGGCCACGGCAACTCGGTGCCGCGCTTCCACATCACGTGGGGCACGGGCCCCGGGATCGTCGAGCCGTTCGAGCGGCGCGTCCGCGTCGCGGTGGCGAGCGGCCGGGTCACGCTCGCCTTCCGTCACCGCGTCGACGAGCTCGTCGTGACCGCGGGCGCGGTCACCGGCATACGCGGCCGTCTCCTCGCCCCCGACGGCGTCGAGCGCGGACGCCCGAGCAGCCGGGAGGAGGTCGGCGACTTCGAGATCTCGGCCCAGGCGGTCGTCGTCACGAGCGGCGGCATCGGCGGCGACCACGACCTCGTGCGGAAGTCGTGGCCCGAGCGCCTCGGCACGCCGCCGGCGCGCATGGTGGCCGGCGTCCCCGCCCACGTCGACGGACGCATGCTCGGCATCACGCAGACGGCGGGCGGCCACGTCATCAACCCCGACCGGATGTGGCACTACACGGAGGGGCTGCGCAACTGGGACCCCGTGTGGGACAACCACGGCATCCGCATCCTGCCCGGACCGTCGTCGCTGTGGCTCGATGCCCGGGGTCGCCGCTTCCCGGCGCCCTACTTCCCCGGCTTCGACACCCTCGGCACGCTCGGCCACATCATGCGCAGCGGGCACGACTACTCGTGGTTCGTGCTGACGCAGCGGATCATCGAGAAGGAGTTCGCCCTCTCCGGCTCCGAGCAGAACCCCGACCTCACCGGCAAGGACGTCAGACAGGTGCTGGGCCGGGCCCGCAAGGGAGCGCCGGGTCCGGTCGAGGCCTTCAAGCGCCACGGGGAGGACTTCGTCGTGGCCGACACCCTGGCCGAGCTCGTCCGCGGCATGAACGCGCTCACCGGTGACGACCTCATCGACGTCGAGTCGCTGCGGCGCACGATCGTCGCGCGCGACAACGAGATCGACAACGACTTCAGCAAGGACGCCCAGGTCACCGCGATCCACGGCGCCCGGAACTACCGCGGCGACAAGCTGATCCGCGTCGCGAGCCCGCACAAGCTGCTCGACCCCAAGGCCGGCCCGCTCATCGCCGTCCGGCTCAACATCCTGACCCGCAAGACGCTCGGCGGACTCGAGACCGACATCGCCGGGCGGGTGCTGCGGCCCGGGGGCGAGCCCCTGCCGGGGGTGTATGCCGCGGGCGAGGTGAGCGGCTTCGGCGGGGGTGGCATGCACGGCTACAACTCGCTCGAGGGCACCTTCCTCGGTGGCTGCCTCTTCAGCGGTCGCACGGCCGGGCGCGCGGTCGCCGCCACCCTCTGACCCACCCCACTCCCGCCCCTGCGGTTCGAGGTGATCCCGGCAGGCGCGTGCCTCCTGGGATCACCTCGAACCCGGGGTCAGCTGACCGGGGTGGCGGCGACCGGCTGCTCGGCGGGCTCGGGCGCACCGGTTGCCGTCGGCTCGGCTGCCGAGGTCCTGCGCTCCGACGCGGTCGCGACGAGGAGGACCACCAGTCCCAGCCCCGCGAAGGCCACGCCGACCCAGAGCGGCGAGGTCCAGCCCATCCCGGCGCTGATGGCCAGGCCCGAGATCCAGACACCGAGGAAGTTGCCGACGTTGAAGGCCGCGATGTTGGCCGAGGACGCCATGGTCGGCGCGCCGGACGCGTGGCCGAGCACGCGCATCTGCAGGCCGGGGACGGTCGCGAAGCCGAAGAAGCCCATGGCCAGCAGCATGGCCGCCGATCCGACCTTGCTGCCCGAGAGCAGGGCGAAGCCGACGAGCGAGACGGCCAGCGCGAGGGTCAGCACGACGAGGGTCCGGGCCAGGGCCCGGTCGGCCCACCGGCCGCCGAGGAGGTTGCCGGCGAAGAGGCCGACGCCGAAGAGGACGAGCAGCCACGGCACCGCCGACTCCCCGAAGCCGGTGACCCGGGTCAGGAGCGGCTCGACGTACATGAAGGCCCCGAACATGCCGCCGAAGACGAGGACGGTCATCGCGAGGGACAGCCAGACCTGGCGGTTACGGAAGGCCAAGAGCTCGGCGCGCAGGGTCGCGGCCCGTCCGACGGGCCGAGCCGGTCCGGCCTGTCCCCCGGACTCCGTCTCGGCGGTGGCGTCGGGCACGAGGGCCGCGATGCCGGCCGCTGCGACGACGCCGACGAGCGCGATGAGGGCGAAGGTCGCCCGCCATCCCCAGTGCTGGCCGACGAAGGTGCCGAGCGGGACGCCGAGGACGTTGGCGAGCGTCAGGCCGCCGAACATGATCGAGATGGCGCCGGCCTTGCGGTCGGCGGGGACGAGCGAGGCGGCGAGCACCGAGCCGATGCCGAAGAAGGCGCCGTGCGCGAGCGCCGCGACGACCCGTCCGGCGAGGAGCATGCCGTAGCCGGTGGCCACGGCCGAGAGGGCGTTGCCGACGACGAAGAGGACCATGAGGGCGAGCAGTGCGCGCTTGGGCCGCCAGGCGCCGAGCACCGGGGTGAGGCCCAGCGCGCCGACGACGACGGCGAGCGCGTAGCCGCTGATGAGGTAGCCGGCGGTGGGGATGCTGACCCCCATGTCGGTGGCGACGGTGCTGATGAGTCCGGCGATGACGAACTCCGTCAGGCCGATGCCGAAGCCCCCGAGGGCGAGGGCGATGAGACCGAGTGGCATGGGTTCCGAGTCCTTCCGTTGAGGAGGTGGGCGCCGGTCCGAGCCTCTCTGCTTTCGCCGGTATGCCGCGTGTGCAACTAAGTGACCACGAGCGACGTTAGTTGCAGGCACGGCATATTGCAAACGCGCGTTATGATGGTGCGCATGGGAATCGCTGACTCCGCCGTCGAGGTGCGCGCCTCCGGGTGGCGCACCCTGGCCGCCCTGCACGGACACATCGAGGGCGCGCTCGAGCGAGAGCTCGTGCGCCGCCACGAGCTGTCCGTCGTCGAGTTCACCGTGCTCGACGCCCTCTCGCGCCAGGACGGCTGGCACATGCGGATGAGCCAGCTCGCCCGTGCGGCCGCCCTGTCGTCGTCGGCGACCACCCGGCTCGTCAACAGGCTCGAGGACCGGGGGCTGCTGACCCGGGTGCTGTGCGCCGACGACCGCCGCGGCATCTACACCGAGCTCACCGACCGGGGCTGGGCCCTCTACCGGGAGGCAGCCCCCACCCACGACGAGGTGCTCGCGGAGTCGCTTGAGAGCGCAGGCGACGTGCCGGAGCTGGCGCCCCTCGTGGAGTTCCTCCACCGCAAGGAGCCGGCGCGCGCCTGAGTCGCCGGCTCAGTCCGCGCGGTGCTCGTCCGACTGCTCGTCCCAGTGCTCGCCCGGGTGCTCGCCCGGGTGCTCGCCCGGGTGCTCGCCCGGGTGCTCGAGAGCTCCGGGGTCGCGGTCGGCGCCGTCCTCGGGGAGGTCCGGCACGGCATACCGCGGCACGTAGCCCTGCCCGAGCAGGCGCCGCCACTGCGGCGGTCCCGACGCGAGCGACCGCTCGAGCAGGCGGTGGGCCGTGGGCGCGAGGGCCCACGTGCCGAACCACACGACGACCACCCCGACAGCCAGGCCGGCCACGACGTCGTGCCAGTAGTGCGCGCCGGTCAGCACCCGCGAGGCGCCGACGGCGAGGGCGAGCGGCACGGCGAGGCGCCACCACACCGGCGAGAGGATGACGATGGCGGTCGTGAGCGCGCCGGCGATCGTCGCGTGGTTGCTCGGCCACGCCCAGTCACCCGGGGCCGGGCACGCAGCGACCGTGTGCACCGACAGCGTGCGACAGGGCCGCTCCTCGCGGACGAACCCCTTGACGACCTCACTGAGCACGTAGGCCGCGACGGCTGAGACCGCGGCCACCGCCGCGACCGCGAGGTGCTCGAGCCCGCGGGAGCGGGCGCGCCAGGTCAGCAGCGCCGCGACCCCGACGAGGACGACGAGCCCGAGCTCGCCGACGACCTCGAAGAACCCGCCGACGACGGAGGGCAGGGCGACGGCCCCGGACGCCGTCGCGCGGTAGGCGGCGTCGCGCACGACGTAGAGCAGGACGCCGACCACGACGACGACGAGCCCGGCCGACAGGGCACCCGTCGCCGGTCCGCCCCCGAAGCGTCGCCGGACGTCCACCGCACCGTCATCTCGAGATGGCATGGACCCGACCGTAGGTCACGAAGATGAGAGCGCCGTCCCGGCCCCGGCGCCCACCCTCCATGACCGGTCAGGCACGGTCAGGCACCGTCAGAGACGGCCGCGCAGTGGCGTGCGCTCGACGGGGTCACCGTCCTCGGGCATCACCATCTCGGCGCGGACGCCGAGGAGGCGGACCTCACGCCCGGCCTCGAGCGACTTGGCGAGCGCGACGGCGGCCTCGACGACGTCGGCCCGCTCGGTCGTCGGCGCGGGCAGCTTGCGTGCCTTCGTCGCGGTGAAGAACGGCGCGTAGCGCACCTTGAGCGTGACCCGGAAGACCGGCCGCCCCTCCTTGACGGTGTCGTCGAAGGCCAGGGAGGCGAGCTCGCGGACGGCGTCGCGGACCTGCTCGGGAGTCGTGAGGTTGCTCTGGAAGGTCGTCTCGCGGCTGTGCCCGCGCGCGATCCACGGGGAGTCGTCGACCACGGCGGACCCCAGGCCACGACCGAGCTCGGAGTACCAGACGCCCATGCGGGGGCCGAACTCGCCGACGAGGACGGACTGCTCGGCGTCGGCGAGCCGGCGCACGGTGTCGATGCCGTGGGTGGCGAGGCGCTTGGACACCTTGGACCCCACGCCCCACAGGTCGATGGTCGGGCGCTCGCCCATGACCTCGAACCAGTTCTCGCGAGTCAGTCGGAAGACTCCTCGCGGCTTGCCGAAGCCCGTCGCGATCTTGGCACGCACCTTGTTGTCGCCGATGCCGACGGAGCAGTGCAGGTCGGTCGCCTCGAGCACCCTCGCCCGGGCCTGCTCGGCGAACGCCTCGGGGTCGTCGGTGTCGACCCCGAGGAAGGCCTCGTCCCAGCCGAGCACCTCGACGACGACGCCCAGCCCGCGCAGGGCTTCCATGACCCGCTCGGACGCCTCGGTGTAGGCGGGGGCGTCGACCGGCAGGATCACCGCGTCGGGCACCTTGCGCGCGGCGACGCGCAACGGCATGCCGGAGCCGACGCCGAACGCGCGGGCCTCGTAGCTCGCCGTGGACACGACGGCGCGCTCGGTGGGGTCGCCGCGCCCTCCGACGATGACCAGACGGCCCGCGAGCTCGGGGCGGCGCAGCACCTCGACCGCGGCGATGAACTGGTCGAGGTCGACGTGCAGCACCCAGGGGTGGCGGCCGGCGCTCATCCCGCCATTGTGCCCGGCGGGTGCGACACCGACCCCGGTCAGTGCCGGTCAGCCCGCGTCGGCCCCCGGTCGGACCGGTCAGCCCCTGGAGGGCCGGTCGCGTCGTGCCGGTCGGGGTGCCCGCTCCGCGATCGGCTTGCCGCCCCGGAACGTGTAGACGTCGGGCGCCTCCGACGGCGCCGAACGCTCGCCCGAGCGGTTGGCAGCGCCGCGCCCGTCGTGGCCGTGGTGCCCGTCGTGTCCGTCGTAGCCGTCGTAGCCGTCGGTGTCGTCCCCGTCGTCCCCGTCGAACACGTCGGCATCGTCGAGGTCGTCGAGGTCGTAGCCGCCGACGGGCGCCGACGCGGCACGCTCGTCCAGAGCACGCGGGGCCGGACCGGCGGCGGTGTCCTGCTCGCGGGCAGCGACCACGATGCCGTGGAAGAGCATGGCGGCCGCGAGGAGGGTCAGGCCGTAGGCCGACACCGCGAGCGGTGTCCCGGTGTGCGACCCGCCGATGGCGGAACGGAGCAGGTGCAGGCCACCGGCGATCGCCCCCACGACCGCCGCTCCGACGAACCAGATGATGGTGGCCCGGGTCATAGATTTACCCACGGGGTCACTGTCGCACACGTGCCCGCCGACGGAAGGCCGCCACGAAGGACCCGCCGGACCGGGGATCAGTCGATCGCGAGTACCGAGCGCTTGGCCGGCTTGGTCGCCGCGCCGGACGTCCGGGCCGTGGCGGCCTTGGAGCTCGTGGAGGCCTTGGTTGCCTTGGCGGCCTTCGCTGCCTTCGCTGCCTTGGCTCCCTGGGACGCCGAACCCGGCTTGGCCGAGGGCGGCGCGCTCACCGGAGTGCCGATGCTCGTGGCGTGCTTCGGCTTCGGCGCGACGGGTGCGGGCCTGGGGCTCAGGGCGTCGGGCGAGAGGGTCAGCACGACTCCCACCTTCGTCAGCCCGGAGACCGCGGCTGAGGCGCCGGACGCGGGCTCGGCCGGCTTCGCGGGCTGCGCGGGGGTGGCCGGCGTCGCGGCGCTGCCCGGGGTCCCGGGCCGGGCCGGGGTCGCGGGCACGGCCGGCGTCGCCGGAGACGCCGGCGTGGCGGCGGTTCCGGAGGTCGCAGCCTCGTCGGCGAGCGAGGCGACCGACTCGTCGGTGCCGTCGGCGCCGGCGCCGGAAGCAGGTCGGGGCGCGGTCGAGGGCGTCGCAGCCGGCGCGGGGCGAGCCGCGGGCGCGGAGGGAGGGATGGCGGCATACGCCGTCCGGGTCTCGGACACCACGGGCGTCGTGACGCCGGCCGAGCGGTCGGAGCTGACCGGGACCAGGGCGGCGATGAGGCCCTGGGTCGCCGACGGACGGTCATGGGCAGCCACGGAGCCGGTGATGAGCGCCACCACGGCGGCGCCGAGCAGCACTCCCGCCCCACGCTGGCCGCCGACGCGGGTGAGCGAGAGGTGTCCGCGCACGAGCGCGGCGCTCGCCGCGAGCAGGGTGGAGACACCGATGACGATGAGGGCGCCGGTCACCCCGCCGACGAGGAAGCTGACGACGAGCAGCGCCGCGAGGACGCCGAAGCCCCGGGCCGTCCCCTCGGGCGCCCTGCGGCGGGCCCGACGGTCGGCGAGCAGGTCGACCCGCTCCTGCGCGTACCACGAGTCCTCGACGAGGGCCGTCGGACGGGTCGGCAGCGTGAACGACGCGTCTTCGAGCGCGGTCAATCGGGGCATTTCGGACAGCACGTCGTCAGTGTGCTGCATCGAGGCCTCGGAGTGCACGCGGGAACGCTGCGACTTCGCGGGGCCACGCTCCGCGGGCTGCGAGAGGCCGGCCCCGGCGGCCGCCCAGAGCTGCCAGCCGCGCGGTGGCACCGGCCAGGACGGGTCGGGCAGCCAGCGGTCGCTGTCGCCGCGGTGGCCGGGCCGGACGCCCATGGCGGCGGTGGCCGCCGTGGTGTCGGTGGTGGTGTCGGCGCCCGTGGCGTCGGCGCGGGGCGAGGTCGGATCACCGTGCGTGGGCGTCATGCTCGTCGTCACCAGACTCACTACTCCTGCGATCACGCGAGGCACCGGACCGGGGACGGTGCTGCTACAGGACGACGGTACGGGTCAAAGTCACGTTTTGCACCGTAAATGGTAAAAGAAGGGCAAAATTCGTGTTCTGTGTCGCTTCGACGGAGGTGACAGACTGCCTCCATGCTGCGCCTCGAGGACCGCTGGATCTGGGACGCCTGGACCGTCGACGACGGCGAGCGGACCCACCTGTTCTACCTGCAGGCACCACGGTCGCTCGGTGACGCCGGCCTCCGCCACGTCAACGCCACCATCGGCCACGCCGTCTCGACCGACTGCGTCGACTGGGAGGTGCTCGGCGACACCTTCGGTCCGGCCGACCGCGGCTTCGACGACCTCGCGATCTGGACCGGCTCGACGATCCACGACGGGACGCGGTGGCGGATGTTCTACACCGCGATCTCGAGCGCCGGCCACCACATCTACGACCAGCGGATCGGCTCGGCCGTCTCCGACGACCTGCACCACTGGACCCGTGTCTCGGACCAGCCCGCCCTGCGCGTCGACCCGCGCCACTACAAGACGCTCGCCTCGCACCCCGGCCCCACCGAGGGGCCCGACCTCGAGGGCAGCAGCGAGACGTGGCGCGACCCGCTCGTGCTGCGCGACCCCGACGGCGACGGGTGGCACCTGCTCGTCACCGCTCGGGCGCGTGACGCCGCGAAGAACGACGACGGGGTCATCGCCCACGCCTGGAGCCGTGACCTCGAGGAGTGGGAGGTCCGCGAGCCGCTGTGCGCCCCGGGGGCCGGCTTCGGTCAGCTCGAGGTGCTGCGCAGCCTCGAGATCGACGGTCGCCCGGTCCTCGTCTTCACCTGCCACCCCGACGAGATGACGCCGGAACGCCGGGCCATGGCCGGCGGGTGCTGCACGTGGTCGGTGCCCTCGCCCGGGCTCCTCGGCCCGTGGGACCTGACCCGGGCGCGGCCCTTCACCGCCGACCCGACGCTCTTCGCCGCGCCCGTCGTGCGACGCCGCGACGGCAGCACCGTCGTCTTCGGCTTCCACCACGACGGCGCCGACGGGTCGCTGTGGATCGGCGACCCGGTGCCGGTGACGCTCGACGCCGACGGCTACCTCGTGCCCTCCGCCTGCTGAGGCAGGCCGGCCCCCTCGCCTTCCGTCGTCCTCGTCGTCCCCGTCGGCGCCTCGGACCACGCGGACCGCACGGGGTGGAGCGTCCCCGCGAGCCAGGCGCGGGTCTGGTCGGCGAAGTGTGGGTCCCGCGCGTCGCCGCTCGCGCCGAACGGCACGACCCACCCGCTGGCGTCGCGGTCGGCGAGGTCCCAGACGTAGCGAGCCACGGGCCCGCCGTAGCAGTGGTCGGTCACCCCGGGCGCGCTCGCCGCAGCGAGCACACAGCCCTTGTCGCCACCGACGGGGTCCCGAGGCACCCGCGGCGAACGACCGGACGGGTCGAGCGCGTGGACGGGGTCGAGCCAGTGGCGCTCGCCCCACGTCGTCGCCGAGCCGCCCTGGGCCGCAATCCGTTCGAGCGCGAACCGCACGCCCTCGCCGACGTCGATGCCGTGCTGCGGCCCCTGGCGGGCCATCGAGTGCCAGGCCGCCCCGACCTGCGTCACGACTTCGGTCCAGGCGACGAAGAGCCGCGAGTGCCCGCTCGGCTCGTGCACCGCCGCGAGGAGGGGGTGCTCGGAGAACCACATCACGAGCGCCGTGCGCCACGCGGCGAAGAGCGCGGCACCCGTGCTGGCCGCGTCGCTGTGCCCGTCCCAGGCGAGCAGCTCGGCCCGGACGGCGGCGGCCGCTCCGGTGACGTCCGCAGCGGTCACGAGCTCGCGCATCAGGGCGGCCTGCCCGTTGAGCGTGTCGACGTGGACGGCGGCGCACTCGTCGACCGTCAGCCCGTCCCCCGCCTCGACGAGCTCGCGGATGCGGTCGGCCCGGAAGGGGGTCGCGTACTCGGCGCCCAGCCCGCCGCCGCTGGACCGGTCGTTGGCGCTGACCATGACGTCGGGCACGTCGCGCGCGGGACCGCGCCGGTAGCCACGCCAGACGTGCCTCGGGTCCCACGCCGCCACGGGCAGCACGGCCCCGACGTCGTCACGGTCCGGGACGCGCCCGACGACGAGGTGGCGCATGTGACCGCTGACGTCGGCGACGAGCGCGCTGTTGACCGGTTCGACCCACCGCGACAGGGCCTCCTCGACGTCGGCGACGGAGCGTGCGCGGAGCAGCGGCAGCAGCGCCCCGAAGCCGAGGTCGTCCTCGACCTGGGTCGGCGTGCGCAGGCTGTGCGGTGCCGGGTGCGCCCGCCGCGGCTGAACGCTCTCGTCGGTCCACTGGGGCGGTGCCTCGGCCTCCGCGGCGAGGCGCTCGAGCTCGGCCTCGAGACCGGTCACCACAGGACCTCGTGCGGTCACCACGACCGGCACGGTCACGTCCGCGCCGTCTCGCACGCGCACCGTCTCGGTCGTCGAGCTGACGGGCTCCCAGCCGTCGACCCCCTTGGCCTTGAGCACCGGTGAGCCGTCGGTGGCACGGCCCACGTGCCCGAGCGACTCGAGCGTCAGGTCCTGGTAGTCGGCCATCGCGTTCGTGATGCCCCACGCGACGGTCCCGGTGTGGGCGAAGTGCTGCACGCCGGGCACCCCGGGGAAGGCGAAGCCGACGACGTCGAACTCCGGGCAGGCCAGCCCGACCTGCTGGTAGCAGCCGGGCAGCTCGATCGTGCGGTGCGGGTCGCCGGCGAGGAGCGGCAGCCCGCTCGCGGTACGCCCTCCGCCGACGACCCACGCGTTGCTGCCCGACGCCGCCGCGCGCTCGACCCCCTCGGCGTTGAACAGCTCGAGCGCGTCGACGCCGAGCCGCTCGGCGACGTGGGCGTTGAACAACTTCGCCGGGAAGGTCCCGAAGAGCAGGTGGATGCCCCAGAAGATGCCGAGCGGCGTCCACGGCTCCCACGGGCGGGGCGACGCGGCATACGCACCCAGACCGAGCCGCGCCACCTCGGGAGTGCCCGCGAGCCCCTCCGCGAGGGTGTCGTTGACCCCGTCGACGTATGCCGTGAGCCACGTCCGCGTCTCGGGGTCGAGCCGCTCGAAGCAGCGCTGCACGGTGGGCTCGAGTCGAACCTGGCGGGCGAAACGGTCCCAGGGCAGCCCGTCGGCGCCGACGTACTCGGCCGTGCGGCCCTCCATGCGCCACCGGTGGTGCTCCACCTGCCAGGCCCGGTCGAGCGCGGTGATGCGACCCTGGAGCCGGGCCAGCTCCATGACGTCGTCGGCACGCAGGTGCGGGACGCCCAGGGCGTCGCGGCGCACCTGCCCGGTCACGTCACGTCCTGCAGCCGGCCCCAGCCGTGCCACCGGTCGACGGCGATGCGGGCGGTGACGCGGGCCCGGTCGCGCACGCGGTAGGGCCGGCCCGTGTAGTGGGTGGCGATGCGGTCGATGTCGGCGAGCCCGGGGTCGTCGACGATCTCGACGACCCGGCCCTGGAGGCTCACGTGGGTGATCCAGTCGACGGGGTCCATGGCGCTGAGGCTGACGCGAGGGTCGGCCCGCAGCCACTCGAGGCGCTTGCGTCCGGCGTCCATGTTGACGACGACGTGGCCGTCCTCGACGAGGTACCAGGTCGGCACCGAGACGGGTGAGCCGTCGGGACGCAGGCAGCTGATCGTCGCGTGGTTCGGACGGCTGAGGAACTCGACCACCTGGGTGGGCATGGGGGCGCGGGGCACTGCGGATCTCCTTCGACCTCAGGGGTTTTCAGACGTGCTGCTCGTGGTGCGACAGGGCGGTCACGGGCGACCTCAGCCCTGCGGCGCGGCGTCCCGGCGCTCGATCTCGTGCAGGAACGCGTCGGAGATCCGGCGGTACTGCTGGAGGGTGAGCGTCACCGCGGACCCGACCTCGAGGCCCAGGACGCTGCGGGCCGGGTCGAGCGGGACGGCCGGGTCGGCCATGACGGTGCCGCCGTTCTCCATGAGCGAGCGGGCCAGCACACGGACCTCGTCGAGCGCGGAGCCACCCGGCGCCCGGACGTCCCGACGGCGGTCTGCGAAGTAGCCGTCGAGGACGATGAGCATGTTGTTGAAGTACTCGTACTCCAGCGACTCCAGGGCACCCTCGAGGCCCGAGACGTCGGCGTCGCCGTGGTCCCGCGCCGACCGGGCGACCTCGGCGAAGACCGCGACCTGCGACTCGATGCGCGAGCGGCAGGCGTCGACGTAGTCCTGCTCGTACTCCCTCGTACCGGCCATGACCTCAGACTAGCGAGCCCCCTCCCGGCGCACGCCCCGTCGAGCCGCGTCCCGGCGCCTGTCCCGCACCCCGTGGCGCAGACCGGCGACCACTAGGTTTGGGCCATGGCAGCGCGCGAACGGAACGTGCTAGGCACCGAGCTCGAGCCGTGCGGCACCGACCCGGTGACCGGCTTCTACCGCGACGGCTACTGCACGACCGGTCCCGAGGACCGGGGCAGCCACACCATCTGCGTCGTCGTCACGGGCGAGTTCCTCGCCCACCAGCTGGGCGTCGGCAACGACCTCGTGACCCCGCGGCCCGAGTGGCGCTTCCCGGGCCTGACACCCGGCGACCGGTGGTGCGTCGTCGCCGCCCGCTGGCTCGAGGCGCACCGGGACGGCGCCGCCGCACCCGTCGTGCTGGCCGCCACCCACGAGCGGGCGCTCGAGGTCGTGCCGCTGCAGCTGCTCCAGTCCTACGCGGCCGACGTGCCCGACGACCCGAGCTCGCTGCTCTGACCCGTCCGGCCGCTGCTCGCCGACGACCGGTGCGGCATCCACGACGGACTGCTCGACGGCGGCTGGCCCGGCTGCGTGACCTTCGACTGCTTCGGCGCGGGGCAACAGGTCTCGCAGGTCACCTTCGGCGGCGTCTCGTGGCGCGAGGCGCCCGCGTCGGCCCCGACGATGTATGCCGTCCTGCCCGTCATGCGCCAGCTGCACGAGATGCTCGCCCACCTGCGGGACGCCCTCGCGCTGGGTCCGGACGAGGCGACGCGGGCGGCGCTCGTGGCGACGGACGAGGAGGTGTCGGCCGCGACCACCGGCACCTCGGACGAGCTGCTCGCCGTGGACCTCGTCGCGCTGCGGTCGCGCGTCGGTGGGCTGCTCTCGACGGTGAGCAGGACCGAGCGCGACCTCCGGAGGCGACGACACGGCATACCGAAGCCGCCACGACGGGTGCGGGCGGGCGCCGACCTCGTCGCCGCCGACCTGCGGGGACGCGACCTGCGCGCGTCGGACCTCCGTGGCGCGCTGCTCATCGCCGCGGACCTGCGGGGCAGCGACCTGCGCTGGGCCGACCTGCTCGGCGCCGACCTCCGGGACGCCGACCTGCGCGGCGCCCGGCTCGAGGGCGCGCTCTTCCTGACGCGTCCCCAGCTCGCGGCGGCCCGCACCTGACTCACCCTCGCAGGGACGATTCGCGCATTCCCTTCCGCCCGGGGCACGCAGCGATGACAATCGAGCCACCATCACGTCGAGCATCGGAGTCGGCCGTGCACCGCGCCAGGGTTGCAGCAGCAGTGTTGCTCTCGGGTGCCGCCGTGCTCGGCGGGTGCTCGTCGGGCACGCCCGCCATCGAGCTGAGCCAGGTCGCTGGAGGCTCTGGCACCCCGGTGCCGACCCAGACGGTGACGGTCACCGAGATCGACACCCACACCGTCACCGCGACGACGACGGTCGTCACGACGGCCACCGTCGTCGCGACCCCCACCGTGACGGTGACGGCCCTGCCCCGACCGAGCCTCACGACGAGCACCGTCTTCAACCGCCCCGTCGCGCTCGCCGACTACACCAGCCTCGTCTCCGACGTGCGACTGCTCGACGGGATGTCGTTGTCGGGCAACGCCGCCGCGCTCCAGCTCGACCTCATGTCGCAGCACCTCGCGCGCCTCGGCGCCAACGGGCCGCCGCCCGGTCTCGACGCCCCCAGCTACTACGGCAGGCTCGGGTCGCTCGGCCTCTTCGCGAGCGCGGCCTCGGACGAGGCGCAGGCGAACTCGCCCGTGGCGCAGAGCCGCTACGCCGTCATCCGGCACGAGACCGGTGTCCTGCTGACGCTCGTCAACGGGGCCCTGAAGACGACGTTCGCGCTGCCGACTCCCCCGCCACAGCCGACGACCACCACGCCCTGACCACCGAGCCGTCGGCTCGCACGACGGGCACTCACGACCGCAGCCCCCGACGTCAGCGCGGGGCGGGCGGCTCGGCGTGGATGCGCCGGCTCAGGCGCGAGTGCGACCGCGGCGCGGGCACCCGCGACCACACGGCCTGCTGCAGCGCCAGCGTCAGCCAGCCGGCGAGCGCCATGCCGACGATGTTGACGACGAGCTGCAGCCCGCTGCCCCGCACCTCGTCCCACGCGCCGAAGGCGAGTCCCAGGGCGACGTTGCCGGCGGCCGGGATGGTCGTCACGGAGATGAAGACACCACTGAGGCCGCCGACCTTGGCCGACGTCAGCGACAGCACTCCGGCCGCCGCGGCGAGGACCGCGACGATGAACGACCACTTGTCGGGCGAGTAGATGAAGCCGGTCGCCGGCCGCTTGCCGGTGATGTCCTCGAGCGTCACCCAGCCGAGGGCGCGACCGACGAGGCCCGCCACGCAGGTCACGGCGATGGCCACGAGGAAGCCGACGACGAGGGCCCGTGCGGCCACGGCGAGCAGGAGCGTCCGGCGGCGCACGAGCGCGACACCGAGGGCGGCGATGGCCCCGAACTCGGGTCCGAGCACCATGGCGCCGATGACGAGGATCTGCGAGTCGAGCACGATGGCGACGCCGGCGATGAGGGTCGCGAGCGCCATGAACGACAGGTAGGTCCAGTTCAGCTCGCTGTCGTCGTAGGAGCGTTGCGCGACCTGGGCCCACACCACGGCGTCGGCGCTGCTGCCGGGGGTCTCCTCCTCGGCCTCGAAGCCGGCGCGTGAGACCCAGGTCGTCACGGGCTCGATCTGCAGCGTGCCGCCGTCGTGGACCCCGAGCTCGCGCAGCCGGTCGACGAGGACGTTCGCGCCCTCGCGCGCCACGTCGGCCTGCACGACGTCGCCGACGGGTCGCACGGCCGCGCCGCGCAGGACCGAGAGCGTGCTGACGGCGGTCGAGTCCGACAGGACCCGGGTGACCTCCTCGGTCAGGTCGCTCGGGATCGTGACCGTGAGTCTCAGCATGTCCGACAGTCTGCCGCGCCACCGGCGCGAGATCCCTTGACGCCACGATCCGCGACCGACAGTGTGACCAACCGTGACACTCCAGGCCGAGTCCTCCTCCCTGCTCCGGTCCCGGCTCGCCGCCGGCACCGCCTTCTTCGTCCAGGGCCTGCTCTTCATCTCGCTGACGACGCGCCTGCCCCAGGTGCAGGCGAAGTGGTCCCTCGACGAGCTCGCCGTCAGCGGGCTGCTGCTCATGGTCGTGCTGCTGGCGGGGGTCGGCTCGGTCGTCGCGGAGGTCGTCGCGGCGCGCTCGTCGAGCGCCGTGGTCGTACGCCTGGGGCTCGTCGTCGCGACCGTGGGCTTCGCGGTGCTGCTCGTCGCTCCCGCCTTCGGCGTCTTCGTCGCGGGTCTCGCGGCCTACGGCCTCGCACTGGGTCTCGTCGACGCGTCGTCGAACATGCAGGCGGTCACCGTCGAGCACCTCTACCGTCGTCCGATCCTGCCGTCCTTCCATGCCTTCTGGACCGCCGGCGGCATCCTCGGCACGGTCGTGACGCTGGCGACGTCGGGCGTCGAGCTCGGGCCGGCCCTGCTGCCGCTCCTCGTGCTCCCCGTCGCCGCCCTCGCCGCGCCCTACGTCCGTCGCGACCGCGTCTCGGAGACCGCGGCGACGGTCGACGTGCCCTGGCGCCGCATCGCCCTGCTCGGCGTCGCGATGGTGCTCTTCTACATGGTCGACACGGCTGCGACGACGTGGGGACCGGTCTACCTCGACGGCACGCTCGACGCCCCGACGGGACTCACGGCCCTCGCGACGCTGCCCTACCTCGTCGCGACGCTGCTGGCCCGCGCCGTCGGTGACCGGCTCGTCGACCGGCACGGCGCCGTGTGGCTGCTGCGGATCAGTGGAGTCGTCGCGGCCCTGTCGCTCGCGGTCATCGTCTTCGCGCCGACGTGGGTCATCGCCGTCGTCGGCTTCACCGTCCTCGGCGGCGCCGTCGCCACCATCGCGCCCCTCAGCTTCTCGGCCGCGGGCGCCATCGCCGGGGGCGAGGACGCTTCGTCGGTCGGCGAGCGCATCGACAAGATCGACCAGGTCGTCGCTCGCTTCAACCAGTTCAACTACGTCGGAGCGCTCCTCGGCGCCGTGCTGACCGGCGCCGTCGGGTCGGACAACCTCCGGCTCGGATTCGCGGTGCCGATGGTCCTGATCCTCGGGATCATCCCGCTCGCCACGCAGTTCGCGATCATCCGCCGACGGGGCGTCCCGGCGGGCTCGAGCTGAGGACACGCGCCAGACTGCTGAGGGCGGGCCCGATCCCCTCGAGGGGGATGCCGCCGATGCCGAACGCGAGGCCGTGACGGGCGGGCTGCTCGAGGTGCCTGACCGACAGCGGCTCGACGAAGACCCCTGCGCCCATCGCCGCCCCGGCCACCGCCACGTCGTCGAGCCGCGGGTCGCGCAGCAGCGTGCACACGTGCAGGCCGGCCGCCGACGGGACGACCTCGAGGTGGTCGCCGAGGCCGCCGCTGCGCGTCAGTCCGGCGAGGAGGGCGTCGCGCCGGGCGCGGTAGACCTTCGTGGCCCGCCGCACGTGGGCGGCGTGGTGCCCCTCGGCGAGGAAGTCGGCGAGCGCCCCCTGGGTCACGGCGTCCCCGTCCCAGACGGTGACCCGCTTCGCCTCGCGCAGGGCCGCGGTCAGGGTGGCCGGCGCGATGGCGTAGCCCACCCGGAGGGCCGGCAGCAGCGACTTGGAGAACGACCCGACGTAGACGACGCGGCCGTCCCGGTCGAGGCTCTGCAGCGGCTCGAGCGGACGGTCGGCGAACCGGAACTCGCTGTCGTAGTCGTCCTCGACGATGACGGCGCCGTGACGGACCGCCCACTCCAGCAGCGCGATCCGCCGGGAGTGCGACATCGCGACCCCGGTGGGGTGCTGGTGCGACGGTGTCACGTAGACGAGCCGCGCCGCCTCCGGCAGCGCCTCGACGACGATCCCCTCTCCGTCGACCGGGACCCCGCGCACGACGGCCCGGTGTGTCGCGAAGAGCCGTGCCGCGGCGGTGTAGCCCGGGTCCTCGAGCGCGACGACGTCACCCGGCTCGACGAGCACCCGCGCGACGAGGTCGAGAGCCTGCTGGGCTCCTGCGGTCGTCACCACGTCGGCGGCTGACGCGACGACCGAACGGGACCGGCCGGCATACCTCGCGATCTCGGCCTCGAGACGGCTCCCACCCGCCGCGCCGCCCGGCCCGTCGTAGGTGCCCACCGACAGGCGGCCACGGCGCAACGTGCCGCTGACGAGGCGGCGCCACGTGGCGAGGGGGAAGAGCGACTCGTCCGGCACCCCCACCGAGAAGTCGTGGACCGCGCCGGCAGGTCCCGGCGCGGCCTCGCCGGACGTCCCCCACAGGGGTGTCGGCGCCACGGCTCCGGGGCGAGCCTGCCGGGAGGAGTCGACCGGCGGGACACACCCGCTCGCGACGAACGTGCCTGCGCCGCGGCGGCTCTCGAGCAGCTCCTCGGCGAGCAGCCGGTCGTAGGCGGCGGTCACCGTGCCACGTGAGACGCCGAGGCTCGCGGCGAGGTCCCGTGACGCCGGCACCCGGTCGCCGCCCGCGAGTCGACCGTCGAGGACGGCCGACCGGACCTGGGCGTAGATCTGGGCGGTGAGGTCGCCGGTGCCGGTCAGGGTGACGTGGAGGTCCACCCGCCCATCCTGGAGTGGCCCAAACGACCTGGCAAGAGGTGGCCCTTCAGACTGGTCCACTCGGACGTCACTCTGGAGCCATGGCGACGACGGCAGCCCCCACGCACACCCACCTCGGCAGGACCGGAGGCTCGCTCACCGTCGCGCAGGGCGCCGCCCTGTCGGTGGGCGCGGTGCTCGGGACCGGCGTCATCACGCTGCCCGCCCTCGCGGCCGACGTCGCCGGACCCGCGTCCCTCGTGGCCTGGGCGGCGCTCGTGCTCCTCTCGGTCCCGCTCGCCAGCACCTTCGCCGCGCTCGGGGCACGCCACCCCGACGGTGGCGGCGTCTCGACGTACGTCCGGCGGGCGTTCGGCGCGCGCGCCGCGGGCGCCGTCGGCTGGTGCTTCTACTTCGCCGTGCCCGTCGGGGCGCCGCCGGCGTCGATGATGGCCGGCGGCTACGTCGCCGACGTCGTCGGGGGCGGCCGCACGACGACCGTCGTCGTCGCCGCGGCCCTCATCCTCGGGACCGGCGCGATGAACCTCGCGGGCCTGCGCTTCTCCGGTCGGGTGCAGCTCGTCCTCGCCACGGTGCTCGCGCTGCTCATGACCGCCACGATGGCGGTGGCGCTGCCGCACTCCAGCACGGCGTCGCTGACCCCCTTCGCGCCCCACGGATGGAGCGCGGTCGGCACCGCGGCAGCCGTGCTCGTCTGGGGCTTCGCCGGCTGGGAGGCCGTCGCCTCCCTCGCCGGGGACTACCGCGACCCAGGCCGGGACGTGCCGCGGGCGACCGGCATCGCGGTGGTCGTCGTCGGCGTCCTCTACCTCGGCCTCGCGGCCACGAGCGTCCTCGTGCTCGGGCCGGCCGCGGGGAGCAGCCAGGCGCCGCTGTCGGACCTCATGGCCATCGCCCGGGGCGAGCAGGCCCGGGTCGTCACGGCGGTCGTGGCGGTCCTGCTCACCGTCGGCGCCATGAACGCCTACTACGCCGGCGGCGCGCGGCTCGGCGCGGCCCTCGCCCGCGACGGCGCCTTGCCGTCGTGGCTGGCCCGGGGTGGGGAGGCCGGTCAGGTGCCGCGCCGCAGCACCCTGCTCATCACGGTCACCTCTCTGCTGTCGCTCGGGTGCGCCGCCGTGCTCGACCTCGGCCTGACGCCGCTCATGCTGCTCGCCACGGGGTGCTTCACGCTCGTCTACGTGCTCGGGACGGCCGCGGCGCTGCGCCTGCTGCCGCGACGGTCGAGGGCCTGGTGGACCGCGGTCGTCGCCTTCGCCTCCGTCGTCGTGCTGCTCCTCGCCAACGGCGTCCACGCCCTCTGGGCGCTGGGACTCGTCGCGCTCTCGCTGGTCTACCAGTCCCGCTCGCGCCGCTAGCTCCGGCGGGTAGCGGCCGCCGGCGGCTCCGCCGGTCGAGCGCTCCCAGCGCTGACCCCTAGACTGCGCCGCCGTGACGACACAGCGCCTGGAGCGCACACCCCTCAAGCGGTGGTTCCTCGACGCCGAGGAGGCCGACCCGGGCGGCTACTACGAGCGCGAGAGCGAGGCCAAGGCGCAGGAGCACGTCCAGCCCTGGTGGCGGGTCATGTGCCTGACCGGCGTCGACTACTTCTCGACCCTCGGCTACCAGCCCGGCATCGCGGCTCTCGCGGCCGGCGCACTGTCGCCGGTCGCCACGCTGGTCCTCGTGCTCGTCACCCTCTTCGGCGCCCTGCCGATGTACCGCCGCGTGGCCGCCGAGAGCCCCCACGGTGACGGCAGCCTCTCGATGCTCGAGCGCCTGCTGTCGTACTGGCCGAGCAAGATCCTCGTGCTGTGCCTCATCGGCTTCGTCGCGACCGGGTTCGTCATCACCATCACCCTGTCGGCGGCCGACGCGAGCGCCCACCTCGTCGAGAACCCCTACCTCAGGACGACCCTGAGCGGGCACAAGGTCGGCGTCACGCTGACCCTCCTCGTGCTCCTCGCGGGCATCTTCCTCAAGGGGTTCAAGGAGGCGATCGGCATCGCCGTCGTCCTCGTCGTCGCCTACCTGGGCCTCAGCTCGGTCGTGCTCGTGCGGGGCATCGTCGAGATCGGCAACCACCCGACCGCGTTCAGCGACTGGATCACGGCGATGACCTCGGCCCACTCGGCGCCGTTCGGGATCATCGGCGCCTCGTTGCTCGTCTTCCCCGCTCTCGCGCTGGGCCTGTCCGGCTTCGAGACGGGCGTCGTCGTCATGCCGCTCGTCAAGGGCGACGCGACCGACACGGCCGAGAAGCCGGAGGGCCGCATCCGCAACGCCCGCAAGCTCCTCACGACGGCCGCCCTCATCATGAGCGTCCTGCTCATCGGGTCCTCGCTCGTGACGACCCTGCTCATCCCGCCGGCGGCGTTCCAGCCCGGCGGCCTGGCCAACGGCCGCGCCCTGGCCTACCTCGCGCACCACCTGCTCGGCGAGGGGTTCGGCACGGTCTACGACATCTCCACGATCGGCATCCTCTGGTTCGCCGGCGCCTCGGCGATGGCCGGCCTGCTCAACATCGTGCCGCGCTACCTCCCGCGCTACGGCATGGCGCCGGACTGGGCGCGCTCGACCCGGCCCCTCGTGCTCGTGCTGTCGTTCATCGCCGCGGTCGTGACGCTGGCCTTCGGCGCCAACGTCGACGAGCAGGCAGGGGCGTATGCCACGGGCGTGCTCGCGCTCATGACCTCCGCCGCGATCGCTGTCTTCCTCACCGAGCTGCGGCGCGGCCACCGCGGCGCGGCCGCCTTCTTCGCGGTGGTCAGCGCGATCTTCGTCTACACGATCACCATCACCGTCGAGCAGCGCCCCGAGGGCCTCGTCATCGCCCTCATCTTCATCGCGCTCATCGTCGTCATCAGCGTGTGGTCCCGCATCGTCCGCTCGACCGAGCTGCGCGTGCAGCGAGTCGTCTACGACGACAGCGCCCGGGCGATCCTCGACGACGCGGCGCTCGGGCCGCAGCCGCTGCGCTTCATCGCCAACAAGATCAACGCCGGCGACAAGGACGAGTACCGCGCCAAGTCGCTCGACGTGCGCATGCACAACCACCTCAACGCCCGACAGGGTGCGATCTTCCTCGAGGTCGAGATCAGCGACGCCAGCGACTTCGCGACGACGGTGCACGTCGGGTCGGCGGTCGTGGGCGGCCACTACATCCTGCGCGCCACGGGGCCCTCGGTGCCGAACGTCCTCGCCGCTGTGCTGCTCGACGTGCGCGACCGGGTCAGCAAGCCGCCGCACATCTACTTCGAGTGGAGCGAGAAGGCGCCGGGGCAGAACGTGCTGCGCTTCCTGCTCGCCGGAGAGGGTGACATCCCGCCGCTGACCCACGAGATCATCCGCCGGGCCGAGCCCGACGCCGACCGGCGTCCGCAGGTGCACGTCGGCGGCTGAGGGCACCCGCCGGGGCCACACGGCATACCTAGGCTCGTTCGGCCCAGCGCGCGGGAGTGGTGCGGTAGACGCGGGACTCCTCGTCGTACCACTTCTCCATGACGCCGAGGTCGTCGAGCCCGAGCCGACGGCACACGGCCTGGGACCGCTCGTTCGTCGTGTGGGTGATGGCGTAGACCTCGGGCAGGCCCGCGTCGAAGCCGTGCTGGATGACGGCGGTCGCGGCCTCGGTCGCGTAGCCGTGGCCCCACGAGTCCGGGTGCAGGTGCCAGCCCACCTCGACCTCGCCGTGCTCGGCGTTCGGCAGCGTCAGCAGGATGACGGAGCCGGCGACGACGCCGGTGCCGCAGACCTCGACCGCCCAGAAGCCGAGCGGTGGGGTCGCGCTGCGCTCCTCGTAGCGCTCGATCCGGGCGTGCGCCTCGTCGAGGTCCTTCATCAGCACCGCCTCGCCGTCGCCGAGCCACTTCACGACCTCGAGGCGGCTCTGGATGTCGAGCAGGCGGTCGGCCTCGTCGTGGCTCCAGGGGCGGACGGTGAGGCGGGCGGTCTCGAGGCGCATGGCGCCACGCTCGCACCCCTCCGGGCGCCCCGTCCACGCGGTTCTCCGGCCCCGGCGCTTGCATTCCGCGCTCCCTGTGCACTGGGTCGCCAGGTGACTCGGCTGACCTCACCACCGGGCTGCGTCACCCGATAACCCAATGCACAGCGCCTCCGGCATCTGTGGCGTGGCGCCCGCTGTCCACAGCCCCCGGTTCCGTGGTCGCGTGGTCCACAGGGTCGCCGCTGCCCTGACGACGGTGGGCACGGACCCGGATGCTCGAACCATGACCGTCCCCATCGGCCACGGGCCCGACGCCTTCGGCAACGCGCTCAGGCACGTGCGCCGCACCTACCTGCTGAGCCAGCGGGCCCTCGCCGACCGTCTCGGCGTCTCACACAGCCGCATCTCCCGACTCGAGGGTGGCCACCACGGCATCACACTCGAGTCCGCGATCTCGCTCTACCGAGCGCTCGGCTACAGCATCGGCCTGCTGCATCTCTTTCCATGCCCGGAGAGCGATGAGGTCAGGCCTCGCTGCCACGACTGGGCGGACGACGGCGCCGTGGGTCACGTCGATGCGGCAATGCGAGCCTTTCCCGCCCACGCGGCCGTGAGGCCCGGTGTCCCGACCTGGTGGGGCGTGCGCCACGGCTGGGGCGCGTCCGACCGGGAAGACCTGTGGTGGTTCCACGACTACCGGTCGCCGCCCGTGCTTGCGGCACGGCAGGATGGCCGCATGTCCGACAGGGATCACGCAGGAGCCGACACGAGCGATGCCGCAGCCGCCGGCACCCCGACGGCCGAGGCCAGCGCGGCCGCGGCGGCCTATGCCGCCGTGCGTCCCGAGGTCGAGGCCGCGACGGCCCTCTTCGTCGAGATGGTCACCGGCCTGCTCGACGACGCCGGCATCAACTACCTCAGCGTGAGCGGCCGCACCAAGTCCGTCGCGTCGTTCGCGGCCAAGGCGGAGCGACGCGATGCGAACGGACTGCTCTACCCCGACCCCCTCGTCGACATCACCGACCAGATCGGCGTGCGCGTCATCACCTACGTGCACGACGACGTCGCCGCCGTGGCCGAGCTGCTGGCCGAGGAGCTCGCCGTCCTCGACGACCGCGACATGGGCCTCGAGACCGCGCGCGCCGGCCGGTTCGGCTACGCCAGCCGCCACCAGCTCGTCTCGGTCGACGCGAGCCGCACCGTGCGGCCCGCGTACGAGTCGCTGCGCCGCCGGAGCGCCTCCGTGCAGATCCGCACGGTGCTCCAGCACGCGTGGGCCGAGTTCGAGCACGACATCCGCTACAAGGGCACCGTGCCCGAGGAGCACGCGCACGAGCTCGACCGCCGCTTCACCCTCGCCGCCGGGCTCATCGAGCTCGCCGACCGCGAGTTCTCGGCCATCCGCGACCGGCTGCAGATGGCCCTGCCCGCCGTGACCCCCGGGCCCGACGTGCAGGACCAGCGGATCAGCGCCCAGGACCTCGCCAAGTTCCTCGCGTCGAAGTACGCCGGCGCCGGGTGGGCCCGCACCGACCACTACACGTGGGTCTCGGGGCTGCTGCTCGAGCTCGGCATCACCTCCGTCGACGCGCTGGCCGAGGTCATCGAGCCCGTCGACGGCGCCGACCTCATCGAGCGGATGGGCTACAAGTACCCGCCCGGCGCCGTCCGGCGGCTCGACGACGCCCTGCTGGCGACCCTCGGCACGCGCTACCTCGACCTCGAGGGCAACGCCCACCGCCGCGCCTCCCTCGAGGCGCGCCTCGGACGCCTCGCCGCGAGCTGACCGGAGAAAGTTCGTCCGTCCTGTCGATTCCGCCGGGGTGAGTTCGTCAGGATGATGTGGCGAGGGTCACCACCTGCGCACTGCGCACCTGTCCGAGAAGGAGCCGGCCATGGCCGACACGTACGCCTACCTGATCCACGAGCGCGACTGGAACTCCGACGCCTACCTCGGCGGCCGGCCCGAGGCGAGCCCCGACGGCCGGGACCCCGGCGCTCCCGGCGCCGCCGGTGCCCCGGACGACATGAACGCCACCTTCCCTGAGCACCAGGCCTTCCAGCGGGCCGTCGCCGACCTCGGCGCCCGCGTCGTCGGGGGCGCCGCGCTGCAGAACAGCCGCCACGGCGGCACCGTGACGCCCGGCGCCAAGGGTCGTCTCGTCGAGGACGCCGTCTACACCGACGGCCCGTTCCCCGACACGTCCGAGGTCATCACCGGCTTCTACCTCGTCGAGACCGACGACGAGGACACCGCGCGCCGCGTGGCCGCCCTGGTCCCGACCGGTGGCCACATCGAGTGGCGCAGGGTCTTCCCGACGGGGATGTGAGTGCCTCTCGGGACGGGTGAGTTCGAGGAGGCGTGGCCGCGCATCGTGCGCGCCCTCGCCTCCTTCACCGGGAGCCTGGACGACGCCGAGGAGTATGCCGCCGAGGCCGTCGCGCGGGCCGCCGCCCACGAGCGGGACGGCGGGCGCCCCATCGAGTCGTATGCCGCCTGGTGCACCTCCGTGGCCAAGCGTGCCTGGCTCGACGACGTCCGGCGCCGCACCGTGGAGCGGCGGCTCACGCCGGAGCTCGCCCGTCCCGAGGTGGGCACCGCGTCCGACCCGTCCGAGCACACCGCCATGGATGCCGACCTGTCCCGCGAAGGCCTCGACGACCGCCTCGCCCTGCTCTTCGTCGCGTGCGACGAGGCCATCTCGCCCGCGTCCCGGATGGTCCTCGCCCTCCGGGTCGTGTGCGGCCTGACCGTCCCCGAGATCGCCGGCCACCTGGGGGTCCAGGAGACGGCTGCGGCGGCGCGCCTCACCCGAGCCAAGCGCGCCCTCGCCGAGGCCCGCGGCGCTTTCCACGTGCCCGACGCGGTGGAGCGCGAACGGCGCCTGCCGGTCGTCATCGCCTGTGTCGCAGGGATGTTCACGGTCGCTCACCGCACCGTGCTCGACCCTGCCGACGCCCTCGCCGACACCGGGCGCCAGGCCCTGTCCATCGCCGACGCGCTCGTGGCCGCACACCCGGACGACACCGAGGTGCGGGGACTGCGCGCCGTCATCCGCCTGGGCCTGGCCCGCCGTCCGGGACGGGTCGACCGGACCGGCACGGGTCTGGCGCTCGACGAGGTCGACCGGTCCCGCTGGGACACGAGGCTGCTCCGCGCCGGGCTCGACGACGCGACGTTCGCCGCAGGCGGCGACGGCCGCTTCGCCATCGAGGCGGCGATCGCCGGGCTGCACTCCAGCGCCGCCACGTTCGAGCGCACCGACTGGGCCCGCATCGCCGAGCTGTACGGGGCGCTCGAGGACCGCTGGCCGTCACCGTCGGTGCGCGTCGCCCGACTCGTCGCCACGGCCCAGTCCCGCCTCGTCGCGGGCCCGGCTGCCCTGGGCGACGTGGAGCGCGAGCTCGCGGCGCTCGAGAGGGACGCTCCGGCATACGCCAGCCGTGATGCGAGCCTCGCCCTCGCCGACCTCGAGTGGCGCACGGGACGGCGGGAGCCGGCGTCGGCGCGCTACCGCGACCTGGCCGAGGTCGTCGCCGTCGAGCCGCTGCGGCGCTTCTGCCTCCGGCGAGCGGGCCTCACTCCCCCGTGACGCCGTCGACGGCCTCGCGCAGGAGGTCGGCGTGGCCGTTGTGGCGGGCGTACTCCTCGATCATGTGCAGCAGGATCCAGCGCAGCGAGAACTGCTGGTCCTCCTTGCGCGACAGGGTGGCCGAGCGGAAGTCGAGCCCGCCGGCGGCGAACGCGGCGTCGATGTCACGGCGCGCCTGGTCGACCGAGACGTCCATGAGCCGGCGCAGCTCCTGCGGGCTGTCGTCACGCGCCGAGGTCATCTCCCAGTCGCGGTCCGCGTCCCAGTCGGCGCTCGCCCACGGCTCGGGCATCGGGCGGCCGTGCAGCACCTCGCCGAACCAGCTCGCCTCGTTCAGGGCCACGTGCTTGAGCAGGGCCCCCAGGGTGAGCGACGAGGGCGCGAGCGGCTGGGCGAGCTGCTCCGCGGTGAGGCCCGCCGTCTTCATCCGCAGCGTGTCTCGGTGGTAGTCGAGGAAGGCGACCAGGGTGGTCGCCTCGTCGGCTGTCAGGGGCGGGTCGGTGCGCGCGGGCTGCGGGGAGGTCGTCATGGCGACCGACGCTAGTGTCCGAGCCTCGAAAACCGCCTGCCGATTTCGCCCGGACGCGAGCACACTGGTCCGGTGCCGTCTTCGAGTCAGTGGATCGCGTTCCTCATCGCGTCGATCCTCTTCATCCAGGTCCCGGGCCCCAGCCTGCTCTTCACCATCGGTCGCGCGCTGACCGTCGGGCGCCACGAGGCACTGCTGTCGGTCGTCGGCAACGCCCTCGGCGTCACGGCGCAGGCGCTCTTCGTCGCAATCGGCCTCGGCGCCGTCGTGGCCGCGAGCATCACCGCCTACACGGTCATCAAGGTCGCGGGCGCCGCCTACGTCATCTGGCTGGGCATCCAGGCGATCCGGCACCGGCGCGAGGCGCGGGAGGCCCTCGAGGCGCAGGTGTCGGCCAAACGCGGTCACGCACTGCGCATCGGCTTCGTCGTCGGGCTGACCAACCCGAAGACGATCCTCTTCTTCGTCGCCTTCCTCCCGCAGTTCACCAACCCCGCCGCCGGGCACGTCGGCGTGCAGATGGCCGTGCTCGGCGCGGTCTTCGGCGCCATGGCGGTCTGCAGCGACAGTGTCTGGGCGCTGCTCGCGGCTCGGGCGCGGGAATGGTTCGCCCGCAAGCCTGCCCGGCTCGACAAGCTCGGAGCCACGGGCGGCGTCATGATGGTCGGTCTCGGCGCGGCGATGCTGGCCCGCGAGTAGTCCCCACTCTCCAGGGAGATCTGTTTGACTGCGAACGTGGCAACCCCTCAGGTCATGTCTCCTGCGGATCGACCCGACGCCCACCAGCGGGTCCGTGACCACGAGCGTGCGCTCGAGCAGGCGAGGACGGCGTATGCCGCCCTGCCGCCCGACCGCCCCGTGCGGCTGGCCAAGCGCACGTCGAACCTCTTCCGCAACCGGACCGCCCACGACTCGCCCGGCCTCGACCTGTCGGCGTTCCGCGGGGTCGTCGAGGTGCGTCCCGGGGTCGACGGCGGCCCGGCGACGGCGCTCGTCGGGGGCCTGACCACCTACGAGCAGCTCGTCGACGAGCTGCTGCCCCACGGCTACGTCCCGCTCGTCGTGCCCCAGCTGCGGACCATCACCATCGGCGGAGCGGTGACCGGGCTCGGCATCGAGGCCTCGTCGTTCCGCAACGGCCTGCCGCACGAGTCGGTGCTGCAGATGCGGATCCTCACCGGTGACGGGCAGGTGGTCACGGCGAGCCCCGACGGTGAGCACGCCGACCTCTTCCGGACCTTCCCCAACTCCTACGGCTCGCTCGGCTACGCGCTCGACCTCGTCATCGAGCTCGAGCCGGCCCGCCCCTATGTCGCCCTGCGGCACGTGCGCTTCGACTCGGTCGCGGCGCTCGCGGACGCCGTAGGCGACGTCATGGCCTCGCACGCCTGGGACGGCGACCGCGTCGACTTCGTCGACGGCGTGGTCTTCGGCCCGACCGAGGCCTACCTCAGCCTCGGGCGCTGGAGCGACCACCTCGAGGGGCAGGCGCGGCCCAGCGACTACACCGGCGAGCACGTCTTCTACCGCTCGATCCAGCAGCGCCGGACCGACGTGCTCACGGCGCACGACTACCTGTGGCGCTGGGACACCGACTGGTTCTGGTGCAGCCGCGCGTTCGGCGCCCAGAACCCGACGGTGCGGCGGCTGTGGCCGAGCCACCTGCTGCGCAGCGACGTCTACTGGAAGATCGTCGCCTTCGAGAACCGGCACCGGGTCATGGGCCGCATCGACCGGCTGCGCGGCCAGCCGGACCGCGAGCGCGTCGTCCAGGACGTGGAGATCCCGCTCGAGCACACCGCCGAGTTCGTCGACTGGTTCCTGCGAGAGGTGCCGATCGAGCCGGTCTGGCTGTGCCCGATCCAGCTGCGCAGCAGCGCACACGCAGGGCGCGACGAGCACCCCACCGACCCCGACACGGCCGACACGGCGCCCTGGCCGCTCTACCCGATGCGTCCCGGCGAGCGCTACGTCAACGTCGGCTTCTGGTCGACGGTCGCCATCGAGCCCGGCGCGCACGACGGCGACGTCAACCGCCGCATCGAGGCCGAGGTGACCCGGCTCGGCGGCCACAAGTCGCTCTACTCCGACGCGTACTACGACGAGGCCACCTTCGCCGCCCTCTACGGCGGCACGGCATACGGCCCCGTCAAGCGCAGGTACGACCCGAGGGGACGATTCCCCACCCTCTACGAGAAGGCGGTGCAGGCTCGATGACATTGACCGTGGGACAGGCATTCGACCGCGTGTTCGGCCCCGAGGCCCCGGTGCGGGTCGTCGCGTGGGACGGCTCCGAGGGCGGCAGCCCGGACGGGCTCGTGCTGCGCCTGACCAACCCCGACGCGCTCAACCACGTGCTCACCGCGCCGGGCGACCTCGGGCTCGCCCGCGCCTACCTGCTCGGTGACCTCGTCATCGACGGCATCGACGAGGCCGACCCCTACGACGTGCTCCGCGTCATCGGTGACGGGCTCACGGCACGTCGACCCACCGGGCACGACGCCGTCGAGCTGGCCCGCTTCCTGGCCCACCACCGCCCGCACCCGCCGGCGCTGCCGCCCGAGGAGACGCCCGGGCAGCTGCGGCGGATGGCCCAGGGGCTGCGCCACGGCAAGGCCCGTGACGCTGCGGCGATCAGCCACCACTACGACGTGTCCAACGCCTTCTACGAGCTGGTGCTCGGCCCGTCGATGACCTACACGTGTGCCTGCTTCCCCACCGACGAGGCCTCGCTCGAGGAGGCCCAGGCCTACAAGTACGACCTCGTCGCCAGGAAGCTCGGGCTCCAGCCCGGCATGCGGCTGCTCGACGTCGGCTGCGGCTGGGGCGGCATGGTGCGCCACGCCGTCAAGCACTACGGCGTCACCGCCCTGGGCGTCACCCTCTCGCGCGAGCAGGCGTCGTGGGCCCAGGCGGCCATCGAGGCCGACGGCATCGGCGACCGCGCCGAGGTGCGGCACGCGGACTACCGCGACGTCACCGAGCGCGGCTTCGACGCCATCAGCTCGATCGGGCTGACCGAGCACATCGGCGTCGGCAACTACCCCGCCTACTTCCGGTTCCTGCGCGAGCGGCTGCGCGACGAGGGCCGCCTGCTCAACCACTGCATCACGCGGCCCGACAACAAGCACGCCGGCCTGCCACCGCGGGGCTTCATCAACCGCTACGTCTTCCCCGACGGCGAGCTGACCGGCAGCGGCGACATCGTGCGCGTCATGGAGGACGAGGGGTTCGAGGTGCGCCACCACGAGAACCTGCGCGAGCACTACGCCCGCACGTGCGCGGCGTGGAACGCCAACCTCGCCAAGCACTGGGACGACTGCGTCGAGCTCGCCGGTCTGGGCACGGCCCGGGTCTGGGGGCTCTACCTCGCGGGGTCGCGACTCGGCTTCGAGCGCAACGAGATCCAGCTCCACCAGGTCCTCGCGTCACGCACCAGCACCGAGGGGGTGTCGGGCTTCGCGCTGCGGCCTCGCTTCGAGCCTGCCGACCACTGACGCGCGCCGCCGGCTCGGGCGCCCGACGGCCGGGTCGTATGCCGTCAGGCGGCGTCAGTCGGCCGCCGCGGCCCGCGCGCGGCCGGTGACCACTGCGAGGCCGACGATGACGACGATGGCCGCCGCCCAGGCGAGGGTGACGACGCCCGTGCCCAGCCCCAGCCCGCCGCGCGCCACGGAGACGCCCATCCAGTCGGCGACGGACGCGCCCAGCGGACGGGTGATGACGTAGGCGGTCCAGAACGCCGCCACGGCGCCGAGACCGAGGCGCAGGTGCGCCACCGCCGGCACGGCGAACGCCACGGCGAAGAGCACGGCCGAGCCGAGGTAGCCCAGGCCCAGCGTCACCGCGGTGAGGTCGCCGGCGGCGGTGCCGAGGGCGAAGGTCGTCAGCACCGTGGCCCAGTAGAAGAGCTCACGCCGGGTCGTGTCGATGCTGTGCACCGAGAGGGTGCCCTCGGTCCGGTGCCACAGCCCCAGCACCAGCGCGAGGGCCACGGCGAACGCGACGGTCGACACGGCATACGGCACCCCGAGGCCGACGTGCGCGACGTCGGCGGCGACGGTGCCGAACACGCTGACCATGGCGACGGTGGTCCAGTAGAGCCACGGCACGTAGCGCCTGACGGAGAGCTGGCCGGCGAGCGCGACGACGAGGGCGACCCCGGAGAGGCACACCGCGATGACCGGGCCGATGGTGTGGGCGAGGTAGTCCGAGGCCGTCTCCCCCATGCCCGTCGTGAGGATCTTGAGCACCCAGAACAGGGCGGTCAGCTCGGGCACGCGAGCCAGGCCACGCGTGGGTCGCGGGATGCGGGTGACGCTCGCGAGGGGCGAGGTCGACCTGTCGGTGGGCTCGGTTGTCGGCTCGATGGTCGGCTCTGTCGTCGGCTCTGGAGCGGTCACGGCGCCGATGGTGCCAAGCGCGCTTGGGCGTTCCCTGAGTCGGCGCTCCGAGCGCGACGCGTCAGGGCCGGGTCACCCCTGTCCGCCGAGGTCGACGTCGTAGGCCTCGTAGACGAGGTCGCCGCCTGCCTGCCGGTGGCGCACGAGTCGCCCCACGAGCACGGTCAGCTCCTCGCGGAAGATCGGCAGGTCGGCCATGGTGCCGCCGTGCTCGAGGACGGCGAGGTAGCCGTGGATGGCGTCGCGCAGGTCACGGTGCTCGCCGAGCAGGCGCTCGACCCGTCCGGAGAGGCGGGGCGCGCTGTGGCGGGCCCGGTCGTAGATGCCGCCGGGGCTCTCGGTCAGCGCGACGTGGTCGTCGAAGTCGTGGGCGAGCTCGGCGAGGGCCGCACGCACCCGCTCACGCCACATGCCGCCGCGGGCGATGGGCGCCTCGAGGGCGAGGTCGACGGCGGCGACGGACTCGCGCAGCTCCGAGCGGTGCCGCCTGACGCGGTCGAGGTGGAGGGCGAGCTGGACCGCACTGTCGACCTCGACGGCATCTGGCTGGACGTTCATGGCGACCTCCGTGCCCTCCATGGTCGCGCCGCCATGCACCCTTCGTCCATACCTCGGGAGCGCCGGGTGGCGACGTCCGTCGCCGATTGGCTCGGATAATACCCCCTGGGGTATTATCCGAGCATGGACCACATCATCATCGGCGGCGTCGCGGGCGGCATGAGCGCAGCCACCCGCCTGCGTCGCCTCGACGAGGACGCCCGCATCACCGTCATCGAGCGCAGCGGCCACGTGTCCTTCGCCAACTGCGGCCTGCCGTATCACGTCGGCGGCGTCATCGAGGATCGCGAGTCCCTCCTCCTGCAGACCCCGGCCTCGCTCGGCCGCCGCTTCGGGCTCGACGTGCGCGTCGGCACCGAGGCCGTGCGCATCGACCGCGAGCGCCGCGTCGTCGTCGTGCGCGAGCTCGCGACCGGCGCCGTGTCCGAGCTGCCCTACGACCAGGTGCTCCTGTCGCCCGGCGCCCGGCCGGTGCGCCCGCCGATCCCCGGCATCGAGCGCGCCCTCTCGCTGCGCGACATCGAGGACACCGACGCCCTCGTGACCGCGAGCGCACCGGCTCGCACGGCCGTCATCATCGGAGGCGGCTTCATCGGGCTCGAGCTCGCCGAGAACCTCACCCGGCGCGGCATCGCCGTGACGGTCGTCGAGGCCGCGGACCAGGTCATGGCGCCGCTCGACCCCGAGATGGTGGCGCCGGTCCAGGACCACCTCCGCGCGAACGGCGTGGCGCTGCGCCTCGGCGCCTCGGTCACCGCCATCGGGCCTGACAGCGTGACGCTCTCGTCCGGTGAGCAGCTGGAGGCCGACCTCGTCGTCGCCGCGGTCGGCGTGCGCCCGGACACCCGGCTCGCCGAGGACGCCGGTCTCGAGACCGGCCGCCTCGGGGGCATCCTCGTAGACAGCCGCTTCCGCACGAGCGACCCGCGCATCCTGGCCGTGGGCGACGCCGTGGAGAAGCGCGACGCCCTCGACGGCGAGCAGGTGCTCGTGCCGCTGGCCAACACCGCGAACCGCCAGGGCCGCATGGCCGCCGACGTCATGGCCGGCCTGTCCGCCCACGACCGGCCCGTGCTCGGCACGGCGATCGTCGGGATCTTCGGCCTGCGGGTCGCGACGACCGGCTGGAACGAGAAGCGGCTCGTCGCGGCGGGCCGTCCGCACCGGGTCGTCCACACGCACCCCTCCTCGCACGCGACGTACTACCCCGGCGCCGAGGAGATGAGCCTCAAGCTGCTCGTCGACCGCGACACCGACGCGATCCTCGGGGCGCAGGGGGTGGGCCGCGAGGGCGTCGACAAGCGCATCGACGTCATCGCCACGGCCATCGCGGGCGGCATCACCGCGAGCGCCCTGGCCGACCTCGAGCTCGCCTACGCACCGCAGTTCGGCTCGGCCAAGGACCCGGTCAACCTGCTCGGCTACGTCGCCGGCAACCTGCGCACGGGTGTCACCCGCTCGCTCCAGTGGCACGAGCTCGACGACGCCCTGGCCGCGGGCGCCGTGCTCGTGGACGTCCGCACCGCCGAGGAGCACGCGGCCGGGGCGATCCCGGGCGCGCTGCTGGTCCCCGTGGACGAGCTGCGCCAGCGGCTCGACGAGATCCCGCCCGGCCCGGTCGTCGTGCACTGTGAGGTCGGCCAGCGCGGGCACACTGCGGCGCAGGTGCTGACGCACGCGGGGCGCGAGGCGCGCAACCTCGACGGCGGCTACCGCACGTGGCACGCCGGCACGTCCGCTCGAAAGCTCGTCCCCGTCGGCTGAGGCGGGCTGCTGAGCCAGGGCTGCTGAGCCGGCCTGCCGGGTGGCGCGGCTCAGGCCAGCGAGAGGAAGAGCTTCTCCATCTGGGCGACGTCCATCGTCTCGCCCTCGGGGTTGGTGATGCACTCGCGCAGCCCCGTGGCGATGACGGCGAAGCCGGCCCGGTCGAGGGCCTTGGAGACGGCGGCGAGCTGGGTGACGATGTCCTTGCAGTCGCGCCCCTCCTCGATCATCTTGACGATGCCGCCGATCTGGCCGCGGGCGCGGTTGAGGCGACGGATGACGGACTGCATCTCGTCGAGGTCGAGCTCCACGGCGTCCTCCTGGGGTCGTTGCCGGAAGTCTCCATGATACCCCCTGCCGTATCACGTGAGCATGACGTGCCGTGCGACGGGCCGGAGGACGGGCCGTATGCCGTCACGCGGGTCGAGCGGCCCGGCTCGGTCCCGCTCAGCCCGAGCGGGGGGCGTACATGATGAGGCCGACCCCGACGAGGCACACGACCGCACCGGCGACGTCCCACCGGTCGGGCCGGAAGCCGTCGACGGCCATCCCCCACAGCAGCGAACCGGCGACGAAGACACCTCCGTAGGCCGCGAGGATGCGCCCGAAGCTCGCGTCGGGCTGCAGGGTCGCCACGAAGCCGTAGAGGCCGAGGGCCACGACGCCCGCGCCGGCCCAGACCCAGCCGCGGTGCTCACGCACCCCCTGCCAGATGAGCCAGGCCCCACCGATCTCGGCGACGGCGGCGAGCACGAAGAGCACGATGGAGCGGGCGACGGTCACGCCCCATCGTCGCACCGGCCGGCATCGCCTCGGGGAGACCGCGCCGACGCCTCAGAGGTCGCCGGCGGCGCGCCGCTCCTCGTCGCTGCGCAGGATGCAGAACTCGTTGCCCTCCGGGTCGGCCATGACGACCCAGCCGCGACCGTCCCCGGTGCGGCAGTCCTGGACCACGGTGGCGCCGAGGCCCGACACGCGCTCGACCTCGTCGTCACGGGGGCGGTCAGTGGGGCGCAGGTCCAGGTGGATCCGGTTGCGCAGCCGCTTGGCGTCCTCGACCTCGATGAAGAGCAGTCGGTGGGACTCGTCGGGAGAGAAGATCATGCACTCCTCGTGGCCCGGCAGGTTCGGGTCGGCCGGGTCCTCGTGGTAGCCGAGGAGGTCGGCCCACCAGACCGACTGGGCGTGGGCGTCGAGGGCGTTGACGGTCGTGTGCGAGAGCTCGAGGGCCATGTGGCCATCCTCCAGAGCACCGGCAGGCTGGGCCAGCGCTTTCCGCCTGCACGGTCGCCGACGCTTGCACCCGTGCGGTCGCCTTGCGACCATCGGGCGATGGCCGACTGGGTCGCTGCGGGCGTGGACGCCATCCCCGGCCACCCGGCGGTCAGGGGGGGTCACCGTCGACCGCGCCCTCGAGCGCGAGGTCCGCGCCGGCATCGCGCGCGTCCTCCCGTCGCACTGACGGGCCTGCTGCCCTCGAGACCCTGCGTCAGCCTGTCAACGATGGTTGACGACGGTCACCGACCGGCATACCGTGTCAACAGGGGTTGACATCGGGAGAGGTGCCGCGATGACCGGGGAGGTCGACGACATGCTGAAGCTGGCTCGGGCCACAGGGGACGACGACCCGCGTGCCGCCCTCGCCGCGGCGCGGGAGCTGCGGCGCACGGCCGACCGCACCGAGGCCGCCGTCGTGCGTCGCGCCCGCGTCCAGGGGTTGGCGTGGGCCGAGATCGCCGAACAGCTCGGGGTCAGCCGGCAGGCCGTGCACAAGAAGTACGGCCGCCGCTGACCCGGGGCCCAGCGGGGCCCTCAGCCTTCGCGACGCAGCACGACCACGGTGTCGAGCGCGACCCGCTCGCCCTCGTCGGTGTCGACGGGACGCTCCCGGATGCCCGACTGCTCCACGGTGACCGGCAGGCCCTCGGCCCGCTCGAGCACCTCCTCGGGGTCGTAGAGCACGGCCCGGTCGCTCGGGCCGCCCCACCCCTCGGCGAGGTTGCGACCGGCGTGGCCGATGACGACGACCCGGCCGCCGGGACGCACCGCCTCGACCGCGGCCCGCAACGCCTGCCGCCACTCCTCCGCCGGGAGCTGGAGGTAGCAGAGCAGCGCCAGGTCGTAGGCGCCCCGGCCACCGGGCGCCTCCTGCGTGGCGTCCGCGACGAGCGCGGTGAGATGGCCCGAGTCGTCGCCCAGCCGGTCGGCGGCCGTCGAGCCCATGCGCTCGACGGCGACCGGCGAGTAGTCCGCGGCGACGACGGTCCAGCCCTGCTCGACCATCCAGATGGCGTTGCGCCCCTCACCGGCCGCGACGTCGATGGCATGGCCCGGAGCGAGCGGGCCGATGATCTCGGCGACGAAGCGGTTCGGCTCGACCGACCACACGAGGTCGCGCGCGGCATACCTCTCGTCCCAGGCGCTCGCGTCCACGGTGGCTCTCCTCGTCTCGGGGTGCTGGCGGACCGTCGGGGAACGGACCGAATCCCATTGTGTCGTGGCAGGTCTCGTGCGTCACGATCTGTCCACGACCGCTCGGACCCCGCGTAGCGTGGATGGCGGAAAGGTAGGCATGATGAACGTCCTCATCGTCCACGAGTCCATGTTCGGCAACACCCGCCAGGTCGCGTCGGCCATCGCCGACGGCATGCGCGAGGGCACGGCGCACGGCGGAGATGTCCGGGTCGTCCACGTCGACGACGCCCCCACCACCATCGCCGACGACGTCGACCTGCTGCTCGTCGGTGGACCCACGCACGGCTTCAGCATGACGCGGCCGCAGACACGGCACGACGCGATCTCGAAGGGGGCCACGGCTGCTCGTGAGGGGGTCCGCGAGTGGATCGACGAGGTGACGCCGCGGCACGGGCTTCCGGTCGTCACGTTCGACACCCGCGTGCACGTCAAGATGCTGCCCGGCTCGGCCGCGAGTTCGGCCGCAAAAGCCTTGCGGCACCGTGGATTCGACGGCGCCGAGCGCGGGGAGACCTTCTGGGTCAAGGACGTTGCCGGCCCCGTCGTCGAGGGGGAGCTCGAGCGCGCCCGGCAGTGGGGCGTGACGCTGGCGACCCGCGTCTCGCACGGCGTCGCCTGACGACCTCAGTCGGCGGAATCGGCCGAGTTGGCCGAGTCCTCCGCATCGGCGCGGCCGAGCGACTCGAGCCACGGCTCGAGGTGTCCGAGCACGTCCTCGGGCGCCTCGAGCTGGGGTGTGTGCCCCATCCCGTCGAGGTATGCCGTGCGCCACGTCGGGTTGAGCCGTGCCGCCCGGCGCGCGGCCGAGATGGGAACCAGCCGGTCCTGAGTGCCGTGGATGAGCAGCACGGGTACGCGAAGGTCGCGCATGATCCGGTCGTACTCCCGGCGGCCGCGCAGCACCCGCAGCAGTGAGCGAGCGGCACCGAGGAACTCGGCCTCGGGGTCGGGCAGGGACCTGCGCCAGGCCGTGAGCTCGATGCCGGCAGCCACGACGTCCTCGTCGGCCCGAGACGGGTCGGCGAAGCACAGCGCGACGGTGCCGAGCACGCGCTGGCGGTCGCTGAAGCGGGTGTTGTAGCGGGTCAGCACCAGCTCGCCGACCCGCGGCACGGCATACAACGCGAAGGTGGCGGCGACCTGCGGGTCGGGGCGGGCGCCGGGGTTGGGCAGGGCCGGGTCGACGAGGGCCAGGCCGACCACCTGCTCGGGGCGGCGGTCGGCGAGCAGCAGGCTCACCATGCCGCCCATGGAGTTGCCGACGAGGACCACGGGCTCGCCGACGACCTCGTGGACGAAGCGGCTGAGCAGTGCGGCGTTGTGGTTGACGCTCGTGTCGCGGCCGAGAGCCGGGGTGAGCCCGAAACCGGGCAGGTCGAGCGCGACGACGCGACGGTGCTCGGCCAGTACCGGCGCGATGCCGACCCAGTTCAGGTGCGACCCACCGAGGCCGTGGACGAGGACGACCGGCGGCTGCGTCGAGCTCTCGGGGCCGCCGAAGTCGACCCAGTGCACGGGACCGTCGAGGTCGACGGTGCGGTCGGTGCCGCCCCACGGGGAGGCGAGGTCGACGGGCTTGGTGGACGGCAGCGACGTCATGGACGCAGGTTACCGCCGGTCACTTGGAGCGTCCGGCGTCTCGTCACGTGACGAGACCGACAGCGATCCTGGAGTCGCCGTCCCCGGGACGGCCGGCTCGGCGGGTCAGCCCCGGGTCCGCAGGCGGTCAGCTGTCCTTCAGCTCCGCCAGCAGCCGCCGGTGCTCGTCGCGATCGGCTTCGAGGCTCACTTCACGCCTGCTCGCGACGCGGATCTGCCGAGGCCGACTGCGCCCGGGCCCGAAGGTGCCGCGCCTGCGCTGCGTTGTCGGTCAGCTGCGCCGCGCGCTCCCACGCGGCCGCGGACTCGGCCCGTCGTCCCATCCGGTCGAGCAGCTCCGCCCGCACCACGTGGAAGGGGGCGTATGCCGTGAGCTCGAGGCCGTCGAGCAGGCGCAGTGCCACGTGGGGACCGTCGAGCTCCGCGACGGCGACGGCCCGGTTGAGCCGGACGACGTCGGTCGGCCGTAGGCGCAGCAGGTGGTCGTAGAGCGCGACGACCTGGGACCAGTCGGTGCCGGCGGCGTCCGTCGCCTCGGTGTGCACGGCGTTGATGGCGGCCTGCAGCTGGTAGGGCCCGGGGGCATTGCGCCGCAAGCACTTCCGGACCAGATCATGCCCCTCCGCCACCAGGTCTGAGTCCCACCGCGACCGGTCCTGGTCCGGGAGCAGCACGAGGTCCCCGACCTCGTCGGTGCGGGCGGGGCGACGGGCCTCGGTGAGCAGCATCAGGGCGAGCAGCCCGAGCGCCTCCGGCTCGTCGGGCATCACCTCGACGAGCTGCCGGGTGAGCCGGATCGCCTCGGCCGCGAGGTCGGGGCGGTCGAGGTCATCGCCGCTGGAGGCCGTGTGGCCCTCGGTGAAGACGAGGTAGAGCACCGCCAGCACGGACGACAGCCGGGCCGGCAGGTCCTCGTCGCGCGGGACCCGGTAGGGGATGCCGGCCGTGCGGATCTTGCTCTTGGCCCGCACGATCCGCTGCGCCATCGTCGCCTCCGGCACGAGGTAGGCGTGGGCGATCTCGGCCGTGGTGAGGCCGCCGAGCAGTCGCAGCGTGAGGGCCACCTGCGCCTCGCGGGAGAGTGCGGGGTGGCAGCAGGTGAAGACCAGCCGCAGGCGTTCGTCCTTCACCGGACCCTCCTCGTCCCGACCGTCGGCAGCGTCGGCCGCGTGCAGCGCGATCGACTCGGCTTGGCGCGCCTCCCGGGTGGACTCGCGACGGAGGCGGTCGATGGCCCGGCGGCGGGCGGTCGTGATGATCCAACCCGCCGGGCTGGGCGGCATACCGTCTCGGGTCCACCGCTCGACGGCCACGGTGAAGGCGTCCTGCACGGCGTCCTCGGCGAGGTCGATGTCGCCGAGCGCCCGGATGAGCACGGACACCGCGCGCCCGTGCTCGGCCCGGAAGACGCGCGCGATGTCCGCACTCGTGACGGTCATCGGTCAGTGGTCGGTCGGGACCTGGCCCGGGTCGTCCTGGTCGACGAAGGGCCGCACCTCGACGGGGAGACCGGTGGCCCCCGCGATCCGCTCGGCCCAGCCGAGGACGCGGTCGTAGTCGTCGGACCGCACGACGGAGAAGCCTCCGAGGTGTTCCTTCGCCTCGACGAAGGGGCCGTCGGTGAGCACGGCGTCGGCGACGGGGTCGCTCTTGCGGATCGTCGTCGCACTGGACTGGTCGCCGAGCCCGCCCGCGAACACCCAGCTGCCGGCGGCACGGATCTCGTCGTTGACGACCTCGAGGTCGGCCATGATGCGGCCGAGGTCGGCCTCTGCCGGCGGCGGCCCGTCGGGCGAGAACAGGGAGATGAGGTAGGTCTTCATGGTGGTCTCCTCCTGCCGGCGGTCACCGGCTGGTCGGGGGTGCACCGTCCGCGCACCCTTCACCGTCTACACGAACGCCGAGGCTCCGGATCGACATCGCGACGGACCGATCTGCGCGCTCATGCCCGGGGCCGCTGCTCGACGAGGCCGACGAGGTTGCCTTCGGAGTCGACGACGAAGGCCATCCACTCGTCGGCGCCGGCCGGCCCGAGGGTGTCGTCGTCGTGACCGAAGATGACGTGCGGCTCGCTGCGCACCTCGACACCGGCGGCGCGCAGCCGCTCCACGGTGGCGTCGAGGTCGTCGACACCGAGGTAGTGCAGGGCGCTCGGCGCCCCGCGGTCGAGCAGCAGCCGCACGCCGCCGACGTCGAAGAAGACGAGGCCCGGCGGGTCGTAGGTCGCGAGAGGCTCGGCGCCGAGCAGGTCACGGTAGAACGCGGTGGCCCGGCCGAGGTCCTCGGCGTGCTGGGCGATCTGGACGAGTCCCATGCCCCGACGGTAGACCCGTCGGGGCACCTCGTCGGCCGGGAGGCGTCAGTCCTTCGAGCTGCTGAAGGCGGCGTCGAAGGCCGCGTCGGGCTTGTCGAAGTTGAGGGCCCGGACGAACTCGAGGGCACCTGGCGCGCCGACGAGACGGTCCATGCCGGCGTCCTCCCACTCGATGCTGATCGGGCCGTCGTAGCCGATGGCGTTGAGGGTGCGGAAGCAGTCCTCCCACGGCACGTCGCCGTGGCCGGTCGAGACGAAGTCCCAGCCGCGACGCGGGTCGCCCCACGGCAGGTGCGAGCCGAGACGACCGTTGCGGCCGTTGCCGATCCGCTTGCGGGTGTCCTTGCAGTCGACGTGGTAGATCCGGTCCTTGAAGTCCCAGATGAATGCCGCGGGGTCGAGGTCCTGCCAGACCATGTGGCTCGGGTCCCAGTTGAGGCCGAAGGCCTCACGGTGGCCGATCGCCTCGAGCGTCGCGACGGTGCTCCAGTAGTCGTAGGCGATCTCGCTCGGGTGGACCTCGTGCGCGAACCGCACGACGAAGCTGTTGGCTCGCTTCGCTCGCGTGTCCGGCGCTCCGTTGCGTCCCGCCTTCCCTCCTTGGCTGGCTGGCAGCGCTCGCTTCGCTCGTCAGTCCAGGCGGGACGCGCGCCGAACTTGCTCTGCCACCACAATGGGTTCATGACCGATCACCGGCCCGTCGAGACCTGGCTCACCGACATGGACGGCGTCCTCGTGCACGAGGAGGACGCGATCCCCGGAGCCGCCGAGTTCATCACGGCGCTCGAGCAGTCGGGCAGATCCTTCCTCGTCCTGACCAACAACTCGATCTTCACGCCCCGCGACCTGCGTGCCCGCCTGCTCATGAGCGGCATCGACGTCCCGGAGCGGGCGATCTGGACCTCCGCGCTCGCCACGGCCCAGTTCCTGGCCGAGCAGCGCCCGGGCGGCTCGGCCTACGTCGTCGGCGAGGCCGGGCTGACCACGGCGATGCACGACGTCGGCTACGTCATGACCGACCGCGACCCCGACTACGTCGTGCTCGGCGAGACCCGCACCTACTCCTTCGAGGCGATCACCCGCGCGATCCGCCTCATCGAGAAGGGCGCCCGCTTCATCGCCACCAACCCCGACCCCAGCGGACCGAGCCCCGCCGGCACGCTGCCGGCCACCGGGTCGGTCGCGGCGCTGATCTCGACGGCGACGGGACGCCAGCCGTACTACATCGGCAAGCCCAACCCGCTGATGATGCGCAGCGCCCTCAACCGCCTCGACGCACACTCGGAGACGACGATCATGATCGGCGACCGCATGGACACCGACATCATCAGCGGTCTCGAGGCCGGCCTGCGCACCGTGCTCGTGCTCACCGGCTCAACGAGCCGCGCCCAGATCGAGCACTTCCCCTACCGCCCGAGCCGTATCGTGGACTCGGTCGCCGACCTCGTGCAGTTCGTCACCGACGAGGACCGGCCACAGCCCGAGCGCGGCTGAGCCGCAAGGCCGCTCGTCGTCCACTCCCGATGACGTATGCCGTCACGCCCGTCGGTGACGGTCGTGACGGCATACGCCCGGGTGGTGTCCTCAGGCGAGGTGGTGGGTCTCGGCGAGGGCGTAGACCGGGGTCGGGATGCCCTCGAGGCGGGCCTTGAGCTGCAGCGCGAGGCAGCGCGAGTAGTGGCGCGACTGGTGCAGGTTGCCGCCGTGGAACCACAGGTTGTCCTGGCGGGTCGGCTTCCACATGTTGCGCAGCTCCCCCTCCCAGGGCCCCGGGTCCTTCGTCGTCTCGGAGCCCAGTCCCCAGCACTTGCCGACGGCGTCGGCGACGTCCTGGCTGATGAGCTTGGCCGCCCAGCCGTTCATCGAGCCGTAGCCGGTGGCGTAGACGACGGCGTCGGCCTCGATCTCCGTGCCGTCGGTGAGGACGACGGAGTGCTCCGCCAGGTGGTCGACCTGCCCGCGTACCAGGCAGATCGCGCCCTTGGCGATGAGCTCGGATGCACCGATGTCGATGTAGTAGCCGGAGCCGCGCCGCAGGTACTTGAGGAAGAGCCCCGAGTCGTCGTCGCCGAAGTCGAGGTCGAAGCCGGCCGACTCGAGGGCTGCGTAGAAGTCCTTGTCCTGCTCGCGGATCGCGTCGAAGGCCGGTCGCTGGAAGTCGGCGAGGATCTTGTACGGAATGGAGGCGAAGACGAGATCGGCTGTGTCGTGGTCGATCCCGGCCGCGACGGCCTCCTCGGAGTAGAGCGGGCCGAGCACCTTGTCCATGAGGGAGTCGGACTTGACGATGTGGGTGCTCGACCGCTGGAGCATGATCGGCTCGGCGCCGTTCTGCCACAGGTCGGCACAGATGTCGTGGGCCGAGTTGTTCGAGCCGATGACGACGACCTTCTTGCCGGCGTAGCGCGCGCCGCCGGGGTGCTTGCTGCTGTGGTGCTGGTCGCCGGAGAAGACGTCCTGCCCGGGCAGGGTGGGCACGTTGGGGATCCCACTCATGCCGGTGGCGAGGACGAGCTGCGCCGGGTGGAGCACGACCGCGCGGCCCTCGCGCGTTGCGTGCACCGTCCAGGCGCCGGCCTCTGGGTCGAAGCTCGCCGACGTCGCCTCGGTGCTGCTCCAGTAGTCGAGCTCCATGACCTTCGTGTAGCTCTCGAGCCAGTCGCCCATCTTGTCCTTGGGGGTGAAGACGGGCCAGTGGTCGGGGAAGGGCAGGTAGGGCATGTGGTCGTACCAGACCGGGTCGTGCAGGCAGAGCGAGTGGTAGCGGCTGCGCCACTGGTCGCCGGGCCGGGGGTACCTGTCGATGACGAGCGTCGGCACGCCGAGCCGCCCCAGGCGGGCCGCGAGGCCGATGCCGCCCTGGCCGCCCCCGACGACGAGGACGTAGGGCTCGGCGTCGACGCCGTAGGACTCGACCTGCTGCTGCCGCTTGTCGAGCCAGTTCTCGGTCGAGACGTTGACGCCGTGCTCGGTGCCGCGGGGACGGCGCGCGCCGGAGGGCTCCGGGTGGTCCTTGAGCGCCTGCGCGCTCGTCAGCAGGGTCCAGGCCCTGCCGTCCCGGACGCGGACGAGCCCCTTGCCGGTGAAGGTGTCGTTGCCGAAGGTGAACCAGGCTTCGTGCACGCCGTCGGCCTCGGACTCGCTCGTCGGCTCGATGTCGGTCGGCCACGCGCCCGGCTCGACGCCGGTCAGCATGTCGCCGACCTGCTCGCGACCCTCGGCCGTGTGGAGGTTCCACGTCATGCTCGTCAGGTCGCGCCAGTAGCACTCGTCGCCGAAGAGACCGGTCACCCGGTCGACCTCGCCGGAGGCCAGCGCCTCGGAGAACCGTCCGAGCCACTCGCTCGCGGTCAGCTGCTCACCCATCGCCAACTCCTTTGTCCACGTGGTGGGGTTGGGCTGACGCTAGGTGTGGCGCGGTCGCGCGGACAGGGTTGCAGAACGTTGCACGCCGACCGAGGGCGTATGCCGGGTGCTCAGGTCGCGTCGGGGCGCACCGTCGCGCGCGCCGTGAGCCGGTAGGGCCGGCTCTCGACGAGGCCACCGAGGCGCTTGCGCAGGCGCGACATCTCGGCTCGGATCGTCACGGGGGTCGTCGCCCCCTCGAGGTGGGCCATGAGGGCAGCGGTGTCGAGCCCGGCCGGGTGCTGTGCCAGCAGGGCGACGATCTCGGCGTGGCGCTCGCTGAGGGCGATCTCGACGACGGAGCCGCCCGTCGTGACGAGGACCCTGGGACTCGGGTGCCGCACCACCTCGAGGGTGGCCTCTGCACTGGCCTCCTCGCGCAGCACCCAGCCGCCGCTGATCTGCTCGGCCCGGACCTGCCCCATCTCCGGCACCCACAGGGACCCCTCGCGCAGGCTGCTCGGCACCCAGACCCGCTCGCCGACGCCGTAGCCCTCGGCCCGGGCCACCCACCCGTGACGGTCGACGACGACGAAACGGCCCGTGCCGGCATACGACTCGCTCGTGCGGGCGACCCGGCGCAGGTCACGGTCGTGCTGGCCGGCGAGGGTGTCGACGGCCTCGCGCACGGCCATGGTCACGAGCATGAGGGTGTGCGGGTGGGCGGTGCGGAAGGCGCCGCTCAGCGTGACGACACCGAGTGGCGTGCGCGCCCGGCGGTCGAGGATCGGCGCACTCGTGCACACCCACGCGTGCTGGTCCTCGCGCGCGTGCTCGGGACCGAAGATCTGGACGGGGCGGCGCTCCTCCATCGCCGTGCCGAGCGAGTTCGTGCCGACGTCGCCCTCACGCCAGCGGGCGCCCTCGACGAAGCCGAGGCCGTCGCTGCGCCGCCGGATCGGCGACGGACCGAACATCCACAACGGGTAGCCCTCGTCGTCGCTGATGACGAGCTCGTTGCCCGCCTCGTGCGCGAGCGGCAGGAGGCGCTCCTTGAGGACCGGCACGACCGAGCCGAGCAGGCGCGAGCGCTCACGGCGGGCCAGCAGGGCCTGGTCGGAGATCGGGGTCGAGATCTTGTCGCCCTCGGGCGTCTGCCGCAGCCACGACCGGGCCACGACACCGCGGGCACCGGCCGGCACCTCGTGCGTGTGCGCCCACGTGCGGTGCAGGCGCAGCAGGTCCCGGGCCTTGGCGGCAGGGTCCTCGAAGGCGGTCAGTGCCGCCTCGAGACCGGGGACTGTGGACATGCGCACCTTCGCGACGGGTGGCCCCCCGACGAGGTCGTACGCGTGGGGTCACGGCTTCCCGTGATGGTGACACGCGGGCGGCGGCTTGGGTAGGCCCTGTCGAGGGGGTGGTCGGCCTGTCAGGTCGGCCGAGGTGTCAGGAGCGGCCCAGGAGCCGGCGCCACCACGAGCCCTGCGCCTCGAGCTCGGCAGCCCGGGCCGCAGCCCGCTCCTCGCGGGCACGTCGCTGCTCCTTCTCCACCTCGGCCCGCAGCGGCCGCCAGCGCTCGACCATCTCGTCGGCGTCGAGCGTCTTGGCGATGAGCGGCGGCAGGTTGCCGACGGCGGGCCGGCGCCGGTCGGCGAGGACGCGCTTGTTGTAGTCCTCGATGATCTCGCGCACCTGCGCCTCGGTGCGCACGTCGACGAGGGACTCGGGATAGCCCGCCGCCTCCTTGCGCAGGGCGAGGGCGCCCGGCAGCGCACCGCCCAGGTCGAGGTTCTCGCGCGCCGCGAAGCGCTTGACCCACCAGTCGGGGTCGCCCGAGTCGCTGAGGTCCAGGGGCTTGCCGGCGCCCGGCAGGTTGTCGAAGTCGCCACGCTCCTGCGCCTCGCGGATCTGCTTCTCCACGGCGCTCTCCCAGTACGGCTGGCCCGTCATGACGTTCACGCTAACCGATGTGGGACAAGACATTCCGGACCATCCCGGGCAACCCCGGCGACCTGGCGTCGTCGATGCCGCGAAAGAGCGCGATGCCTGCCCGGAAGGTGAGCGACATGTTCTAGGTTGTCCGCAGCAGCCCCGAGATGGGCTCGGGGACATCCATGGGGATCGGGGGATCCATGAATGGGTTTCGGGGGCCCACACTGTGCCCGGCCCGGCGACGGGTGAGGCGCCTCAGGGCTGCACGGGATCGCGGCGCCGTCACGGCCCTCGTCGCGATCCTCCTCTCGACGGGCGTCATCGTCGGCATGCTGGCGCTCGTCGTCGACGTCGGCTCGATGATGTGGGAGCGACGCCAGCTCCAGAACGGGGCCGACGCCGCGTCGCTCGCGCTGGCCCAGGACTGCGCGACCCGCCGCGACACGTGCGACCCCGCGACGCCAGGACTCAAGCAGCTGGCGAACGCCAACGCCGCCGACGGGTTCGGCGGCATCCAGCGCGTCTGCGCGGTGGGCACCTTCGTCGGCGGTGACAGGTTCACCGGGTGCACGGCCACGACCGGTGCGCTCACCGACTGCCTCCCTGCCCCGGCCGCCGCGGGGCCGTACGTCGAGGTCCGGACCCGCACCTCGACCAACTCCGCCGACACCGGCACCGTGCTGAAGCCCTTCTTCGCCCAGGTGCTGGGCTGGAACGGCGCGACGGTCTCGGCCTGCTCGCGGGTCGGCTGGTCCGGCGCACACCCGAGCACGGTCCTGCCCGTGGTCCAGTCCCAGTGCGCCTAGGACGACGCGACCACGGACGGGAAGGACTTCCCCGCCGCACCGCCGTACTCGTTGGACGGCTCCGGCGTGCCGGCGACCTCTCCGCTGCCGCGGGTGCCGGTCGCCGCGAAGTACGTCAGCATGGTGCTGCTCCAGACCAAGAACGAGAAGGTCGACGGCACCAAGAAGTGCGGCTCCAGCGGTCCGGGTCAGTACTCCCCCGGCAACTTCGGCTGGCTCGACTCGACCGGCAAGAAGACCTGCTCCGTCGACCTGCTCAGCGACAAGGGCACCATCACGGCGACGGGCAAGCCGGGCACGAGCGTGCCCAGCGGGTGCGGCGCCGTCCTCAGGGCGAGCGTCGGCACGATCGTCTACATCCCGATCTTCACGAGCGTCGACGGCCGAGGGAGCAACACCGAGTACACGATCGACGGAGTGTCGGCGTTCTACCTCGCCGGCTTCCACGTCACGGGCAACTCCGACACCGACGGCTTCACGCCGACCGACCCGACCGGCAGCTCGACCCAGTCGTGCGGGAGCGAGAAGAACTGCCTGTGGGGGTGGTTCGTGTCGCCGGTCATCCCGGTCGACGCCGTGCCCAACACGGGCACGGACCGCGGTCCGCAGCGCCTGTCGATGATCGGCTGAGACCGACCCTCAGCCGGTGGGGGCGTCGGCCCGGCGCAGGACGGCGCCGGTCTCGCGGTCACCGAGCTCGAGCCGGTCGCCCTGGATAACCAGCGTCCGCGGCTCGGCGAGCACGGCGAGCAGGCGCTGCTCCCGCTCCATGGCCTCGGGAGGCCCCGCCATTCGGGTCGTCGCCACATCCAGGACCACGAGCGTCCCGTCGGCCAGCTCGTAGCGGCCCATGAGGCGGTTGACGCCGGTGCTGCCGGAGACCCGACCGTCGTCACCGAAGGACAGCTGTGGCTGCGGCGGGGCGACGGCCTCGCCACCGAGCTCCTCGACCACCCACGACGTGCCTGCGACCCCGTTGTCCGCCATGCCCCCACGTTATCCGGGTGCGGCCCGGGCCGGGCAGACGTGGGAGAATCGTTGTCAGCGAAACGTGCTGCGCTGCAAGCGATTTGGTGTGCACATCTCTGGATCTCACATTCGAACAAGTGTACGATAGGGGTATGAGCCAGAGCGCAGACCGGATCGAGCAGGACTGGGACCTCGTCGCGTCCCTGGCCGCCGATCTGCACGATGCGCATGCCCGGCTCGTGGACTTCGTCGCAGCCGTTCTCGCCGACGGTTCGTGGCAGGCGGCCGGCCTGCGGTCACCGGAGCACTGGCTGATGCTGCGCGCCGGACTGTCGCGGGCCCAGGCCGCCGCGGTGATCCTGGTGGGCCGTCGTGCCGAGGAGCTCCCGGCCACGGCCGCCGCACTGCGGGAGGGCCGCATCAGCCTGGATCAGGCCGCCGTCGTGGCCCGGCACACTCCGGCCGAGTTCGACGCGACCGTCGCCGAGTTCGCCGAGCACGCCACCGTGACCCAGCTCCAGCGCTCGGTCAGCCGATACGACTTCACCCTCCAGCCCGACAGCGTGGACGAGAAGGGCGACGTCCTGCCCGGCGAAGTCCTTCCCGACGAGCAGGACGGCGACGTGAAAAGCCGGCAGACGGAGCCGGTCCAGCCCGCCCACCTGAGCATGGGCCTCGACGCCGACGGCAGGTTCCGGTTGCGCTACGACGCACCGGCCGAGGTCGGCGCTCTCGTCGAGGCCGCCCTCGCCGAGGCCAAGGACCACCTCTTCCACGCCCTCCACCCCGAGGGCGACGGTGTGACCGACGCGCCGAAGCAGGAGATGGACGGCGACGTCGGCCACCCCGACCGGTGCGCCGCCGACGGTGGGCGCCCGCTGGTCACCTGGGCGGACGCCCTGCTCCTGATGGCCAACCGCTCCCTCGCTGCGGCCGGCGCGAGCGAGTCCGGTGGCGGCGAGCGGAGGACGCGCTACCGGGTGCAGGTCCACCTCGACACCGACGGCGCCTGGCTGACCGGCCGACCCCGCCTGCCCCAGCACATCGCCGACCAGCTGACGTGCGACGGGACCCTCACCCCCGTCTGGGAGACCGAGGGACACCCGGTCAACGTCGGCCGCGCCCAGCGCGTGGTCCCGCACCGCTCGCGTGTCCTCATCCTCGACCGGGACCGCGGCTGCCGGTTCCCCGGCTGCGCCTCCGCGCGACATCTCGAGGTGCACCACCTGGTCCACTGGCGTGACGGTGGACCCACCGACGACACCAACCTGCTGGCCCTGTGCACCTTCCACCACGACGGGCACCACCGCGGCGAGTTCACCATCGCCGGCGACCCCGCCCGCCCCGACGGCCTCGACTTCCACACCGACACCGGACTGCTCATCGGCCCACCACGACGACCACCACGTCTGGCCCTGGCCGACGAGCCGGACCAGACCCGACCACCAGACCGTCGCAGACCACGATCCCGGCTCGGCCGGCAGTACCCCGCCCCTTCCGGCGCACCACTGCACCTGCACCTCGTCGACTTCACCCCCACCTGACGGCCCCCGGGGGTCATACTCCACGGGTGACAGGGGGAGCATCGAGTCGCGCCGTGCGCGAGATGACACCCGCGGACGTCCCGGCCGTCATCGAGGTGCAGGAGCCAGGGGCGGTCCGTGCGCTGGCCGGCGTCTTCGCCCAGGACCAGCACCCGTTCCCTCGGGAGGCCATCGCCGCCCGCTGGCTCCGCGAGATCGACCTGCCGGGGACCGACTGCTTCGTCGTGATGCACGAGGACGTCGTCGCCGGGTTCGTCGCCACCCGCGGGGACGAGCTCCTGCACTTCGGCATCGCCGTCGGGCACTGGGGCACGGGTCTGGCCACGTTCGCGCACTACGCCGTCCTCGGCCTCCTGCGCGAGCACGGCGTCGCTCGGGCACGACTCCGGGTCTTCACCGGCAACGGGCGTGCCCGGCGCTTCTACGAGAAGCACGCATGGCGCCCGACAGGGGAACGCAGCCGCAGCTCGTTCGCTCCCCACCCTGAGCTCCTCGGTTACGACCTTCCCCTCTGACCGCTCGCAGAGGTCCGGTGCAGGGCGTGGGTCGAGTACGAATACGGACGCGCACCACCGTGGATCGCCGCGATGATGACGGGCATGGGCGCGACGGAGGCGGTGCAGGGTCGATGGGGACTCAGCCTGCCGTGGTGGTCCCTGGCCATCAGCGCGCTGACGACGGTCGGTCTGGCCTTCCTGGCCTACGAGCTGCTCGTCCTGCACGCCCTCGTCTACGGCTTCACCCGCGTGCTCGGCCTCGCAGCGGTGGAGGAGCCGGACGTCGGGCGCTACGAGCTGGCGCTGGCCCTCGGCATCGTCCTCAACGTGCTGGGTGCGGTCGGGCTGTCGCGACTGGCGTTGCGTACCCGCGCCGCCGCGTGGCCGCCGGTGCTGGCTGCCCTGCCGATCGCCGTGGTCACCGGTGTCGTCGCCACGGCGGGGATGTGCGCCGTCCTGGGCTTCGACCCGCTGCTGCTCCTGTGACGCGCGGACCCGGCCGAGTCAGCCCTCAGACGCCTCGGGGTCGGACGACGTGGCGGACGCGTCTCTCGCTGCCGCGCGCCGGTCCCGCCGGGCGCGGACGACCGCGATGACGAGGCACGCCACCATGCCGAGCAGGAAGAGGGGCAGCGCCGCGAGATAGCCGAGGAAGAGCACGGCGTCGGCGGGCGTCGGTGTGCAGCCGAAGCCGAGGCCGGCGCACTGGCCCGAGGCGTTGTAGCTCGGCAGGACCAGGTGAAGCACGAGGACGAGCACGGCCGGGACGAACCAGAGCAGGCCGAGGGCGACGATGTACGGCCTGACGCTGCGTGGCTCCACACCCCCACCTTCGCCCATGACCCGCGGTAGCGCATCGGCGCCCCCACCCGGGACGGGCCGCTGCTCGAGCGGGACCAGGGTGACGGCGGCCGCGGGCGGAGGTCAGAGCTCCTTGCGGAGGTGCACGTCGGCCGCAGCGGGCGTCGGCACGCCCTCCCAGCGGAAGATCTCGCGATAGCCCTGCTTCTCGTAGAAGCCCGGCGCCTGGAAGGTGAACGACGTGACAAAGACGTGCGTGCAGCCGCGGTCCCGGGCCTCGGTCTCGAAGTCCGCGAGCAGACGCTCGCCCAGCCCCGTCCCCCGGGCGTCCTCACGGACCCACGTCATGCCGATGCCGGCCGCGACGCCCCACGTCCACCCGCTGACCCCCGCCGCCAGCTCGCCGGACTCGTCGACGACCCGGACGGTCAGCTCGCGCGCCGCGGGGGTGCCCGCGGTCGCTGCGGCGTTCACTGCGTCCAGCTCGTCGGACAGCCGCTGGTCGAGAGCCGCGTCAGCCTCGCCGACGACCGAACGGAAGTTCGTCATGTCTGTCACGAGCGGTGATCTTGCCACGGGCACGCTCAGAGCCGCCCGATGACCTCGTCGAGCATCGCCTCGGTGAGCTTGCCGGTGAACGTGTTCTGCTGGCTCACGTGGTAGCTGCCGACGAGGCGCACCGGGTGGCCGGCCGAAGTCCGCAGCACGGTCTCGGCGCCGTGGCCGAACTTCGGCTTCGGCCGGGGCACGAGCCAGCCGCGTCGCCGCGCTGCCCCCAGTGCCGCGTCCCACGCGATGGAGCCGAGCGCGAGCATCGAGCGCAGCCGCGGCTCCGACAGTTCGAGGTCGCGGTCGAGCCAGGGCGCGCAGGTCTCCTTCTCCTCCGTCGTGGGTTTGTTGGCCGGCGGGGCGCACCGGACGGTCGCGACGATGCGCAGTCCCGTCAGCACGAGGCCGTCGCCCGACGCGACCGACGTCGGCTGGCTCGCATAGCCCGCACGGTGGAGCGCGGCGTAGAGCCAGTCACCCGAGCGGTCGCCGGTGAACATGCGCCCGGTCCGGTTGGTGCCGTTGGCCGCCGGGGCCAGACCGACGACGAGCACCTCGGCGTCGGGGTCGCCGAACGAGGGTCCCGGACGCCCCCAGTAGGGCTGGTCGGCGAACGCTGCGCGGCGGCCCTCCGTCGCCACCGACTCGCGCCACCCGACGAGCCGCGGGCACGCGCGGCACACGCTGATGCGGGCATCGAGCTCGGGTATGCCGTCCGCCCTCTTCGCGAGCCGGCGCACCTGCGCGGCGGTGGCCGCCACCGGCGTCTCGCTCGTCGCCGGGTCGCCGGGCCACCCGGTGCCGGGCGGGACCGGCGACAGGAAGAGGCCGCCCGTCACGGGGTGCTGGGCCGGGTTGGGCATGGCGGCAGCGCACATGACCCCACGCTAGGCCGGGACCACGGCAGACGGCATACGCACCCGTCGGTGTCGTGAGACCGTGCTGGGAGGGCGACGCTGAACCGGAAGGGCCGCGCAGGCGTCTTCGGACTGGAAGCACCAGTGAGGAGGTGGCGGCGGGATGCCGCTCGACGACGAGGCGGTTGCGGAGATCTACCGCGAGCACGGGCCGATGCTGCGGCGGGTCGTGTGGCGCGCCACGAGCGACGCGAACCGGGTCGAGGACATCGTCCAGGAGGTCATCCTCCGCGTCTGGAAGCAGGCGCCCGAGGCCGAGAACCTGCGCGCCTACCTCATCACCACCGCCCGTCACCTCATCGTCGACCAGTACCGCGCCGCCGGGCGCCGGCCCCAGCAGGCCCAGCTCGTCGAGGTCGCCGAGCAGGACTCCGCCCTCGACCGCGCCCTCGACCAGGTGCTCGTCGAGGAGGCCCTCGGCCGACTCCAGACCAACCACCGTGAGATCGTGCGCTGCCTCTACTACGAACGCCTGACCGTCGCCGAGACCTCCGTGCGGGTCGGGGTGCCCGAGGGCACCGTGAAGTCCCGCGCCTACTACGCCGTGCGCAACCTGCGCGTCATCCTCGACGAGATGGGAGTGACCCGATGAACCCCGGATCGGACGACCTGCACGTGCTGCTCGGCGCGTACGTGCTCGGTGGCCTGTCCGACGAGGACCACCGTGCGTACAGCGAGCACCTGCGCACCTGCGTCCCGTGCCAGACCGAGCTCGGCCAGGTGTCGGGCCTGTCACGCCTGCTCGACCTGGCCGGTCCCGAGGGTGGTCCCCACCTGGCGGACGGCCCCGGCGCGGTGCCGGCCCCACTCCTGACCGAGCCCGACGACGAGCGCGTCACGTCGCTGCTCGCCGAGGTGTCCCGCCGCCGACGCCGTCGGCGTACCTGGCTCACCGGGCTCGCGGCAGCTGCCGCGGCCGCGTTCTTCGTCGGTGGCGCGTGGCTGGGGCCCCGGTGGACGGCGACGGCTCCCCCGACGGCCGGACCCACGGCCACGTCCACGCTGCCGACGACGCACGTCGAGGCGGCGGCGGTCCCGGGCAGCTCGGTGCGCGTCGACATCGCGCTCGTGACACGCGGCTGGGGCACGCAGCTCGACATCGACTGCGAGGACATGCCCAAGGAGGGCGAGCTCGCCCTGTGGGTCATCGACGCGAAGGGCAAGGCGACGACCGCCGCGTCGTGGCGCGCGACGCCCGCCGGCTACTCCCGGGTCACGGGTGCGACTGCACTGCGCCCCAACGAGATCCGCACGCTCGAGGTGCGTACCGGCACGGGGAAGGTGCTCGCCTCGGCCACGACGTGAGACGTCGCCGGGCACCCTTTCCCGTCAGAGTCCGGTGGGCAGCTGGGTCCGCGGCGGGGTGACGCTCACCCGGCGCCCCTCGAAGGTGACCTCGCTGAGCCACATGGTGCGACCGGGCACCTCGGAGCCGATCGAGTCGGGCGCCCAGGCGTGGTAGACCATGAGCACCCGGCCGTCCCTGGTCTGCAGGAGCGCGCAGTGCCCCGGACCGGCGGCGACGTCGGTGCTCGTCAGCACGGGCTCCGGGTCCTTGGTGAACGGGCCGGTCGGCGAGGAGGCCGTCGCGTGGCCCACGGCGTACTTGTCGCTGCCGTAGTCGTTGGCGGAGTAGAAGAGGTGGTAGACGCCGTCGCGCTCCCACACGAAGGGCGCCTCGACGAGCTGCCCCTCCCACGGGAGGTCCTGTCGGATCAGGCGTTTCGGCTCGCCCTCGAGCCTGAGCCCGTCGGCCGAGAGGCGCTGGACCGAGATCCAGGTGTCCTTGCCGACCGCGTTGCCGTCGTTCTTCCAGTAGAGGTATGCCGTGCCGTCCGACGCGACGAAGGGTGACGCGTCGATCGAGCCGCCCTGGTCCGACTCGCAGACAAGGGGCTTGCTGCTCGTGTCGCGATAGGGGCCCTTCGGGTCGTCGGCGACGGCGAGGCCGATGCACTGGATGGCGGGGTCGGGCGCCATCGTCGTGTAGTACAGGACCCACCGGTCGCCGAAGCGGTGCGCCTCGGGCGCCCAGACCTTGCCGGGTGTGCTCCATGAGGCGACCTTCGGCAGGGCGTCGCTCCCCTGGGTCCACGTGGCGAGGTCGTCACTGACGAGCGTCTGGACGTTCATGCCGTTGCCGTTGGTGGCGATCGCGACCCACGTCTTGCCGTCGGGCAGGATCTGCGGGTCGGGGAAGTTGCTCGGCCACACCGGGTTGGTCGCGGCTGCGCTGGGCGCGGCGGCGCCGGCCTGCGAGCCGGGCTGCGGGGCGGACTGCGGGGCGGAGGCGGTCACGGGATCTCCAGGGGTGGTGGCCCCGCTCCCGCAGCCGGCGAGGAGCACGGCTGCGAGAGCGAGGATGAGGACGGGACGGGTGCGGCTCATCCTGCCGCCGGGTCGGCCGGCCAGGTGGAGGCGTAGAACCGCAGGTGGTCGACCTCGGCGGTGACGGCGGGGCTGGCGCCACCATGGGCGACGAGCCCGATGCGCGGGTCGGTGCCGGCACGGAAGGTCCACGTCGCGCCCCACGTCCAGTGCACGCCGTCGCGGCTCGTGCCGGCCCGGTAGAGGTGCTCGCCGGCGGCGTTGCGGTGGTGGGCGAGCCGCAGCCACAGCGTCGGCGCCGAGGTGCCGATGATGGCGCCGCCGTAGCTCGTGGGGCCCCCGGGGTCGGCCGGGTCGGCTGCGGTCTCACGCCCGAACTCGGTCTGGCGGGTGTTCCAGATCGCGACGTTGGACAGCCGGGCGAAGTCGTCGTCGTTCTCGTAGGCGACGAGCCCGACCTGCTGGTAGTTGCGCACGGTGTCGACGCCGAGGTCGAGGGTCGTCTTCGCCTCGGCGATCCAGTCGCCGTCGCCGGGGGTGTCGTGCAGCAGCACGCTCGCGTCGTTGCCGCCTCCGACGAGGTCGGTGCCCTCGACGGGCCACCGCAGGCTGCCGCCCGAGACGGTGACGGCCGGGTTGCGCCGCACCCAGTTGAAGCCGGCGAGGCTCGGGTCGCTGAACTCTTCGGACTCGAGCAGGGCGCCGGCCACCGGGACGGGTGCCAGCGCGGCCGCGTCCGCGGCTGCCGGGTTGACCACGACGTTGTCGACGACGGCGCGGCTGCTGCTGAGGCGCACGGGGGCAGCGGCCGGCCTGGCGTCTCCGGGCACCGTCGCCCGGGCGACGACGTCGCCGAGGTCGCTCTCGGTGACCTCGGCGGTGAGGCCGTCGGCCGTGGCCTCGACCGTCAGCGTGCGCAACGCACCGGCGGGCAGGGCCGGCAGTGTGGTCGTCGACGAGCGGACGGTGCCGTCGCGCTCGACCTGGGCCGTGAGGCGCGAGCCCTTGGGGTCGAGCGTGACCTTGACCGCCTGGTCGCGGCCGAGCAGCACCCGGAGCGGCTCGGTGCCGCGGTGGTCGAGGCGCACGTGGATCGGGCCGGCCGGGGCGGAGGCGGTCGTCGAGGCGGTGCCGTGCACGAGCGCCGTGTCGCCCGTAACGGGGTCGGCGGGTCCGGCGGCCAGGCCCTTGAAGCCGCTCGCCGACGGGTCGGTCGGCGTGATGCCGAGCCCGGACGCGAGGGTCGGGGCCGGCTGCGGGGTGTCCGAGGGGCCGGCACCGGCGCGGGTGCGCGGCCAGCCGTCGACCCAGTCGAGGCGGTCGAGCAGCATGGGCCGCCGGTTGATGCCGAAGGGCGTCGTCAGCCACGGGTGGTTCCGGTCGATCGCGTGGTAGGCGATGAAGTCGCGCCCCTCGGCGTCCGTCACCACAGCGTGGTGCCCGGCGCCGACGAAGCGGTTGCCGTTCTGCGTGAGGACCGTCGTGCCACCCACGCGGGATGTCAGCAGCGGCGTGCCCTCGGCGTCGACGAACGGGCCCAGCGGTGAGCGCGACCGTCCGGCGAAGACGGAGTAGCCCGTGGTCGGTCCGGCGCAGCAGTTCGCCGCGGATCCCATGAGGTAGTAGTAGTCGCCGTGGCGCACCACGTAGGAGCCCTCGTAGCGGTTGTCGATCGCGACCTGCGTCGCCGTGCCCACCGGAGTGAGCCCGTCCGCCGACATCTTCGTCGCCCACAGGCCGCCGAAGTAGCTGCCGTAGTAGAGGTATCGCTGGCCGTCGACGTCGGTGAAGCCCGCCGGGTCGAAGGTCCAGAGGAACCCGCCACCCGACGCCGGCCGGGGTGGGACGGCCGGCGCGGGGGCGGGAGTCCAGGGACCCGAGGGGGTCGGCGCCGTCGCGGCACCGATCGCCGAGTCGTCGCCGGGGTTGAGCGTCGTGTCGGTCACCGTGAAGTAGAGGACGTATCGCCCTGCGACGTAACGGATGTCGGGCGCCCACAGGCCCGCGGTCGGGGTGGCCCACGCGGGCCGGTTGGCCGCCGTGAACACCGTGCCGAGGTACTCCCAGCTCGACCAGTCCTTCGTTCGCGCCATGTGCATCGCACCGGGAGGGTCGCCGGCCTTGAGCGGGTCGGAGGTCGCGTAGGCGTACCACCAGCCGTCGCGCCCACGGATCACCGACGGGTCGGCGAAGGTGTCCGAGAACGAGTCCGAGACGGCGTTGTCGTATGCCGTGTGGCCGGGCCCCGAGACCACGGCACCGGCCGCGGGGCCTGAGGCTGGGACGGCGGCGGACGGCATACGCGACCCGAAGGCCGGGGCTGCGGCCGTCAGGCCGACGGCGGCGAGAACCGCCGCGAGACAAGCGGTTCCGCGCGTGAGCGCGCGGGCCCGCGGTGAGGCGGATGGACGCATGGTGGACTCCTCAGCCCTTGACGCCGCTGCTGGCGACGCCCTCGATGACGTAGCGCTGCACGAAGACGTAGAGCGCGAGGACGGGGATCGCGGCGAGCATGGCGCCGGCCATGACCACGGGGTAGTCGATCGTGTAAGCGCCCTGGAGCCGGCTGAGGCCGGCGGGCAGCGTGAGCCGCTCCGGGGAGAAGAGCACGTAGATCGGCCAGATGAAGTCGTTCCAGTTGGCGAGGTAGCTGAGCACGCCGAGGGTCACGAGCGCGGGGCGGGCGTTGGGCAGCACGATCGACCACCACGTGCGCAACGCTCCGGCCCCGTCGAGCCGGGCGCTCTCCTCGAGCTCCTTGGGCAGCGCCATGAAGAACTGCCGGAGGAAGAAGACGCCGAACGCGCCGGCGGCACCGGGCACGACGAGCGCCCAGATCTGGTCGAGCCAGCCGAGCTTGTCGAGGAGCAGGAAGTTGGGCATGAGGAAGATGAAGCCCGGCACGAAGAGCGTCAGGATGATGGCGGTGAAGATGGCCTTCTTGAAGCGGAACTCCATCCGGGCCAGGGCGTAGCCGGCGAGGGAGCACACGACGAGCACGAGGGCGGCGTGCATCGTCGCGGCCGCCATCGAGTTGAGGAACCACCGCAGGACGGGGCTCGCGGAGTCCTGGAAGAAGAGGACGTCGAAGGCGCGCAGGCTGGGCTTGGACGGGAAGTACGTCGGGGGCACCGTGCGCGACTCGTCCTGCGACTTGAACGCCGTCAGCAGCACGAGCAGCAGCGGCCCGATGAAGACGAGGCTGAGCACTCCCATGCCGAGCCAGAAGAGGGGTCCGTTGCGGCGCTTCACGACTTCTTCTCCCTCAGGGCCCAGAAGTTGACGAGCGAGACGAGGGCGAGGAAGACGGCGAGCACGTAGCTCATCGCCGACGCCTGGCCCATGCGGTACTGCGACAGGCCGAGGTCGGTGATCTCCATGATCGCGGTACGCGTCGAGTCGCCAGGACCGCCCTTGGTGATGAGGTAGCTCTGCCCGAACATGTTCGCGCTGGCGAGCACCGTCGTGACGATGACGAAGACCAGCACGGGCCGCAGGCCCGGGATCGTGATGTAGCGCAGCTTCTGCCAGGCCGTGGCGCCGTCGATCTCGGCGGCCTCGTAGTGCTCCGCCGGGATGTCGGCGAGGCCTGCGAGGTAGATGACGGCGTTGAAGCCGATGGTCCACCACACGGTGACGGCCGCCAGGGAGATCCACGCCCACGGCTGCGCGGTCGTCCACGCGGTGTTGTCGGGCAGCCCGAGCGCCCCGAGCACCCCGTTGACCATCCCGAAGGACGGGTCGAGCAGGTAGCGCCACATGAGCCCGACGACCGCGACGCCGAGGACGAACGGGGCGAAGAAGAGCGCCCGGAAGAAGGTGCGCCCCGGGAACTTGCGGTTGAGCAGGATCGCGAGCAGCAGCGGCAGCACGACGAGGAACGGCACGCTGATGACGACGAAGATCCCGGTCGCCTTCATGCCGTTCCAGAACGGCTCGAACTGCGGCGACCCGCTGTCGAGCAGGTCGGCGTAGTTCTGCAGGCCGACGAAGGGCTTGTTGGGCAGCAGGAAGTCCCAGTCGTGCAGGGAGATCCAGATGCCGAGGACGCCCGGGACGGCGACGAAGGTGATGAAGAGGAGCAGGAACGGCGAGAGGAAGAGGTAGGGCGTCCACCTCGAGCCGTGGATGCCGGATGTCGCTCCCCGGGAGCGACGCCCACCCGGCGCGGGCGTCGCTCCCGAGGGCGGTCTCGTGGGCTGTGTCGTGGTCACAGCCATGGTGTCAGCCGCCGTACTTCTTGGCGTTGGCCTCCAGGATCTTGGTGGCGCGGCCGGCGGCGTCGGACAGGGCGGTCTTCGGGTCCTGACCGCCGAGGACGGCGGCGTTGAGGGCCTTCTCGAACTCCGGCATGGCATCGCCGATGCCGGCGACCGGCGGCGGGAAGTGCAGGTCGTTGATCTGCGTGGCGAGGGTCGCCTGGTCCTTGAGGGCCTTGAACTCGGCCGACTCGCGCACCGAGTTGCGGGCCGGCACCTGACCGCCCTTGGCCCACTCGATGCTCTTGGTGCTGATCCAGTTGAGGAAGACGCGGGCGGCCGTCTGCTTGTTCTGGTCGGGGGTGCGTGAGGTCGGCAGGATGAACTGGTGCGAGCCGGCCCAGGCCGCCTTGGTGCCGCCGATGTTGGGAAGGGGCGCGACGCCCCACTTGAGGTCGGCCTTGTCCTTGAGGGTGTTGATGGTCCAGATGCCGTTCCAGTTGAAGGCGGTCTTGCCGTTCTGGAGGGCGATGATGTCGGCGTCCTGGGCGATCTTGCTCGCCGAGTAGCCCTTGGTGACGAGGTCCTGGAACCACGTCAGCGCCTTGACCCCGGCGTCGTCGGCCCACAGGACCTGCTTGGCGTCGTCGGAGAAGAGGGAGCCGCCGAACTGCCAGATGAGCGACTGCACCGACATGCTGCCGGTGAACGGGAACGGGGTCGCCCAGTGGCCCTGGATCCCCATGCCCTTGAGGGACTCGAGCGCCGCCATGTAGTCGTCGGCCGTCATCGGCGGCTTCTCGGGGTCGAGGCCGCCCTTCTCCATGACGTCCTTGTTGTAGAAGAAGCCGAGGGGGTGCACGTCGAGCGGGATCGAGTAGCGCTTGCCGTTGTAGATGCCGGCCTTCCACGGCACCGGCGCGAAGTCGCTCTCGCTCAGCTTCAGCGCCGAGGCGACGTCGTCGAGCGGCTGGATGACGTTGCGGGCCGCGTTGGTGGCGACGGAGTCGACGTGCATGATGCCGATGTCGGGGCCCTTGCCGGCCGTCACGGCAGCGGGGAGCTTGGCGTAGTAGTCGGCCCACTGCATCGTGTTCATGCTGACGGCGATGTTGGGGTGCTCGGAGTTGAACTGGTCGACGAGGCGCTTCATGAAGGGGCCGTCGCCGCCGGTGAAGCCGTTCCAGAACTGCAGCGCGACCTTGGGCCCGGTGTAGCCGGTGGCGCCGCCGCCGGCGGACACGGCCGGCGCCTGGCCGGGGACGGCGCTCGAGCCCGAGCCGCAGGCGGTCAGCCCGGCGATGCCCGCGATGCCGAGGGCCCCCGAGAGGATGGTGCGGCGGGTGAGCGGCGAGGCGGAGGTGGAGTTCGTCATTGAACGGTCCCTTCGGTGAGGCGGATGCAGTGCCAGGAGGTGGGCGGCAGGGTTGCCGTGAGGGTGGTGCTGTCCGTGCCGACGACCGCCGCGTCCCCCGGGCGCGGGGTCACTCGGTCGGGCTGTGCCTCGGTGTTGCTCGCCGAGGTGTCGTCGTCGTGCACCTGGAGGTGCTCGACGAGGGCGTATGCCGTGGGGTGGCCCCCCACGGCGGCCGCGACGTCGAGCGTCAGCTCGGCGCTCTCGGTGCGGCTGCGGTTGACCACGAAGACGGCGAGGTCACCGGTCTCGGGGTCGTGCGTGGCGGTGACGACGACCTGGTCGACGGGCCCGAAGGCCTTGGTCTGCACCTGGTCGCAGTGGACGGCGGGACGCAGCACGGTGCCACGGGCATACGCCGCCGTGAGCGCGAAGGGGTGGAAGATCGTCTGGCGCCACGCGCCGCCACCGGGCCTCGTGGCGATGGGGGCGATGACGTTGACGAGCTGCGCCTGGCAGGCCATCGACACGCGGTCGGTGTGCTGGAGCAGGGTGATGAGCAGGCTGCCGACGACGACGGCGTCGGTGACGTCGTAGACGTCCTCGATGAGCTCGGGCGCCTCGCGGATCTCGAGCGAGCTCTCGCCGTGGAAGCGCTCCTGGAACCACACGTTCCACTCGTCGAAGCTGACCATGATCCGCTTGTCGGAGCCCTTGACCGTGGCGACGTGGTCGGCGGTGGCGACGACGGACTCGATGAAGCGGTGCATGTCCTCGCTGCTGGCGAGGAAGGAGTCGACGTCGCCGTCGACGGGCTCGTAGTAGGCGTGGGCGCTGATGTGGTCGACGAGGTCGAAGCAGCGCTCGAGCACGACGCGTTCCCACGTGCCGAAGGTCGGCATGCCGCGGTTGGACGAGCCGCAGGCGACGAGCTCGAGACCCTCGTCGATGCGGCGCATCGCGCGGGCCGTCTCCTCGGCGACGCGGGCGTACTCCTCCGCCGTCTTGTGGCCCATCTGCCACGGGCCGTCCATCTCGTTGCCGAGGCACCAGACCCGGATGTCGTGGGGCTCGGTGTGCCCGTTCTTGGCCCGCCGGTCGGGCCACGCCGTGCCGGTCTCGGCGTTGCAGTAGAGCAGCAGGTCGATGGCCTCCTGCAGCCCGCGGGTGCCGAGGTTGACCGCCATCATTGGCTCGACCCCGACGCCGCGGGCCCAGTCGACAAAGTCGTCGGTGCCGACCTGGTTGGTCTCGACGGAGCGCCAGGCGAGGTCGAGCTGCGTGGGCCGGTCGGCCTTGGGCCCGACGCCGTCCTCCCAGCGGTAGTTGGAGACGAAGTTGCCGCCGGGGTAGCGCACCACGGTGACGCCGAGCTCGCGGACGAGCTGCGCGACGTCGGTGCGGAAGCCTAGCTCGTCGGCCCCGGGGTGGTCCGGCTCGTAGATGCCGGTGTAGACGCACCGGCCCATGTGCTCGACGAAGGACCCGAAGGTCCTCGGCCGCACAGGCCCCACCGTGAAGGCGGGGTCCAGCCGTACCGTCGCTGCTCCCATGCGGTCCTCCTTGACCGTCGGCGTGGTGGGTGCCGTCGTTTACAACGGTTACCCATTCGCGGTGACCTGAAAATTACAACGGTTACCGAAATCTGTCCAGAGGTGGCCCGAGGTCATCACCTCGGGCCGTTCCGGGCGCTAGCCTGTCCTCGACGGGGACCGGTACCGGGCCTCGCACGGTCCTTGGCACGGACCCTCGGAGGACCTCTTCGCAGGGGTCGCACGGACGGAGACACGGTTGGCGGCGCGGCTCAGGGACGTGGCGGAGCGGGCAGGAGTGTCGGTCAAGACGGCCTCCAACGTGCTCAACCACCACCCGCACGTCAAGGCGAGCACCCGCGAGCGGGTCGAGGCCGCCATGGCCGAGCTGCACTACCGGCCGAACCTCTCGGCGCGCAGCCTCAAGCACGGCCGGGCCGGCTTCCTGGCCCTCGCGGTGCCGGCGATGGACTCCCCCTACTTCGCCGAGCTCGCCGCCCGCATCACCGAGGAGGCGGCGGCACTGGGCTTCATCGTCCTGCTCGACGTGACCGGCGGCGACGCCGACGCCGAGCGCGTCGTGCTCGAGGGCATGCGGTCGCACGTCATCGACGGCGTCATCTTCTCCCCGCTCGCGCTGTCGGCCGACGAGATCGGCAGCCGCGCCGACAGCTTGCCCATGGTGCTGCTCGGCGAGCGCCCGGTCCCCACCGACTTCGACCACATCGCCGTCGACTCCGTGGCAGCCGCTCGCGCAGCGACGGAACACCTTGTCGCGCAAGGGCGTCGGCGCATCGCCGCCGTCGGTCGCGAGACGATGCGCGGCACCGCCTCCGCCCGACTGCGCGGCTACCGGCAGGCCCTCAAGGCGGCGGGCATCGCCTACGACAGCAGCCTCGTCATCGGCGTCCCGCACTTCGAGCGCGCCGACGGTCATGCCGCGATGCAGCAGCTGCTCGCGCTCCCCGAGCCGCCCGACGCGGTCTTCTGCTTCAACGACCTCATGGCGATCGGTGCGCTGCGCGCCTGCGTCGAGGCGGGCGTCGCGGTGCCCGACGAGGTCGCCATCATCGGCTTCGACGACATCGCCGAGACGCGCTACGCCAACCCCACAGTCTCGACCATCTCACCCGACCTCACCGGTCTGGCCCGGGCCGCACTCGAGCTGCTGTCGCGTCGCATCGACGGCGACGACGGCCCCGCCGAGGAGGTGCAGGTGGCGTGGACCCTCGAGGCCCGCGAGACGACCCTCGGAGTCCCCCCACGCCCGCGGTCTCAGCCGACGGGGCGGGTGACCTCACCCGGGGTCGCCAGGGCCTCCGCCGGACCGGACGCCGGGGCCGCCGAGGCGGACGACACGGGCAGCGTCACCCGGTAGGTCCGCGTCACGGGCGTCCCGGCGCACCCCTTCGGCAGGGCGCCGTTCGAGGCCTTCTTGGTCGAGGTGTAGCTGGCCGTGACGTCTGCCGTCACGGAGGTCGCGACCGAGAAGGCGGGCACGAGCACCCGCACGGAGGTGTAGTCGCTCGCCGCGGGCCGCAGCCTGTCCTCGCGGTAGAACGACGCATAGGCCTTGGTGGCGAGCGGGTAGCCGACGGACGCGCCTGCGGCCGACACGGTGACCGCGACGGAGCAGACGGGCGTGTCGGTCGTCCACGGGATCCGCACCCACGACTGACGACCGGGGACCACGGTGGACAGTGCGCCGACCACCGGTCGCAGGCCCGTCGTCACGTGCTCCGAGAGGAGCACCCCCGACGGCGTGGTCGACGGGCTGGTCGAGGGCGACGCCGAGGTCGACGGCGACGCGATCGAGGTGGCCACGCGCGCCGGCTGGGCAGCGGGTCGGTCAGGACGTCCGTCGAGCAGCACGTAGGCGCCGAGGGACAGCACGACGGTCCCGGCCAGGGCGACGGCGGTGACGCCGAGCAGGTCGGAGCCGAACGGCAGGGCACGGACGGGCACGGGGCGCTCCTCGACGGGTGGACGGTGCACGGACGACGCCGCTCCGGCGTCTTCGCACAGTGTCTCGACCTCGTCGCAAGGGCGGCGGCGGTCCGGCGCAGGAATGCCGCAAGGTCTGCACAAGCGCAGCGGCTCGGCTCGGTTCGGCTCGGGGAGGCGGTCGGCTCAGGCGGAGCGGGAGAACCGCACGTAGAAGGCGCCGAACACGAGCACGATCCCGACGTTGACCATGAGCCGCGCCCAGGCATGGTCGCGGAAGAAGAGCACGTCGACGGTCACGATGAGCGCCACCATGACGAGCGCGTAGGCCACGAGCACCGGCGACCGGTTCATGCCTTCTTCCTACTCCTCGCGCCGGCCTCCGGCCAAGAGGTATGCCGTGACCTCCGCCGGGTGCGACAGCGCGGCGAGGTGCCCGCCGGGGACGACGTCCGCGCGCAGGCCGAGTCGCTCCCGGGCGACGAACACTCTCGACGGAGGGTGCTGCCCGTGCCAAGGTGGCGACATGGCTGACGACCCGTCGATCCAGGACCGCATCACCTCGCTCATCGACGAGGAGCACCGGCTGCGCTCCTCGCTCCAGGCCGGTGAGATCACCGTCGAGGAGGAGCATGCCCGGCTGCGCAGCGTCGAGGTCGAGCTCGACCAGTGCTGGGACCTGCTGCGCCAGCGCCGCGCCAAGCGCGAGTTCGGGGAGAACCCGGACGACGCCGAGGTGCGCTCGGAGCGCACGGTCGAGGGCTACACCGGCTGAGCGGTCAGACCGTCAGGCCGTGGCCGAAGGGGAAGAGCGGGTCGTCGTAGCCCGGCACGTCCTCGCCATGGGCGCGGACCTGGTCCATCGACCGCGGCAGGTCGAACGGCAGCCGCCCGACCGGGGTGACGACGCCTCGCAGCGCGTCCACGAGCGCGGCGTCGCTCGTGCCGTAGCTCGCGACGACCGTCGTGGCGACGGGTAGCAGCGGGGTGAGGACGGCGGGTCGGTCGAGCACGACGTCGACGACGAGCGGGCACTGCGCGGCGATGCGCTCGAGCCGGGCGACGAGTCCGGGCGGGAAGTCGAGCGAGCCCTGGTGGAACCACGACTCGAGGAAGAGGTCCGAGCGCGGGTCGAACGGCGCCGTGAGGCGCACGACCGCGACGTCGGCGTCCTCCGGCCTTTCGACGACGCTGCCGAGCCGGGCTGCGGCCTCGGGCGACACGTTCTCGACGTAGACGGACAACCCGTCGCGAAGGGGCACCGTCGCCTCGGCGCACGTGACCGTGGCGCCGGCCGGGCGGGCGCCGGCCGGTGCGCCGTTCTGCAGCACCGTGACCGACCGGGCCTGCGCGGCATGCCCCTCGTCGCGGAAGTCGTCGCGCCCGACGACGGCGACGGCCTCGTGCTCGTCGACGTAGGGGTTCTCGAAGAGGCCGAGGCGGAACTTCACGGCGAGGATGCGACGGGCGGACTCGTCGATGCGCGCCTCGGTCACGCGGCCCTGGGCGACGAGGTCGAGGAGGATCTCGACGCACTCCTCGCCGCCGAACTGGTCGGCGCCGGCCTCGAGGATGAGCTCCATCCGGCCGTGCGGGTCGAGGTGCTCGACGCCCCAGGCGCGCGCCGGTAGCACCTGGTCGCCGACGTGGTTGTCGTTGACGAGCTCCCAGTCGGTGACGACGACGCCGTCGTAGCCGAGCTTCTCGCGCAGCAGGCCGGTGACGACCTGCTTGTTGTAGCCGAAGCCGATCGGCTCGATCTCGACGCCGTCGACGACGAGGTCGACCGGCATGCCGTAGTAGGGCATGATCCCGGCGGTCCCGGCCTCGATGATCGGCGGGAACGGCTTGAGGTGGTCGGCGAAACGCCCACCGGGGTAGACCTGCTCGCGGCCGTAGGGAAAGTGCGCGTCCTCGCCGTCCTTCTGCGGACCGCCGCCCGGGAAGTGCTTGCTCGTGCACGCCACGCTGTCCGACCCGAGCGAATCCCCCTGGAAACCCTTGAGGTACGCGACGCCGAGCTCCGTCACGAGGTCGGGGTCCTGGCCGAACGTGCCGGCCTGGCGCGCCCAGCGCGGCTCGGTCGCGAGGTCGAGCGTCGGGTGCAGGGCGGCGCGGATGCCGACGGCGACGTACTCCTGCCGCGCGATGTCGGCGAAGCGGCGCACCGCGTCCGCGTCACGCAGCGCCGCGAGCCCGAGCGGCTCGGGCCACTGCGAGAAGGCGCCCGCGGAGAACGAGACCCCGACGTTCTCGATGAACGCGTGCCGGGGGTCGGTCGAGACCGTCACGGGTATGCCGTGTGGCGTGCGCTCGGCGAGCGCCTGCAGCGCGTTGCTCCACCGGGCCGCCATGCGGGGGTCGTCGAGCGCGTGGACGTTGAAGTGGTTGAGGTGCTTCTCCAGCACGACGGTGCTCGTCGGCGACTTGCTGATGTTGCCGGGGTGCTCGAGCACGATCCCGTCCGCGCCGGCCTCGATGACCGTCTGGAACATCAGGCCGACCTTCTCCTCGAGGGAGAGCCGTCCGAGGAGGTCCTCCACCCGCTCCTCCACGGGCAGCCGCGGGTCCTCGTAGGGATCCATCCGGCCGTTGCCGTTGAGGTCGCGGTAGGCGACGCCGTCCTCGGAGGTGGAGAGCTCGGGGCGCACGGGGTGGTGCCTTTCGTCGTGAGGGGACGTGGCCGCCCGACCGGTCCGGGCGGGCGGCCACGTGGGGTGGGACTCCGGGGTCAGGCGACCGGGCTGGCGCCGAACTCCTCGACGCCGATGACGGGCCGCAGTGCCCGCTCCACGGCGGGGGTGCTGAAGGCCCGCCGGATGACGTCGTGGCCCAGCACGTTGCCGACGGCGCCCATGATCATCGCCTGATCGAGGGAGAGGTAGCGCCGCGCCACCGTGCCCGAGCCGACCGCGATGGCGTCGAAGAAGCCGCCCCGGCCGTAGGAGTCGAAGTCGGACTTCAGCCGTGCGAGGTTGGTGAACGCCGCGTCGGGCTCGTGCATCATCGCCAGGAACGACGCGTGCGGTGTGACGACGCCGTCGCCGTAGGTCGGCGAGGGATTGGTCGCCGCGCGGCAGTCGCCGAAGCCGGGGTCGTAGTTGGTCTTCTCCTTGTCGGAGAAGTAGCCGTCGGGGTTGAGGCCGAGGGCGTCGACGCCGTACTCGCGGTAGCCGGCGAAGGGGTCGCTCGACGGGCTGAAGCCCCAGTAGCCGTAGCCCGCCTCGACGAGGCCGTGCTCGCGCTGGGCCCGCACGTGGTTGGGGTGGTTGCGACCCCAGCTCTTCGGCGCCCAAGTTGCCTCGTCGACGAAGACGTCCGGCATGAGCTCCTCGAACATGCTGCCGCCCCAGCCGGGCACGACGTGCATGCCGCGGTAGGTGTAGGCGCCCTCGTAGACGTCGAGGCCGTAGTACGTGCGGTTGACGCCGACGGGCTGCATCTCGTGCCAGGACCAGTCGCAGGTCGCCGGGAAGGTGCGCCACATCGCGAAGTACTGCTTCGGCGGGATCTGCCCGGTGATGATGCCGAGGTAGCTCGTGATGCGGGTCTCGGAGACGGTCGTGTCGTAGTGGTGCGTCGTGAGCCACACGGGGTCGCCGCCGATGTAGGTGCCCTTGTAGGTGCCGCCGGGGCGGCCGTCCTCGTAGGGGTAGAAGCCGCCGTGGATGAGGCCACCGGCCCGCACCTGGTGGGCCGGGTCGCTGTTGTCGTTGTAGAAGGCGTCCCAGCGCATGCGCTCGAAGATCCGCTTGGCCCACGGGGCGGCACCGGGGTCGGCGCTCTGCACGACGAGCAGGGCCGCGCCGAGCCAGCCGTTGTCGACGCTCGAGCAGAACGGGACGACCGTGTCGCCGGACCCGGGCCACGTGTGCAGCGCCTTGGCCGTCGCCTCGTCGTACCAGTTGTAGTACATGCCGCTCGGTGTGTGGTGCTCCATGCGCTCCACGGTCTTGAGCGTGCGGACGAGGCGGGCGGTCGCCTCACCGCGGGTGATGATGCCGAGCTCGCGCGCCGCGATCGTCGACCACAGGTAGCCGCCGATGTTGGTCGGCGAGGTGTAGCCCGAGCGGTCCCCGGCGGCGAGCGACTCGGGGATGTTGTCGGCCGGCAGGCCCGTCGTCGGGTCGGTCATCGCGACGAGGCTGCGCCACGTGTCGGCCGCCCAGGTGCGCACCGTGCTGCTCTCGAGGGAGCGGACGGCATACGGGCCCTTGCGTGAGGTCGTGCCCGTGGATGCGGAGGCCGAGGGGGCGAGCGCGAAGGCGGCGACCGAGGCGGCCCCGCCGACGAGCATCGAGCGACGGCTGGGGGTGTAGAGCTTCTTCTCGGACATGGTGCAGTGCTCCTGTTTCCGGGGTGGGGATGCCTACTTGAGGCCGGTGGTGGCGATGCCCTCGATGAACCGCTTCTGGAAGATGAGGAAGACGACGAGGATCGGGATGATGACGACCGTCGCCCCGGCGAGCAGCAGGCCGTAGTTCGTGCTGTTCTGGCCGGTCGAGTAGAGGGCGAGGGCCACCGGCAGGGTGTATCGGTCCTCCGACTGCGCGACGACGAGGGGCCAGAGGAAGTTGTTCCAGCTGCCGAGGAAGGTGAGGATCCCGAGCGTGGCCAGGGCGGGACCGCACAGCGGCAGGATGATCCGGAAGAAGATGCGCAGCTCGCCCGCGCCGTCGACCCGGCCCGCGTCGAGCAGGTCCTTGGGCAGCCCGAGGATGAACTGGCGCATGAGGAAGACGCCGAACGGGCTGACGAGGAACGGCAGGAACAGGCCCGGGATCGTGTCGATGAGGCCGGCGTTGGCCACGAGCACGAAGAGCGGCACGAAGGTGACGACACCGGGGATCATGAGCGTGCCCATGACGGCGACGAAGATGACCTTCTTCCCCTTGAAGTCGAGCATCGCCAGGGCGTAGCCGAGCATCGAGCAGAAGACGAGGTTGCCGGCCGTCACGACGACGGCGACCACGATGGAGTTGGTGAAGAACTGCCCGAAGTTCAGACTGCTGAACAGCTGCGTGTAGTTGTCGAGCGACGCGTGCTGGGGCAGCCACGTCGGCGGCACCTGGCGCAGCTCGCCCTCACCCTTGAAGCTGCCGAGCACCATCCAGACGAAGGGGGCGATGACGGCGATGAGCGCGACGACGAGCACGAGGTAGAGCCACCAGCGGCCGCCCTGGCTCGTGCCGACCATGCCGGACCCGGTCCTGCTCGCCCGGGACTTCGGGGCGGGAGCCGGTGCGGTCTGCCGTGGTGCGGTGTCGACGGACATGGTCACGTCCTCTCTCGGAGCAGGCGGAACTGGATGGCCGTGACGATCGCGATGACGAGGAAGATGAGGTAGCTCATCGCCGACGCGAGGCCGTAGTTGCCGAAGCCGAACTGCTGGTAGGTGTACATCGACAGCGAGATCGTGCTGTTCAGCGGGCCGCCCTGGGTCATGACGAACGGCTCCTCGAAGAACTGGAGATAGCCAATGGCCGTCGTGACCATGACGAAGAGCAGGGTCGGGCGCAGCAGCGGCATCGTGACATGGCGGAACCTCTTCCACGCGCCGGCGCCGTCGATCGCGGCCGCCTCGTGCAGCTCGGCCGGGACCGCCTGGAGGCCGGCGAGGAAGATGATCATCGCCGTGCCGAAGTTGCGCCACGCGGCCATGAGGATGAGCGAAGGCATCGACCAGCTCGGGTCACCGAGCCAGTTGGGCCCGGTGATGCCGACCCACCCGAGCGCGGTGTTGATGAGGCCCCCCGGGTCCTGCAGCAGGAAGCGCCACACGACGGCCACCGCGACGATCGAGGTGATGACCGGCATGTAGAAACCGAGGCGGAAGATCGCGCGGAAGCGGGTGATCCCCTTGTCCAGCGCGACTGCGGCAGCGAGCGCGGCGGCGAGCGTCAGCGGCATGCCGACGAGGACGAAGTATGCCGTGTTGCCCGCGGCCTGCCGGAAGGTCGGGTCCGACAGCGCCTTGGTGAAGTTGTCGAGCCCGATGATGTTGACGCTGAAGGGGTGTCGCAGGTCGCGAGCCTTCGTGTCGGTGATGCTCATGAAGAGCGACTGGATCACCGGCCACGCCGTGAAGGCGAGGAAGAGCAGGCAGAAGGGGATCGCGAGGATCCAGGCCGCCCGCCCCTCCCGCCGGCGGGCACCGGTCGTGCCGGTCTGGACGGTCATCGGACTACAGACCCGTCCCGATGGAGTCGGCCTGCTGCTGGGCCGTCTTGAGGCCCGTCGCGGGGTCCTCACCGGTCTTGGTGATCTTCTCCATCTCGGTGTCGAGACCCTTGACGGCCTGCTCCCACGTCGGGAACGACGGCGGCGCCTTGGCCGTCTCGAGCTGCTTGCCGAAGACGGCGAGCTTCTTGTCCGAGGCGAGGGCCGGGTCCTGCCAGGCACTCTTCACCGAGGGCAGGTCGGTCGAGATGGTGTACCACTTGGCCTGGACCTTGGGGTCGGTGAGCCACTGGACGAACTTCCACGACGTGTCGCGGTTCTTCGTGTTCTTGAAGACGACGAAGTTGGAGCCGCCGACGAACGACGAGGACCCGGCCGAGCCGGCAGGGATCGGCGCGACGTTGTACTTGTCCTTGAAGCCGGCGCCGCCGACCTTCTCGACCGCGGACATCTCCCACGGGCCGGAGATGAACATCGGGACCTTGCCGCTCGCGAAGTCGGGCTCGGTCGTCGGGGTCGCCGGGGCGCTCTTGTTGGAGATGCCGTCGGTGAAGAAGGACTGGTAGTACTTCGTGGCCTTGAGCAGCGCGGGGCTGTCGAAGTTGTAGGCCTTGCCGCCGTCCTTGGTCAGCTCGGCGCCGTCGCTCCACGCGAACGGCATGACCGTCTGCCACGAGCCCTCGCCGCCGGCCTGCAGGCCGATGCCGTACTGCGCGCCGGCCTTGGTCTGCATGGCCTTGGCCATGTCCTTGAGGCCCTGCCAGTCGGTGGGCACGGTGTCGTAGCCGGCCTTCTTGGCGAGGTCGGTGCGGTAGTAGAGCACGCGCGTCTCGACGTACCACGGGATGCCGTAGGAGGTGCCCTTGACCTCGGTGGTCTTCTGCGCGCCGTCGAAGAAGGCGGACTTGTCGATCGAGGCGGGGGTCGGGTCGAGCGCGTCGCTGCTCGCGAACTCGCCCATCCACGTGGTGCCGACCATGGCGACGTCGGGGGTCTTGCCGGCCGTGATGGCGGTCGTGAACTTGTCGTGCGCGGCAGGCCACGGAATGGCGGTGACCTGGACCTTGACGCCCGGGTTGGCGGCCTCGAAGTCCGCGGTCAGCTTCGGCAGGCTGGCGCCCTCGGCGCCCATGGCCCAGACGGTGATCGTGCCGGTGGCCTTGCCCGTGCTGACGGCGGCGCCGGTCTGGCCGGCGGCGCTGCCGCCGTTGTCGGCGCTGCGACCGCAGGCGCTCACGGTGAGGGCCGCGGCAGTCATGCACGCGACCGTGATGGCTGTGGTGCGTCTCATCGGTGTCTCGCTTTCTCGGGTGTTCTCCGACGGCTGTGTCGGGGGGTGTGGGGGGCGGGATGGAGTCGGGGGGCTGGGCGCGTCAGCGCCGGGCGCAGCCGCAGGACCCGCGGATGACGACCTGGGTCGGCAGGATCTGCGGCTCGAGGCGGGTCTGGCCGCCGGAGACCCGCTGGTGGAGGCGCTCGGCCGCGATGACGCCGAGCTCGTGGACCGGCTGGCGCACGGTGGTCAGGCCCGGCCGGACGTAGCGGGAGGTCATGACGTCGTCCCAGCCGACGACGGCGATGTCGCCGGGCACGTCGCGGCCGGCGTCCTGCAGGTGGGTCATGATCGCGAGGGCGAGCTCGTCGTTGGCGCAGACGAGCGCGTCGGCCTCGATCTCGCCGGCGAGGATGCGCTCGGCGACGGCCTCGCCCTCCCCCTCGCGGAACGGGACGCGCACCGGCGGGGCCGGCTCGAGGCCGCGGGCGCGGTGGGCGGCGACGAAGCCGGCGTGACGCTCGGTGATGTCGGGAGCGCCCTCTGGGTCACCGACGAACAGCAGCCGTTTGCGCCCGTGGGCGAGGACGTGCTCGGTGAGCTCCTGCGCGCTGTCGGCGTTCTCGGCGCGGACGCTCTCGATGCCCTCCTGCGGGGTGCCGGCGATGATGACGACGGGCTTCTGGCCGTGGAGGGCGCGGGCGACGGCGGGCGGCATCGCGGCCGAGCCGAGCACGGCGATCGCGTCGACGTGCGTGGCGAGCTGCCGGACCGCGCGGGCGATGTCGGCCTTGCCGTCGGTGAGCATGAGCGTGACGCTCTGGCCGAGCTCGGCGGCGCGCGACTCGAAGCCCATGAGCAGCTCGGAGTAGTAGGGGCCGGAGAGCTCGGGGAGCACGAGGCCGTGCGCCTCGTGGTGGCGGACGGCCAGGCTGCGGGCGGCGCCGAGCGGCACGTAGTTGAGCTCTTCGACGGCGTCGAGCACCTTCTGGGTCGTCTTCGCCGAGACCGTGCCGGCGCCCTGGAGCACCCGCGAGACGGTGGCGATCGAGACGCCGGCACGCTCGGCGACGGAGTAGATCGTGGCCCCGACGGAGCTCGACGGGGCGGGGGCCGACGACGCGATCGGGGTCGATCCGCCGTCGTGCTTGCGTGCTGTCGCCATGGGGTCCCGCCTCTCGCGTCTCGTCGTTGAGTGATGCGGCGCGGCCAGACCCCCTGCCGGGTCCCCTCGGCTCTGTAAGCGCTTACATCTGCGTTCCCATAGTGCACAGGTCGGACAGGACGCGCAAGGCCGGTCCAGCGGCCGGGGCAGCCGGAAGGGGCCGGGCCGGGCGTCTGGGACACCCCTCCCGACCCCTTCCACGGACGCCCGACACATACCCGCTGGCGTATGCCGTCACGCCACCACGGCGCGACCGTGACCGTTGGGTGGCACGCCGCCGATCAGACTGTGGCAGAGACGAATTCGGGCGTCACCGTTCGAGTCCCGCGGTCCTATGACACTCCCGAGTCCGGTCGTCGGCACGGCCCACGGACTCGCCCGCCGCGGACCGCGTCGACCGCCGCGCGACGCCCGGTGCGGGCGTGGTGAACTTTCTCGTCCGGGACGGGCGGCGACCCCTCCCGGCGCGCCGGACGGCATACGCGATCGGTGACGGCCGGGACGCCTGAGGTCACCCCTGCATGAGGCCGATCATGTTGCCGTCGGCATCGGCGAGGTCGGCGACGGGGTAGATGAGCGTGTTCACAGCAGACATCGGTCTCTCCTTGCATCGTGCGGTGTCACATCCGGTGGCACCGGCTCGTCAGTGCTATGACGGACCACGACCCGAGGATGTGACGACGATGGACGACAGCCCCCGCGAGCAGTGGCTGGCCCGCGACTTCGAGCCGCAGCGACCGCGCCTGCGCGCCGTCGCCTACCGGGTGCTCGGCTCGGCGGCCGACGCGGACGACGCCGTGCAGGAGGCCTGGCTGCGCCTCAGCCGGAGCGACACGAGCGAGGTGTCCAACCTCGCCGGGTGGCTGACGACCGTCGTCGGGCGGATCAGCCTCGACATGCTGCGGTCGCGCGGGTCGCGGCGCGAGGACAGCTGGGACGCAGGCCTGGCCGACCTCGTCGGGACGGGCGGGGCCCGCGTCGAGACCGGTCCCACGGGCAACCACGCGCCCGACCCGGCGAGCGAGGCCGAGCTCGCCGACAGCATCGGCCTGGCCCTGCTCGTCGTCCTCGACACCCTGGCCCCCGCCGAGCGGCTCGCCTTCGTGCTGCACGACCTCTTCGGCATGCCCTTCGAGCAGATCGCCGACATCGTCGACCGCTCCCCCGCGGCCACCCGCCAGCTCGCGAGCCGTGCCCGGCGACGCGTGCGGTCCGCCGACGCCGCCGAGACGAGCCCGGCCCGGACGCGCCAGCGCGAGGTGGTCGGCGCGTTCCTCGCCGCGGCGCGCGGCGGGGACTTCGCGGCACTGCTCGAGATGCTCGACCCCGACGTCGTGCTCACGGCCGACGAGGCCGCCACGGCGATGGGCGCACCGGCGCAGCTGCGAGGCCCGGACGCCGTGGCCCAGCGCTTCAACGGCGGTGCGAGGTCGGCACGGCTCGCGGCCTTCGACGGCGGCGTCGGCGCGGTGTGGACCCTCCACGGCCAGCCACAGGTGGCCTTCCGCTTCACCGTCGAGGGCGACGTCGTCACCGGCATCGAGATGGTGGCCGACCGAGCCCGGCTCGGTGAGATGGAGATCTACTACCTGCCCGCCTGAGGGCGCCGGTCCGCGGGCTATCGTCGAGATGTGGCAGAGGGGATTCGTGCGGCCGTCGTGCTCGGCTCCGGTGGGGCCCGGGGCTACGCCCACATCGGGGCGCTCGAGGTGCTCGCCGAGCGGGGGTTCGAGGTCGTGTCGATCGCGGGCACGTCGATGGGCGCGCTCGTCGGCGGTGTCGCCGCGGCAGGCAAGCTCGAGGCCTACACCGAGTGGGCCCGCAGCCTCACCCAGCGCGAGGTGTGGCGCCTGCTCGACCTCAGCCTGACCACGGCCGGGGGCGCGATCCGCGCCGAGCGCATCATCGGCAAGGTCGGCGAGATCCTCGAGGGCGCGACCATCGAGGACCTGCCGATCCCCTACACGGCGGTCGCGACCGACATCAACGCAAGGCGCGAGGTGTGGTTCCAGCGCGGACCCGTCGAGCACGCGATCCGGGCCTCCATCGCGATCCCGGGCGTCATCACCCCGGCCGTCATCAACGGGCGGGTGCTCGTCGACGGCGGCCTCATCAACCCGATCCCGATCGAGCCGACGGCGGCCGCCTCCGCCGACCTGACCATCGCCGTGTCGCTGTCGGGCATGCGCGCGGCCGGAGGGCCGACGACCCCGGTCAAGGAGTCGTCCGAGCCCCGCCCCCGCGAGGAGTGGACGACCCGGCTGCGCCGCAGCGCCACCGAGGTGCTCGACTCGGAGCGGGTGCGGGCCATCACGAGCCGCTTCGGCAGTCACCCCCGTGACGTCGAGACCGACGCGACGCTGCCCCCCTCGGCGGTCGAGGAGGTGCCGCAGACCCCGACCGAGGCCCTCGTCACCCGGCACGCCGACGTGGGGCTCGTCGACCTGCTCAACATGTCGTTCGACACGATGTCGGCGCTCATCTCGCGCTACCGGATGGCGAGCAACCCGCCCGACGTGCTCGTCACGGTGCCCTCCAACGCCGTGCGCACCCTCGACTTCCACCGGGCCGCGGAGATGATCGAGCTCGGCCGCCTCCTGACGACCGAGGCCCTGGACCACGCCGGCTACTGAGCTCGCTGGATGTCGGTGGTGGGCTGTCGGTAGGGGCTGTCGGTGGGCGGGCGGAGACTGGGGTCGTGGTCCTCCTGCACGCCGACGCCGACGCCTTCTTCGCCTCGGTCGAGCAGCGGGACGACCCGTCGCTGCGCGGGCGGCCGATGGTCGTGGCCCACGAGGTCGTCGCGTGCCCGTCCTACGAGGCCCGCGCCCTCGGCATCCACGCCGGTATGCCGCTCCGCCAGGTCACGCGCCGCTGGCCGCAGGTGCTCGTGACCGGCTACCGGCCCGAGGCCTACGAGGAGGCGTCGGCGCGGCTCTTCGAGATCTTCCACCGGTTCACGCCGCTCGTGGAGCCCGGCTCGGTCGAGGAGGCGTTCCTCGACGTCACCGGCCGCGACCGCGGTGACCCGCACGGGCTGGCCGTCGCCCTGCGCGCCGCGGTCCGCGACGAGGTGGGGCTGCCCGTGTCGGTGGGCGTCGGCCGCACCAAGCTCATGGCCAAGCTCGCGAGCCGCCGCGCCAAACCGGACGGGCTCGTCGTCGTCGACGCCGAGCTAGAGGCCCGGGTGCGACCACGGCTGCGCCTCGACGAGCTGTGGGGCGTCGGCCCCACGACCTACGCCAAGCTCCACGCCGCAGGCCTCTTCGTCGTCTCGGACCTGCACGGCCTCGACGAGGACGACCTCAAGACCATCGTCACCACGGCGATGGCGCGGCGCCTCGTGGCCATCGCGCAGGGCACCGACGACGCGACGATCCGCCTGCCGGGACCGCGCCGGTCGGTGAGCGCGAGCCGGTCCTTCTCCGCCACCCGGACCCGGTCCAAGGTCGTCGCCGTCCTCGACGGGTGCGTCGAGCGGGCCGTGGAGCGGGTGCTCGGGCTGGACGGGCCGGCGCGGCTCCCGAGCCGGCTCGAGGTGCTCGTCCGCTACGACGACGGCGCCCAGGTGCTCGAGCGCGGACCGCTCGAGGTCCCGACCCTCGACCCCGCCGAGCTGCGGACCGCGGCCGGGCACCTGCTGGAGCGGACGGCATACGACAGGGACGGGCGCGGCGTCACGATGGTCGGCGTCACACTCCCCCTGCCCGCGCCCGCTTGACCTCGAGTCGGCTCGAGGTCGCAGCATGGTCGGGTGACCCCACACCTCACGGCTGCCGAGACGGCCGCCTACCTCGCGCGCGTCGGCGCCGCCGCCCCCGAGGCGCCGACGGCCACGGCTCTCGCGTCGCTGCACCGGGCCCACCTGCTCTCGGTGCCCTTCGAGAACCTCGACATCTCGCTCGGCCGGCCGATCCTGCTCGAGCGGGATGCCCTGCTGGACAAGGTGGTCCGCTCTCGCCGCGGCGGCTACTGCTATGAGCTGAACGGCCTCTTCGCGCTGCTGCTGCGCAGCCTCGGGTATGCCGTCGACCTCGTCTCGGCGCGGGTGGCCACCGCGGAGGGCAGCCTCACCGCCGACTTCGACCACCTCGCGCTCGTCGTGTCGGGCGGCCACCTCGACGGACCGGTGCTCGCCGACGTCGGCTTCGGCGACGCGTTCATCGAGCCACTGCGGCTGCTCGACGGGGAGCAGCGCGCCGAGCCCGGCAAGGACGTCGGGCTGGCGCGCGACGGCGAGGACTGGCACTACCGCGAGCGCCGCGCCGGGGGCGAGTGGCACGCGCAGTACGTCTTCTCGCCGACCCCGCACCCGCTGGCCGACTTCGAGGCGCGCAACGTCTGGCAGCAGACCTCGCCCGACAGCCACTTCACCCGGTCGAGGGTGGCGTCGCGCCTGACCCCCACCGGACGGGTCACGCTGAGCGGCGACCGGCTCATCACGACGACGCACGGGCGACGGCACGAGGAGCACCAGGGCGGCGAGGACGCCGTGACGGCAGCCCTGGCGGAGCACTTCGGCCTCGTGCTGCAGTGAGGCCTCAGCCCCACGCGTCCTTCGTGGGCCGGCAGAGGCAGAAGGGGTGGCCGGCCGGGTCGGCGTAGACGCGGAAGCCGCGCTCGGGGGCGGGCTGCGGCGGGTCGACCGGGTCGAGGGCCGTCCCGCCGAGGGCGAGCACCCGCTCGTGCGCGGCCGCGATGTCGGCCACGACGAAGTCGAGGTGCGCCTGCTGCTGTCCCCGCGGCCAGTCCGGCGACTCCTGGCCGGGCGCGACCTGGGTGGCGATGCGGGGTCCGTCCCACCGCACGTCGAACCAGTCGCCGCCGGGATCCGCGACGACAGTGCCGCCGAGCAGGCCGGCGTAGAACTGCGCGACGCCGGCCGCGTCGGCGCAGTCGAGCGCGACGCAGTCCCAGCCGATCTTCGGTGCAGAGGTATCAGTGGTCATGCTTCGACCCAACCACCATCCGCAGACACCACGTCGCGCGCCTGATCGCGCGGGAGATCGCGCAAGAGGTGTCGCCATGGCGCAGCGGACGCGCGATCAGGCGCGCGATGTGGCGCACGGTCACGAGGGCGACGTCCGCGGCGCGGTGGACGCCGGGCCGACTCAGCGGGCCGGCTGGGGCCAGACGAGGGTCGTCGACGTCACGGGTCGCACGGTCGAGGCCGGGCCGCTCCCGCCGAGGGTGACCGTGTGCGTCCCGGCCGGCATGTCGGCGAAGCTCGCGCGTCCATGGCCGGCCCGCAGCTTCGGCTCGGCGGTGGCGAGCACCTTGCCCTTGGCGTCGCGCACCGTCACCGTCACGGCCTTGTGCGGCGGGTCGGCGCCGGCGTCGTCGGACTCGAGGTCGAAGGCCACCTCGAGCGGGTGGCCTGCCGTGACGAGGTCGGGCACCACGGCGCGCAGGCTCGTGTCGGTGATCTCGCGCCGGCGGACCGGCTGCGCCGAGAGGATCTCCTGCACCTGGTCGAGGACGAACTGGTTGCACTGGAGGTTGGTGTGCTGCTCGGGGACCCGGACGGCGAGGTTGGTGTCGAGCGTCTCGCCCAGCCCGACCGCGCCGGTGAGTGGCACCGTCCCGTCGCCGTAGTCGTCGTCGGAGCCGAACGTCGTCGACGTGACCGCCCGGCCGTCCTGGAAGGTCACCGTCGTCTGGCTCGGCTGGCGGATGCCGACGACCATGTGCGTCATCGTGTGGCTCTCCGGTCGCGCCGCCTCCGCTGCCTGCAGGTCGGTGTGGAAGGCCATGGCGTCGGCGACCATGGCGGTGCTGACGTTGGGCACCGAGACCTCCGTCGTCTTGGCCCAGCCGCCGGCGTCGGCGATGCACGCGAACTCCGGGAGCAGCTGGAAGAGCGAGGGCATGCTCCGGGAGAAGGCCGTCAGGTCGACCGAGAGCGGCCCGATCCCCTTCTTGACGCCGTTGACGAGCTGTTCGAGCGCGTCCGTCGCCCCGCGCCACGGCGTGCCGAGGGTGATGAGCTTGCGCGTCACCTCGGCGCCCCCGCACTTCTCGATGTACCAGCGGGCGACGAGGCCCCCCATGGAGTGGCAGACGAAGACGAGGCGGGCGTCGGCATACGCCCCTCCCTGCGCGCGCAGCTGCTCCAGCGCCGGCTCGACGACGGACCCCAGCCGCTCGCCGTTGTAGCGGTTGGACAGGCGCCAGTCGTAGGCGAACGGGATGAGCGTCGCGGGCCGGCCGGCGCTCCCCTGGTGGTAGCCCTGCTGCTCCAGGGCGCTGACGAGCACGTCGTAGCCGCGGATCGGCGTCCAGATGCCCGGCAGCACGTGCACGTCGGGCATGAGCCCGACCGGTTCGACGCCGTCGTCCGGGTGCGCGTCGCCGATGCCCTCGGGCAGCGCCTTGCGGAGGATGGACTGGCCGCCGGTGAGCAGCTTCCAGACGGCTCCCGCGCTCGGGGCCCAGATGAGGTGGTCACTGGCGGGCGAGCCGTCGTCGCCGCGGACTCCGAGGGTGCTGCCGGTGATGCCGGGAAGCACCACGACCAGGTCGTTGCTCGTCATGCCGAACCACCATCCGCGCGTCGGTGAACTCTCCCGACCAACGGTGGCACCACCGGCCCGCGGTGATACGCGAAACGGGGAAGCCCGCGGGTGGGGCACGGCCCTACGCATACATCGGGTATGGATGCGGCACAGTGGATCCGGAAGCCTCCGGACGACAGAAAGGCCCACCGTGGACATCACCGACGTCATCCTCCGCCAGCACGACGAGCAGCGGCGGATGTTCGCCCAGCTCGAGGAGTGGCCGCGGGACGACCACGAGGGCCTGGCCGCGATCTGGAAGCGGCTCGAGATCCTCCTCGAGACCCACGCCGAGGCCGAGGAGCTCTACTTCTACCCGGAGCTGCTGCGCATCGGCACGGGCGGCGCCGACGCCGAGTCCGTCGACGAGGAGGTCCAGGACGCCGTCAAGGACCACAACGAGATCCGCACGTCCGTGCGGAAGGTGGGACGCTGCCGCACCGGCTCGGACGCGTGGTGGACGGCCGTCGTCGACGCCAACGTCCACAACAGCGACCACATGGGCGAGGAGGAGCGCCAGGACCTCGCCGACTTCCGGCAGCGGGCCAGCCTCGAGCTGCGCCACGAGATCGCGCTCCAGTTCCTGCGCTACGAAGCGATGCGCGGCGCCGAGGGGATCACCCCGAAGGACAAGGACCTCAAGGCCTACGTCGCGGCGAAGAAGACGAGCAAGGCCTCGGCCACCGCCAAGAAGGCTGCCACCCGGGCACGCAAGGCCGCCAAGACCGCTCCCGCCCGGGCGGCGAAGTCGAAGAAGGCCTCCGCCGGCGCCTCGGAGGAGTAGCCGAACGGACGACGTGCACCTCCTGTCACCCCGTGCGGACCGTTCGGCACGGGCCGACGACAGGTGCACGTCACGTCGTCGACAGCGCCGTCAGGCCGTGGAGCCCCGCTCGCGGCGTCGGTGGTCGAGGCGGAGGGCGACGAGGACGAGGACCCCCGCGACGAGGCCCCAGAACGCCGCACCGATCCCGGCGATCGTCACGCCCGAGGCCGCGACGACGAGGGTGACCGCGCCTGCCTCCCGCGACGACGCGTCCCCGAGCGCCGCCGCGGCAGCCGCCGCGAAGGTGCCGAGGAGGGCCAGTCCGGCGATCGTCTCGATCAGCCCCGGCGGCGCGGATCGCGCTGCGGCCGTGACGATCCCGGCCAGTGGTCCGAACGCGAGGTAGGTGAACCCGCACGAGACGCCGGCGACCCAGCGACGGTTGCGGTCCGGGTGCGCCTCGGGGCCGGCGGCGAGCGCCGCGGAGATGGCGGCGAGGTTGATCGCGTGCGCGCCGCCGAGGGCGCCGACCGCCGTCGCGCCGCCGGTGTAGAGCAGCGGGGCCTTGATGCCGGGGCGGTAGCCGAACGACGCGAGCACCGCCATGCCCGGGATGTTCTGGCTCGTCATCGTGACGACGAAGAGCGGGACCGCCACAGCCACGAGCGTGGTGGCGTCCCAGGTCGGCGTCACGAGGACGAGCGACGGGGCGGCCGCGCCGAGGTCGAGCCGGCCGAAGACGCCCTGAACGCCCATGACGACGAGGGCCGCCCCGAGCGCACCGAGCACCGCCCACCGACGGGCGACCGCGACGAGGACGAGCCACGTCACCATGACCGGAGCGATCGCCGCGGGTGACGCGACGACCGCCCGGAACGGAGCGACGCACAAGGTCAGCAGCACCCCGGCGAGCATGGCGCTCGCGAGCGGCGCCGGGATGCGCTCGACGAGCCGCTCGAGCGGGCGCACGAGCCCGCACAGCGCGAGCAGCAGCCCGCAGACCACGAAGGCGCCCACGGCAGAGGCGAACCCACCGGCCGGCACCGTCGCCGCCGCGAGGAGCGCCGCCCCCGGCGTCGACCACGCCATGGTGATCGGCATGCGCAACCGCCACGAGAACAGCACGCAGCCGAGGCCCATCGTCACGCACAGCACGAGCAGGCCCGAGGCCGCCTGGGCCGGGTCGGCCCCCACCGCGCGCAGTCCCGTCAGCACGACGGCGAAGGAGCTCGTGAAGCCGACGAGCCCGCACACGACGCCCGCGAGCACCGCGTGCGCCGTCGAACCCGCCGAGCCGCTCGAGCCCGCCGAGCCGGGACGTGAGGTCACCGGGACCTCAGGGCAGGTGGGCGCTCGAGGCGAGCGCACGGCATACGTGGTCGTATGCCGTGGGGCTGCCGGCGGCGACCAGGCCCGGGGGCGCGGTGTCGCGGGGTGAGTACGCGACGCCCTCGGTCGTGCCGAGCAGCCCGCCGGCCTCGGTGAGCAGGAGCGAGCCGGGCACGTGGTCCCAGGGCGCGGCGGACGCGTAGAGGATGTAGTCGGCCTCCCCCTCGACGAGCTTGGGGTAGTCGATGCCGCACGACACCCACGTCAGGGTCATCGGCTCGAGCCCGGCGAGCGACTGGCCGATCCAGGCGCGGCGCGACGTGCGGCCCCGCAGGTGCGCGTCGGCGCGGTCCGGCACCGTCAGGCGCACGGTCCCGTCGGCGTCGTGGCGCCAGGTGCCGCTGCCACGCTCGGCGACGTAGCCGACCTCGTGCTGCGGCTGCCAGATCCAGGCGCGCACGGCCTCACCGGCCACGGTCTCGCTCACCATGACGGCGTGGTCCTTGGAGCCGTGCACGAAGTTCTTCGTGCCGTCCACCGGGTCGACCGTGAAGGCGTGCTCGGCGACGGCGTAGCGGTCCATGAGGGCCGGGTCGCCGGCGAACGTCTCCTCGCCGAGCACGACGGCGTCGGGGTAGGCGGCGACGAGGGCGGCGGTGATGAGCACCTCGGCCTCGCGGTCGGCGTCGGTCACGAGGTCACCCGGTCGCTTCTCGTGGATCTCGCCGTCGGCGAGCGCCCGGAACCGGGGGTTGATGACCTGCTCGGCCACGTCCTTCAGGAGGCTCAGCACCTCGTCCGTCTGCACGGGCTCCAACCTAGCGACACCGGCTCAGCGCTCCGGGCGCAGGTGCTCCGGCACGGCGAGCCACCAGCCGAGCACGCCGCGCGCGATCTCGGGCATGGCCCGCGGGTCGGGCCCCGGCGCCGGCAGCGCGTCGCGCAGCGCGGTCAGCAGGTCGCGGCGCCCCCGCATGCCGAGGACGTAGACGAGGCCGCGCAGCAGCTCCGCCTGGAGCTCTGCCTGGAGCTCCGGGTCGTGGGCGCCACCCGCGACGACCTCGGCGATGCGCCGCGCGAAGGCCACCTCGCGCTCGTCACGGCGGCGGCCGCGGCCCTCGAGGGTGTTGCCGACGACGTAGCCGGCCTCCATCGCGACGGTCGGCGGCGTGGCCGGCGAGAGCGCGACCCGCTCGAAGAGGTCGAGGTCCTCGACCTGCCCCATCCAGGTCAGGACCGTGGCGCTCTCGTGGGCGGCGACGTGGTCGTGCCTCGCCATGGCCTCGGCGAACGCGGCGGCGTGCACGGTACCGATGATCGAGGCCTGCGGCGAGAGCATGAGGATGCACAGGGCGTTGGAGCGGTCCTCCTCGTTGGTCTCGCCGAGCGCCGTCTGGAGCAGCTCCCCGAGGATCGGCTCGCCCGCTGCGGCCCGGCCCTCGCCCGTCTCGAGCACCGACCGGATGCGCTGGCTCGCCTCTCGGATCGCCTGCGCGGTGATGGCGCGGCCGTCGCGGATGATCGAGGCGGCGGCGCGGCGGTCCTCGGCCGTCAGGACGGTCGCGACGCGGTTGCTGCCGGCCGGCCCGAGGGTGCGCACGAGGTTGGCCGCGCCGCGGTGGACGAGGTAGGGCTGGTCGGGGTCGCGCAGGTGCCGCACGGCGAGGCGGACGGCCTCGAGCCGGGTCTCGGGGTCGAGCCGGGCCCCGCGCACCAGGGTGGTGAGCACGATGAGGCAGGCCCGGAGCGAGCTCGGGTTGGTCGGCTCGCGTAGCTGCCCGAAGAGGACGGCGAGGGCCTGCGGGTCGCGGGTGAACTGCAGCAGGCTCAGGGTGTCGTTGTAGAACTGCGCGTCGGGCCGGCCCACGACGTCCGCGGCCAGGGCGGCGACGACGGCTCCGCTGCGCGGGTGCCCGGCGAGGCGCGCGAGGGCCTCGGCGCGCTGGGCGTAGTCGAGGTGCAGCCCGAGGCTGAGCTCCTGGAGCAGCCGACCGAAGACCTGCTCCCAGTCCGCGGCCCGGACCATCGCGTGCGGCATCCGGCCGAGGTTGTCCGAGAGCCGGTCCCAGTCCAGCCCCGTCATCGGCTCGTGGCCGAGCGCCCGCTCGAGCAGCGCCAGGGTCGCGTCGACGTCGGGCGGGGTGCGCGGCGGCAGCGTCGCGGCCGACCGGACCGGGTGGCGCGAGCGGGAGAAGAAGTCGATGGCGCTGAGCAGCAGCCCCTCCGGGAGATCGAGCACCGACTCGTAGCGGCGCACGAGCGCCCGCGTCACCTCGACGCCGCCGCTCTCCCACCGCCCGACCTGCGCGCGGTGCACCGGCTCCGCCCGTCCGGCACCCTGGGCGAAGCCGGCGGCGCTGCGCAGCGCCGGGTCGGCGGCGTGGAGGCGGGCGTTGCGCAGCACCCACTGCATCTCCTCGCTCAGCACGTCGCGCCCCCGCCCGGCGCCGAAGCTGTTGCGCGCCGGGCGAACCTGCGCAACGTGGGACGGGCACGGCACCCGACCTTCGTAGGGTGACGGTCGAGCCCGATGCTCGGGGACGGGAGCCGTGGCCAGGGGGAGGCTCCCGTCCCGTCATCGGGCAGGCCGGTGTCCCGGGTGCGCCCGCACGTCCGTGCGACCCCTGTCAGCGACCCCACCGCAACCCCCTTCACCGGCCGGCGACCCCTGTGGCCATGCCTGCGCCCTCCCCCGAGTTGCGCGCGTCAGGAGGGCACGCAACGCGTGTTCGTCCTGACGGCCCATTGGGTACGGTAGGCCTCGGTACGCAGCCTGTGGAGGGGAAGCGGGCCATTTGGACCGGGAGCCGGCTCGGCCGGCTCCCGGTCCGACTCGTCTCCCGGGACCTCGGGCGTCACTCCCGGGGCTCAAACCTCGGTGACGAGGGCGTATGCCGGCTGGCAGGCTGACGCCGTGACCGACACCTCCCCGCCGCCCACCGACCACCCCACCGTCACCGGTCCCGTCACGGTGCTGACCGACGGGGTCGTGACCCTGCGGGCGCACTCGGTGGACGACGCCGACGCCATCACGGAGCAGAGCAACGACCCCGAGAGCCTGCGCTGGACGACCGTGCCGCGCCCCTACTCGCGCGAGGACGCGCTGGGGTGGGTCGAGCACAACCTCGCGGCCTGGGCCGACCCCCGTGCCACCCGCTCCTGGGCGATCGAGTGGACCGACGAGACGGGCGCCGCCCGCTACGGCGGCACGATCGACCTGCGTCCCGGCGCCGCGCCGTCGGCCGGCGAGCTCGGCTTCGGGCTGCACCCGGACGCGCGCGGCCGAGGCCTGATGTCCCGCGCGGTGCGCCTCGTCGTCGGCCACGCCTTCTCGACACCGGTGTGGGGTGCCCCGGTCGGCCGCGTGCACTGGCGCGCCGTCGTCGGCAACTGGGGCTCGCGCCGGGCCGCGTGGGCCGCGGGCTTCACCTTCCACGGCACCATCCCCGGCGGCCACCCGGACCCGGAGGGCGGCCCGGTCGCCCTCGACACGTGGACCGGCAGCATCGCCCCGGGTGACCCCCTCTCGGCCCGGACGCCATGGCTCGCACCGCCCCCCGTCGCCGGCGAGCGCGTGCAGCTGCGGCCCTGGCGCCTGGCCGACGTCGAGGCCATCGAGCCGCGCGACGACCCCGAGCACTGGATGCCGCCACGGTCGATCCTGCGACCGGAGACCTTCGCGGCCTGGCTGCTGACGCGGCAGGAGCGGATGTCCGAGGGGACGGCGGTCGACTGGTGCGTCGCGGACCGCGAGACCGACCGCGCCCTCGGCAGCGTCACCCTCTTCAGCCGCGGCGGCCCCATCGGCGACACGGCCGAGCTCGGCTACCAGTTCTTCCCGAGCGCCCGCGGGCGCGGCGCCGCGAAGGAGGCGGCCCGGCTCGCCGTCGCGCACGCCCTGGCGCCGGTCGCCGAGGGTGGCCTCGGGGTGCGCCGCCTCGTCGGTGAGACCGCGGCCGACAACGAGGCGAGCAACGCGGTGCTGCGCTCGGTCGGTTTCGTCCCCTTCGGCCGCGAGCACGCGGTCGACCGCGTGGCCGGCGGCGGCTGGGGCGACGGGCTGCACTGGGAGCTGCTGCCTCCCGGCGCGACCGACTGACCGGGCCGGCTCCTGGTCGGCCTTGGGCCGCCCGGGGCTGCCCGGGCGCCCCTGTCGGGGCCGGTCCGGGTATGCCACCGTTGACCACAGCGCCGCCCGTCACGACCCGGGCGGCGCGGCCGACGGAAGGACACCCGATGAGACTCGCCCACGAGCAGGAGCTCGACGCACCGCAGGACGTGGTGTGGGCGAACTTCATGGACCTGCGCCGCATCGGCCGCTGCTTCCCCGGCGCCAAGGTGACCCAGGTCGACGGCGACGACTTCGTCGGCGAGATCAAGGCCAAGCTCGGGCCGCTGTCGATGTACTTCGACGGCACCGGCTCGATGGTCGAGCGCGACGAGGACGGCGGCCGAGCGCGCCTCACCGCCACCGGGCAGGAGCGGCACGGGCTCGGCCGGGCGACGATCGACATCACGCTGAAGCTGCGCCCGGTCGGGTCCACCGGGCGCACCCGCGCCCACCTCGTCACCGACCTCGTCTTCCTCGGCTTCCCGATGGACTTCGGCACCGGGCTCGTCCAGCGCGCCTCCGACCCGCTTATCGAGCGGTTCCTCACCTGCATGGCCGTCAAGGGTCCGGTCGCCGACGCCGAGGCCGACGACGACGGCTCGCTCGACCTGGTGCGCTCCGCGACCGACCTGTTCGGCTCCTTCCGGCGCGACCGCCGCGAGCGCAAACGGCGATGAGGGTCGCCGTCGTCGGCGCGAGCGGCTACGTCGGGTCGCGGCTCGTGCCGGAGCTGCTGCGGCGCGGCCACGAGGTCGTCGCCACGCACCATCGGAGCCCGTCGACGGCATACCCCTGGTCGGGCGACGTCGAGTGGCGACGCGTCGACGTGCAGGACGAGGAGCGCGTCCTCGAGTCCCTGCACGGGGTCGACGCGATCTGCTACCTCGTGCACGGGCTCGACGACGCGGACTTCATGCGGCTCGACCGCCAGGCGGCCGACAACGTCGCGTATGCCGCGGGCGTCGTGGGCGCCTCACGGCTGGTCTACTTCTCGGGGATCGTGCCCGACCTGCCCGACGACGAGCTGTCGGACCACCTGCTGTCGCGGCTCGAGGTCGAGGAGATCCTCGCGACGGCCGACTGCTCGGTGCTGACGCTGCGCGCCTCGATGGTGGTCGGGGCCGGGTCGACGAGCTTCGAGGTGATGCGCCAGATGTCCACCCGGCTCGGCGTCGTGCAGACCGTCCCGGCGTGGATGGGCGGCTCGGTGATCCAGCCGGTCGCCGTCGCCGACGCCGTCTGGTTCCTCGCCGAGGCCCTCGAGCGGCCCGAGGTGACCGGGCACCTCGACGTCGTCGGCCCCGACCGGCTCAGCTACGTCTCCCTGCTGAGGACGTATGCCGCCCGCGCCCGCCTGCTCCGGGTGCAGCTGCCCGTGTGGCTGGCGCCGGTCGAGACGGTCGCCCGGGTCGCCGGCGCCCTCGTCGACGTGCCGAGCGGCACGGTGCAGTCGCTCATCCCGAGCCTCGGCCACGACATGGTCGGTGAGCGCGACGCCGCCGACGTGCTCGGGGAGCCTCCGGGTGGGCGGCTCGGCGTCGCCGACGCCGTGTCCCGGTCCCTCGCCACGCCGCTGGCGGGTGACGGCGCCCCCGACGGGGCCGCGGTCGACGGGGACCCCCAGGCACCGTCGGTCGGCGACCCCGCGTGGGCCCGCCACCGCTCGGTCCTCGACTGGGTGTGGTCGACCGCCCGCGGCCGGTAGCCGCAGGCGGTCCTGCCCACCGACCGGCCCCGTCACACCGCCGGGGCCGGCGTGGGCGCTCGTGGGCGCCGGTGCTGCTGCTGGGCGCTCGGGTCAGCGCGCGATGTAGCCGCCGTCGATGTAGAGCTCGAGACCGGTGACGAAGGCCGCGTCGTCGCTGACGAGGTAGGCGACGCCCGCCGCGACCTCCTCCGGGCGCCCCAGCCGTCCCATCGGGGTGAGGTCGATCATGGCCTGCTCGAACGGGGTGCCGCGGGCGCTGTCGAGGATCGGGGTGTCGATGAAGCCCGGGTGGATCGAGTTGACCCGCACCCCGTCGGTGGCCCAGTGCAGCGCGACGTTCTTCGTCAGGGTCCGGACCGCGCCCTTGGCGGCGTGGTAGGCGGGCGAGGTGCCGAAGCCGCCGCTCGTGCCGAAGATGGAGCTGATGTTGACGACCGCACCGTGGCCCGAGGCCTTGAGGTGCACCGCGGCGGTCCGCATGCCGAGGAAGACACCGGTCTGGTCGATGGCGACGGTGCGCTCCCAGTCGGCGAGGCTCGTGTCCTCGAGGGGCGCGAGGTCACCCATGCCGGCGTTGTTGACGAGGACGTCGAGGGAGCCGAACTCCTCGACCGCCCTGGCGACCGCTGCCTCCCAGTCCGCCTCGCTCGTCACGTCGTGCCGGAGGAAGTCGACCCTGGCCCCCGAGGCCCGGAGCTCGTCGGTCGTCGTGGCGCCCAGCGACTCGTTGACGTCGGTCAGCAGGACCGCCGCGCCCTCGTCGGCGAGGCGTCGTGCCGTGGCCTTGCCGATACCGCTCGCCGCGCCCGTCACGAGCGCCACTCGTCCTTCGAGCCGCATCATGGTGATCACTCCAGTTCAGTTGTGGGGCAGGCTCTTCCGTGCCTCTCCAGTCTCGTCCTGTCCCGTCGCAGGCGCAGTCCATCAGGTCACATTCCGACCGACGTGACGGACCAGACACTCGCGTCACGCGAATGCGGACATCCCGGGCAGGTGTCCCGTCGGGGCCGGGCGCTCAGGGTCGCTCGGGGTCGATTCCGGGGTCCATCTCCGGGTCGACCCCGGTTGCGCCGAGGCCCCACCGGGTATGACCGTGGAAGCAGTGAGCCCGACGCGGGTCGGGACCAGTGCGAGATGAGGAGACCACCGTGTCGTTCGGTGAGCAGCTGAAGCACAAGGCCGACGAGGTCCACCTTCAGGAGAAGGCGAAGGACTTCGGCGACGCCGTCGTGGAGATGGCCAAGACCGTCATGTCCGCCGCCGCCGGCTACGCCCAGGAGAACCGGGGCAAGGTCGACGGCGCGCTCGACAAGGCCGAGGCCAAGATCGACGAGAAGACCGGCGGCAAGCACGCCGACACCGTGACCAAGGTCCGAGCCTCGGTCGACAAGGGCATCGACAAGCTCGTGGAGCAGAACGACGTGGCGGCTCCTCCCACCCCGGCCGCCTCCGTCGTGCCCGACGACAAGCACAGTGCCTTCGACGAGGACTCCCCCGCCGGCAACCCCACCTGAGCCGGCACCTCAAGGACCGTATGCCGCCGAGCCCCCCTCTCGGCGGCATACGGCTGTGTCCGGCCGGGGCTGACGCACCAGTCCACGCATTTCGGGCAGTTTGCGAATCCGCTTTGCTGTCAACCGAATTGATGCACCCACTCTTCATGCCGGATTTGCCCGCGTAGGTCGACGTTTGGGCTGGGTACGTCGACTCATCCGGCCGCCGACGCGTATCTTCCGGCGGCCCTGCTCCTTCTGAGGTCTCGACAGTTCGACCTCAAGGAGCAACCACCATGTCCCAGCTCGCCATCGACCACCTCGACCCGCAGACCGGCCGCTCGTCCCGCACCGGTGGGCCGGCCGGCCTGCGCGCCGGCGCCACCCGCCTGGCCACCGCCGCCGTCGACCGCCTCCAGGCGCTCCTCGTCGCGCACAGCCTCCAGACGCTGCGCATCTGCCTCGGCCTCGTCTTCCTCGGCTTCGGCATCATCAAGTTCGTGCCGGGCCTCAGCCCCGCCGAGGCCATCGCCTCCGCCACGCTCGACCGGCTCACCTTCGGCCTCGTCTCCGGGCACTCGGCCGTGCTGCTGACCGCGGTCACCGAGACCGTCATCGGCCTGACCCTCGTCACCGGCAGGTTCCTGCGCGTCGGCATCGTCGTCCTCGGCGGCGCCCTCATCGGGATCATGTCGCCGCTGGCGCTCTTCACCGCCGAGCTCTTCCCGCACGGCCCGACCCTGATGGGCCAGTACGTCCTCAAGGACATCGTTCTCGCCGCGTCGGCCCTCGTCGTCGCCGCCTACGCCCTCGGCGCCCGGCTGCACACCGGCTCGGACGACTGACGAAACCCCACCACCGCACGACCGCTGGGTGCACCCTGAAGGCGAGGGGCACCCAGCGGTCGACAGACAGGAGTCCGCAGATGACCGCGCTGACCACGATCCCGGCGCCCACGCCGACACCGCCGCCCGCCGCCGCCGCGCGCCCGCACCTCGTCGACGTGCCGACCGACTACCGGCCGCACGTCCGGGGCCGCCGGGGCGAGCCACACCGCTTCCCCGCCGCCACCTACCTGTGCCGCAGCGTCGCCCGCGAGGAGCGGGACGTCGCCCGGGCGTCGCTGGACGCCGTCGACCGGTCCGCCTCCCGGCGCACCGGCGGGCTCGGCGCCGTCGTGGCCCTGCTGTTCGCGGCCGCCCTCTTCGTGCTCGCGACCGGGCGCGCCGAGACCCGGTCCGGGGTCGTGACGCTCGCCGCCCTCGGCGTCCTGGCCGTCGTCACGATCGTCACGCTCGTCGGCGTCCTGCGCAGCCACGAGCGCGAGCACGACGTCCTCGCCGAGCGGGTCCGGATGTACGACGCCCGCCTGCTCGAGCTGCGTCCGCGACGCTGACGGGCACCCGGCCGGACGGGGGGCACCCGCCCGGGCACACGGCATACGCGATCGGCTCGAGACGGCCGGGACACGCCGCCCTGACGCGGCCGCGGTCCCGGCCGTCTCGACATACTGGCCGCATGACCGAACACGTGACGATCCCGACCGACTCGGGCGACCTCCCCGCCCACCTCTGGCTCCCACCGAGCGGACACGGACCCGGCATCGTCGTTCTGCAGGAGATCTTCGGCGTCAGCGACTACATCCAGCGGCGCGCCGCCCAGCTCGCCGAGATGGGCTACGTCGTCGTCGCCCCGGAGATCTTCTGGCGCCTCGGCGTCACCTCGCCCGTCGAGGGCGACGACGCGCTCCAGCAGGGCATGGGCCTCGTGCAGCGCCTCGACTGGGATGCCGCCGTCGCCGACGCGGCCGCCACGGTCGAGTGGCTGCGCGGTCGCGACGAGGTCACCGCCGGTGTCGGTGCTGTCGGCTTCTGCTTCGGCGGTGGGCTCGGCTACGCCGTGGCCGCGCACCTGGAGTCGGGCGACACCGGTGGCACGTCCGGCCGGGGCCCGCTCGACGCCCTCGTCAGCTACTACGGGTCCGCGCTGCCCGGTCTGCACGACACCCTGACGGTGACGGCGCCGAGCCTGCACCACTTCGGCCTCGCCGACTCCTTCATCGACACCGACACCGTGCGCCGCATCGAGGCCTCCGTCACCCAGCAGCCCGCGACCGTCTTCGAGACGTATGCCGGGGCCGACCACGCCTTCGACAACGACGACATGCCGTGGCACGACCCCGCCTCCGGGGCCCTCGCCTGGTCCACGACGACGCAGTTCCTCCGCGAGCGGCTGCCCGTCTCCTGAGGGCGAGCCGGATTCCTCGACCCCACGTGTCGAGACCGTCCCACGTCGATCGACGCAGTGGTGACCGGCCTGAGCCGGCAGAGACCGCCCGGCACCACCACCGGGACCACCACCCCTGACACCAGGAGCACTCCCATGACGCAGTTCCTCCTCTCCGTCCACCACCGCGAGGGTGACCCCATGCCGTCCGACACCGAGATGCAGCAGATGTACGCCTCCGTCGACGCCTTCAACACCAAGCTGCAGTCCTCGGGCGCCTGGGTCCTCGCCGGCGGCCTGACCGACGTCACCGAGGCCAAGGTCGTCGACGCCTCCGCCGGTGCGACGAGGGCCGTCACCGACGGTCCGTTCAGCGAGGCCCGCGAGTGGCTCGGCGGCTTCTGGATCATCGAGGCGGCCGACCTCGACGCGGCCCTCGCCCTGGCGCAGGAGGGGTCCGCGGCGTGCCACGGACCCGTCGAGGTGCGCGCCCTGCAGGGAGCCTGACCCCCACCACCACGGGCGCGCAGCCTGCGGACGTCGGGCGAATCGTGGAGTTCGTGACGGTCCGGGCGCGTCCGTCCCGGCGACGCGCCCGGCAGCCGGGTGGGCTCGGGCCGCAACGGGTATGGCCAGCAAGGCTGCCGTTGCAGCCCGACACCGTGAACCTTGAGGAGAGCCCGTGGAGCTGCACCAGGTCGAGGCGGTGGCGCCCGGCCTAGCCGCGCGAATCGCGGGCGCCGAACCGGGGCGCGCCCGGACGTTCGCCTTCCGAGTGGCTCGCCTCGCCTGCGCGGTGGCGGGAGTCCACGACCAACAGGCCCTCGACGTTGCGCGGGAGGGCCTGGAGCGCTATCCCGAGATCGACGAGCTCGTCCACCTCTGGGAGCTCGAGCGCGAGCTCGACGCCGCCTGCGAGAGCAAGCTCGGGTCCGCCCCGAGCACGGTGACGCTCGACGAGCTGCAGCTGACCTCGGAGTGCGTCGAGGCGCGGGCCGTCGCCGCGGTCATCGCCGCCCTGACCCCGGACGCCCGTGACGCGGCTCGGGGCGCGACCTACGAGGCCCTCACGGCCGGCTGCGACGGCCGGGAGCTCGAGGCCATCGCCGACCAGGTGCTCGACCCCTCGGCCGACGCCGAGGGCGCCGACAGCCTCGAAGGCGCCGACAACGCTGACGATGCCGACAGTGCCGACAGCACCGGGGCGTCCAGCGCCAGCGAGCGGCCGTCGCAGGACTGAGCCGTCGCGTCCTCCCCGGCGGAGTCTGCCCGTCGTCCAGGAGCGTCCCTCAGCGTGCCCCAGGGCTGCTCGTGGCGTGAGACGGGCGTCGTCGCGTCCGGCGCCGGGGAGCCAGGATCGTCGGTGCGTCGGTGCGTCGGGCCAGTCGGTGCGTCGGGTCAGTCGGTGCGTCGGGTCAGTCGGTGCGTCGGGTCAGTCGGTGCGTCGGGTCAGTCGGTGCGTCGGGTCAGTCGGTGCGTCGGGTCAACCGCCGCGCCCAGCGGTAGGCGGGCTCGCGCACGGCCACGACCCACGACGGGGCCGTGGTGCCCTCGAGCTCGTCGACGACGGGGTCGAAGCGCAGCGCACTGTCGAAGCGCTCCTGGCGCAGCTGCACCAGCCCGACGACGTCCCACGGGCCGTGGTCGACGGCCACGGCCAGCTCGAACTCCTGCGGGTCCGGCTCGTCGCCGACCGGTCGCACGAGCAGCGCCAACGTGTGCCCCGCGGCGCGGGTCGGCAGCAGGGTGGTCAGGGGGCGTCCGGACGCGTGCCGCACGGGACGCAGCAGGTGCCGGGACACCCGACCGGTGCCGGTCGTCGCGAAGAGGAGGTCTGCAGGGCGGCCCAGGACGCCGGCGCCGGGCAGGCGCAGGGCCAGACCGCCGATGTCCCACCAGCCGTCGGGCGTGCCGACCGCCCGCGACACCCGGACCGTGCACGGGTGGACCCCTCGGTCATGCAGGATCGGCACTCTCAGCTCGGGCCTGGGAGCGTCGATGCGCAGGTCCGCCGCCCACGTGCGGCCGACGGCGTGGAGCGGCTTGTGGCCCGTCGCCCAGGCGACGAGACCGAGTCCTGCGGCGAGCGCGACGCCGGCAGCCCGGACCGGCGGGCTGGGCAGGCGCGGCGCCGCTGCAGGTGGGGTCGTGGAGGTGCTGTTCACCCCTCCCACCTACCCATCCACGGGTCGAACGAGCACCGGCCGAGCGCCGCCGACGCCCGTGGGACGTGGGGCGGGGCGCTCACTCGACTGGGGCGGCGGGGCGGAGCGCTCACTCGACTGGGGCCGTGGGGCGGAGCGCTCACTCGACTGGGGCCGTGGGGCGGAGCGCTCACTCGACTGGGGCGGTGGGGCGGGGCGCTCACTCGAGTGGGGCGGGGCGCTCACTCGACTCGGTGGTCATGGCGGCCGGCAGGTCGGCCGGGTCCGCGACCGGCCAGGACGTCGGGTCCGGGCCGAGCGCGTCGAGCTGCGCCACCTGGTCGCGGCACCACGACGAGACCGCGCGGCGGCCGGACAGCACGTCGGCGGCGAAGGCCTGCCACGGCACCCACCGGGCCTGCTCGACCTCGGACGGGTCGGCCGCGGGCTCGGGCTCGGTCCCGGGCACCCGAGCCGTCAGCACGGGGCACAGCTCCCACTCGACGACACCGTCCATCTCGGCCCGGTAGGAGAAGCGCGGCAGCACCAGCCGGAGCTCGTGGACCTCGAGCCCGAGCTCGTCCCGCGCCCGTCGCCGCACCGCGCCCTCCACCGGCTCACCGGGCGCCGGGTGCCCGCAGGCGGAGTTGGTCCAGACACCCGGGAAGGTGGCCTTGGCCAGGGCGCGCTGCGTCACGAGCAGGGAGCCCCGGTCGTCGAAGAGGTAGACGGAGAAGGCGAGGTGGAGCGGGGTGTCCGCGTGGTGCACGGTCGCCTTGGGCGCCGTGCCGGTCGCCCGGCCGTCCGGGGAGACGAGGACGACGAGCTCCTCGTGCGCGCCGGCAGCCCTCGGGCCGCTCGCCACGGGGCTGCCTGAGCGCTCGGGCGTCATCGGCCGGGCCTCGCGAGCTCGTTGACCGCGCCACGGAAGACCGGGGGCAGGGTGGCGGCCGCGGGCACGAGCAGCCGGCGCGTCCACGCGGGTCGGCTCACCTGCACGAGGGCGTGGGTCAGGAGGGAGTAGCGCCGGGTGGCCGCCCGCCAGGACCGCTCGTAGGACTGCGGGTCACCCTGGCCGATCGCGGTGACGGCAGCCCGCGCGTGGGCGAGCCCGAGCGAGATCCCTTCCCCGGTCAGCGCGTCGACGTAGCCGCTCGCGTCGCCGGCGAGCAGGACGCGTCCGGCGACGCGGTGCGTCGTGCGCTGGCGCAGCGGTCCGGCGCCGCGCACCGACGTGACGACCGGGGCCCCGTCGAGCCGCTCGCGCAGCTGTGGGAACTCGGCGAGACTCTCCGACAGGGGGATCCGCCGCCTGCTGAGCACCGCCACCCCGACGAGATCATCGGCCACTGGTGTCACGTAGGCCTCGCCGTGGGCGGCCCAGTGCACCTCGACGTGGTCACCCCACGGGCGTATGCCGTAGTGCTGGCGCAGCCCGAAGCGGCGCGGCGGGCGCCCCTGCGCCGAGCGCGCGTCGCCGTTACCGCCCCGGTGGTCGCGGTCGAGGCCGAGGGCCCGACGGGTGGGCGAGTGCAGGCCGTCGGCCGCGACGACCCAGGGCGCCGTGAGGGCCGGGCCGGAGCCGCCCGGTCCGTCGGTGCGCACGGTGACGCGGTCGTCGTCCTGGGTCACCTCGGCCGCGCCGAAGGGCAGCACCTCGATGCCCGCGTCGGCGACCGCTGCGGTGAGCGCGTCGTGCAGGGTGGTGCGTCGCACACCCCGACCGGGGCCTGCCGTGAAGTCGGCCTCGGCGTGGCGACCCCGGGCGAGGTAGCGGATGCCGCGCAGATCGTGGCCGGGAGGGTCGACGCCGAGCCCGGTGAGCGCCTGGAGGCCGCCGGGCATGAGCCCCTCGCCGCACGCCTTGTCGATCGTCCCGGCCCGCGGTTCGAGGACGACGGGAGACAGACCCGAGCGGGCGGCATACAACGCCGTGGCGAGTCCGACAGGACCTCCGCCGATGACGATGATGTCGGCACTCACGGGGCGGCCTCGGTGGGCGACCCTGCGGGAGAGGCGATCTCGCGCAGGGCGGCGTTCTCGACCCGGATGCGGACGGTCAGCAGTGCGGCGTTGGCGACGGTGAAGACGAGCGCCGTCACCCACGCGTCGTGCACGAGCGGGAGGGCGAGGCCCTCGACGACGACCGCGACATAGTTCGGGTGCGGGATGACGCCATAGGGGCCGCGGCGCACCAGCGACAGGCCGGGCACGACGATGACGCGGGTGTTCCACTGGTTGCCGAGGGTGCGGATGCACCACCAGCGCAGGCCCTGGCTCGCGACGACGAGCGCCAGCATGAGCCAGCCGACCGCCGGCACGAAGGGGCGGTCGGCCAGCCACACCTCCGCGACCGCGCCCACGAGCAGGCCGGTGTGCAGCACCACCATGACGGGGTAGTGCGACTGGCCGCGCTCGACCCCGCCGCGCGAGAACGCCCACGCCGCATGGCGTTTCGACACGACGAGCTCGGCGAGCCGCTCGAGCCCGACGAGCAGGACGAGACCGGTGAAGAGCCACTGCGAGAGCACCAGGGGCCTCAGTCCGCCGCGCGCAGCAGCACGAGCTCGAGGCAGAAGCCCGGGCCCATCGCCATGAGGACGCCCCACGAGCCGGGCTCGGGCGTGTGGTCGGCGAGGGTGTCGGCGAGCACGTGCAGCACCGACGCCGAGCTGAGGTTGCCGATGCGATCGAGCGAGCGCCACGTGACCCCGAGCGCCTCGCGGTCGACCTCGAGCGCCTCCTCCATCGCCTCGAGCACCTTGGGGCCGCCGGGGTGGGCGACCCACCAGCCGATGTCGGCGCGGGTCAGGCCCTGGTCGGCGAGGAAGCGGTCGACGTCGTCACGGACGTTCTCGCGCACGAGGTCGGGCACCTCGGCGCCGAGCACGATGCGCAGCCCGGTGGCACCGACGTCCCAGCCCATGGCGCGCTCGGTCTCGGGGTAGAGACGGCTGCGCGTGGCGACGACGTGCGGCTGGGCCGGGGCGAGCGTGGCGGCCCGGTGGGCACCGACCATGACGACGGCCGCGGCGCCGTCACCGAAGAGCCCGCTGGCCACGAGGTTGGCGACCGAGCGGTCGTCACGCTGGACCGTGAGGCTGCACAGCTCGACGGAGAGCAGCACGGCGACGTCGTCGGGGTGGCCGAGGAGGTAGTCGTGGACCCGTGCGACGCCGGCGGCCCCGGCGACGCAGCCGAGCCCGACGAGGGGGATGCGCTTCACGTCGTCGCGCAGCCCGATCTCGGCCGCGACCCGTGCCTCGATCGACGGCACCGCGAGCCCGGTGATCGTCGTCGACATGACGAGATCGACGTCCCGCGGAGTGAGACCCGCGGCAGCGAGCGCCTTGGTGACGGCGTGCGACCCGAGCTCGGTGGCGACCCGGATGAACTCGTCGTTGGCAGCGCCGAAGTCCTCGAGCTCCCAGTAGCGCTCCAGCGGGAGGGCGAGGTGCCGCTGGCTGACGCCGGCGTTGGCATGGAACCGCTCGAGCAGCGCCCGGTCGGACCCGACCGAGCCGAGCACGTCGGCGAAGGCCGCCGTGACGTCGGCCTGGGCGTACGTGTGCTCTGGGAGGACTCCCCGGACGGCCGCAAGGTGGCTCACCCTGCCCACCCTAGGTGGCCCGTGACGCAACGAGGTGCCGAGGCTGGACAGCCCGGCCCGCCCGCCAGGGGTCGCTCACTCCGCCGCCCGCCTCCGCCGCTCGCCTTCCCCCCTCGCCTCAGCGGCGGACGACGAGGGCCACGACGTTGACGAGCGCGATGCCGACCGCGGCCACGAACGGGAGCCGGCCCCGCGCCAGCACCGCCACCGCGGCCAGCAGCGTGCAGACCCCGAGGAGCAGGACGCCCGGCGCGTCGAGACCGGGCCCGGACGCCGCCACCACGGTCCCGGCGAGCAGGACGGCCGGCGCCAGCCGCCGCACGGTCCGGCCGCCCAGCCGCTGCGGCAGCCCGTGCACCCCGGTGGCCTCGTCGTCGGCGAGGTCCGGCAGGGCGTTGAGCAGGTGGGCGCCCACCCCGAGGAACGCTCCGGTCACCATGACCCACGCGGCCGGCCAGACGGCCTCCGGCAGCGCGAGCGTCACGACGGCGGGCAGCGCGGCGAAGGCGACGGCATACGGCAGCGGGGAGAGCAGCGACCGCTTGAACCACACGTTGTAGGCCCACCCCGACGCCACCCCGAGCAGGAGGTGGACGAGGCCGGAGGCGGGGCCGCACGCCAGCGACAGGACGGTGGTGGCGACGAGCGCGACCGCCGTCGCGGCGCGCACCGTGCGCTCGGACACGGCGCCCCGCGCGATCGGCTTGTCGGCACGGCCGACCGCCCGGTCTCGCGCGGCGTCGAGCAGGTCGTTGCTCCAGCCGATGGACAGCTGACCCGTGAGCACCGCTGCGGTCACGAGCAGCCCGCGTGCCGGCGTGTGCCCGGCCGACGCCGCAAGCAGGGCCGTGAGGACGGTGACCGCCAGGGTGGGCCCGGGATGGCAGGCGAGCGCGAGACCCTGCAGCGTCGCTCTCCCTCGCCCGGCCGGCACGCGCCGAGCCTACGGCGCGAATCGCCGTTTTCCGACAGGCCCGTGCGGCCGGCGCTAGCCTGAGGAGTCGGCGTGACGACCGTGCGCCGGATCCGCGGAACCGAAGCAGTCGGGGCTGCCGATGCGTGACTACCCCTACGCGTTCCACGTCGCCCTCGACGGGAACGGTCTGAACGGCCTCGAGGGTCGGGCCGGCGTGTGCCTGTTCCGCTACGACCCCGTGACCGGCGACCACTCCTACAAGGTCAGCTACTTCCACGGCGCGTCCGGCGGCCACGCCCCGAGCGTCGACCCGAGCCGGCGGATCGGCTTCCTGGGCAACACCGGCCAGCACCTGCTCTTCTACGACCTCGCCACCCTCGAGGAGGTCGACCGGGTCTCGACGCTGCGCTTCGAGGTGCCCGACACGACCATCAAGGGCAGCACCCACCTCGTGTGGCTCGACGACACGACGTTCGTCACGGCGATCGGCGAGCACCTGTGGAGCTTCGACGTCAACCGCCTCACCAAGGCCGAGGTCCTCGCCCCGCACGGGCTCAAGGTGCCGCACGCCATGAAGCGGACGGCGTCGGGCCGCTACGTCGTCTACGGCGGCATGGACCACCCGTCGCGCGGCGAGGCGCGCGAGGTCGGCATCCTCGACACCCTCTCCGGGGAGGTCCGCACCGTGACGCTGCCGACGACCTGCTGGCACGTCGTGTGCCATCCCGTCCTCGACGTCTTCTACGCCGTGTCCTTCCGGGTGCACCCGGCCGACCGGACCGACTACGCGCACTGGGGCATGGCCTGGCTGAGGCAGTATGCGTTCGAGATCGACGCCGAGCACGGCCAGGTGCTGCGCCACTGGGTCGCCGACCGTGACGTGCCGGCCCACATCAACTCGGACGTGACGATCTCGGACAGCGAGCTCATCTTCTGCACCGGGGGCAGCCACACCGTCGTCCTCGTCGACCTCGAGACGATGACCCACCACCGCCTCGTCGACGAGCACCCGGGCGCCCTCGAGTCGTGGGCCTACCCCCGGCAGTCGCTCAACACGCTCGCGGAGTCGTTCATGCGGGCCAACGTCGTCGGCAACGCCAACCTCTTCGCCGAGTCGTTCCGGGTGAGCCGTGGCTCGCTCATCGACGGCATCTACGCGTGCCAGCTCTCGGCCGACCAGACGCTGCTCTTCACCGCGAACCGGGGGCAGAACCACATCAGCGTCTACGACTACCCGTCGCTCGAGCTGCGCGACCGCATCGTCATGCCGGAGCTCGGCGAGATCGACGCCGGCCTGTCGGACTGGGCCGACCCCCGGCTCGGCTTCCACCACTCCTACCTCGTCAGCCCCGAGACACCTCTCGTGACACCGCCCGACACACCGCCCGACACACCGCCCGACACACCGCCCGACCCACCGCGCACCGCCCAGGCAGGAGAGCACTGATGGCCACGTACTCGATCGACACCGCCCTGAGCGGCAGCGTGGGCAGCGACGTCACGGCCGACGTCACGAGCCAGCTCGCCGGTCTCGACGACATGAAGCTGACCCTGGCCGGCGACAACACGGTGCACACCGACTCGAAGGTCGCGCTCGCGCCGGTGACGACGACCGTCGACACCACCTCCAAGCTCGACTCGACGGCCAAGCTGGACTCGACCTCGGCCGTCGACACCACGTCGAAGATCGACTCGGCGTCGGTGGTCGACCTGCGGCCCGTCGCCCTCGACTCGTGCGTGCGACTCGAGCTCGCCCCACCTCCGCCGACCGAGGTGTCGACCCCCTACGAGCAGCAGTGGAGCTGGTCGGTGCTCGGCCTCGAGGTCTTCGCCGTCACGGTGCGCGGCCGCACGTCCACGCACGTGCGGCCCGTCCCCACCGGCCCCGTCGTCATCGACCTGTAGGCCCCTGCCATGCCGACCCCACGACGCAAGCCACCCGCGGCGAAGACCGTCTCGACGCCTGCCCGACCGTCCCGCCGACGACCGCCCGCGGCCGAGCCGGACGACGCGATCGTGCTCGCCGGTCCACCGGGACGGCTCACGACCACCGTCACCGTCGAGAACGTCTCGGCGGACCGGCTCGTCGTCCGACGCCCCACCCTGCACCTCGGCGGTGAGGCCGTCACGGGCGCGGCGAGCGCCATCATCCCGGGTGGCCGCACGGTCGAGGTCCCGGTCGTCGTGCCCCTGCCCGCCACGACTCCACCGGGTCGGCACGAGGCCGAGATGGAGCTCGGCGGGGTGCGCCGACGCGTCGTGGTCGACGTGGCACCGCACCCCGCACTCGAGCTGAGCCCCCGCCGGGTCCTCGCGGTCGAGGGGAGCCAGGACGTGACCCTCGTCGTCACCAACACGGGCAACGTGCGTATGCCGCTCGCCGCCCTCACGATGGCCCGAGCCGACGACGGTGGCCCGGACCCGGGCCCCGACGTCGTCCTCGCGCTCGAGGCGCCCGCGGCCGTCGAGCCCGGCCAGACCGTGACCCTGCCCGCCCGGCTCGAGGTCCCGCCCGGCCTCGACCCCGCCCGGCGGCACACCGCTTCCGTCCCCGTCGGCATCGCCGACCTGGACGTCGTCATCCTTCCGCGAGACCGATCGGAGTCGAAGTCATGAGCACCTCCACGCCAGACCTGTTCACCTCGTTGCGGACCGGCTGGGCCGACGCCGTCCAGCAGTGGACCGACGCCTCGCAGTCGCTGTGGGACGAGATGGCCGCGCCCTTCCTGGGCAGTGGCGGCGCGGCCGCCGGTTCACCGTGGCAGGGGTGGGGGCAGCAGCGCTCCCGGCCCGCGCCCGACCACGGTCCCCACGGTGGCCACCACCACGACCATGACCACCACCACGAACACCACGACCACCACCACGACGACCACGGCCGCCACCCCGGACCTGACGACTGTGGCTGCGGGACCGAACGGCACGGCTGTGGCTGCGGTGGCGGATGTGGATGCGGGGGCGGCGACCAAGGTCACGACCACCACGGTCACGACCATCACGATCACGAGCACCACGACCACCACGACCACCACGGCTCGACGTGTGGCTGCGGGGATGGCTGCGGCTGCTGCGTGCCCGACGCGGACGTCGTCGTCCACACGCGCGTCGGTGAGCGACGGATCGTCCCCCTGGCCCTGCACAACGCCTGGCGCCGCGAGCGCCCGGTCACGTTGGCGGTGGGCCCCTGGCACCTCGGCACCGTCACCGACCTCGCGGTCGTCGCGGTGCTCGAGGAGGAGCAGGTCACCCTCGCGCCGTGCGAGGACCGCATCGTGCGGCTCGTCATCGGCGTCACGACGACCGCCGGCCAAGGCGGCGACGGACAGGGCGGCGACGGACAGGGCGGCGACGGACAGGGCGGCGACGGGCAGGGCGGAGACGGCCAAGGCGGCCAGGCCGGCGGGGGCAAGGGCTCTGACGCGTCCGCTGCGAGCGAGGAGGACAGCTCCGACGCCCGCCTCGACACCCACGTGGGGATGGGCCAGGGCCGCCTGCCGGGCGACCTCGACGCGTGCGCGTGCGCCTACGCCGACGTGCGACTCGAAGGGTGCTCCCGTCCCCTGCGCGTCGCCGTCGTCGTGAGCCCGTCGCGGTGCGATCCCGTGCAGGCCGGCTGCGACTGCGGCTGCTGCTGAGGAGGCACGTGATGTCGTCGAACGCGAGGGGCCAGGACGAGATGCTCGCCCGGATCACCGAGCTGGCGCGCGACGCCTGGTCGGCGCAGGCGGACTTCGCCCGCCAGTCGATCGAGCTGGGTCGCGCCACGCTCACGTCCGAGGTCGACCCGACCACGGCCGGACGGGCGTGGATGGAGGCGGTCAGCCGCGAGGGCGCCCGCTACTGGAAGGACGTCGGAGAGCTCGGTCTCGACGTGGCGGGCAGCCTCGTCGCCATCGGCAGCCGCAGCATGGCCCGGGTCATCTCGGACACGCGCTCCGCGACACGGGCGGCGACGCACGCGGGGGCCCGAGCCGGGTCACGGGCCGGCGGCCGGGCAGACACGTGGGCCGGGACAGGCGCCGCTGCGGGTCGCTGGCCGGCGCCGGGACCGCACGCTACGCACCGTGACAGCCCCGGTCACGATCACGGCCCGAGCGATCCCGGGGACCCTGATGGGGCCGCAGACCACTCCGACGTCGTCGTCACCGGGCCTCCCCCGGAGCCGGGCAGGTCCGAGCCGCACGAGCCCACCGGCGCCGGGCCGGGGAGGCCGGCGGTCACCCTGCACGGGCGTCCGGGAGACACGGCGACGGGTCGGGTCACGCTGTCGAACGCCCACCCGCGCGCCCGCAAGGTGCTGCTGTCGGCCGGGCGGCTGCAACCGGACTCGGGGCGTCACGTCGAGCTCGAGCTGCGGCTGGACCCCGACGGCGTCACCATCCCGGCCGGCTCGGAGCACGACGTCCTGCTCGAGGTGGACCTCAAGTCGGACGTGGTGCGGCCCGGTGAGCGCTACGAGGGGGTCATCCTGGTGACCGGCGGCGTCGAGGCGGAGCTGGACGTGGCGGTCGTCGTCGAGGAGTGAGCGGCCGGGCGGACCCCGGGTCGCGCCCCTCGGCCCCGGCGTCCGGACCGGGTCGCGCTCCTTGGCCGGTCCCGGCGTCCACGGGATCGGGGAGGGCTCTGGGCTCGAGCGGCCGGGCGGCCCGCACCGCAGGGGCGAGGCGCAGCGACTCCCGCACGAAGCGGGGCAGGTCGGGCCCGATGGCCAGCCACGCGAGGGAGGCGGCCACGGCCTCACGGGCCGGGCGGGCGGCATACCCGATCGTGCGGGCTCGGTCGGAGGCGTACCAGTAGTAGCGCCCGACGGTCGAGGCCTCCTCGCGGGTCGACAGCGGCGCGGACGAGGTGAGCCGTGCCCACGCCTCTGCCGCGCCGGCGGCCAGCCACGCTGCGCCGGCCGGGAGCTCGAGGGCCGGTTGGCCGACGCCGGCCAGGTCGGCGACGAGGCCGTGCAGCGTGCGCCACGAGACGTCCTCGCCGCCGAGGAGGTAGCGCTCCCCCGGCTCGCCGCGCTCGAGCAGGACGACGTGCCCCGCCCCGACGTCGCGGGCGTCGACGACGTTGCAGCCGCCCGGGAACGTGCTGCGGGTGGGGTCGAGGAGGTAGCGCAGGACGATCGCGTTGCTCGGGCCCAGCCGGTCGTAGGGACCTCCGAGCACGACGGTCGGCAGCGCGAGCACCACCTCGAGCCCGGTGCTCTCGGAGACGTCGAGGGCCGCCTGCTCCTGGCGCACCTTGCTCGCGTAGTACTCCGGGGCAGGCTCGGTGCCGAGGTGGTGGCGCTCGTCGCGCGGCAGTGGCTGGAGGCTCGAGCCCCGGGTCACCGCCGAGCTCGTCACGACGGCGCGGGTGACGCCGGCAGCGGCAGCCGCCTCGAGCACGGCGCGGGTCCCGCGGACGTTGACGTCGGCGAGCTGCTCAGTGGCCGCGGGGTGGTAGGAGTAGACGGCGGCGCAGTGCACCACCGCGTCGATGCCCTCGAGGGCACGCGCGAGCGAGACCGGATCGGTCAGGCTCGCGCGCTCCTGACCGACCTCACCCAGAGCGAGGAGCCGCTGGGGCAGATGGCGTCCGGGACGGGTCACGGCGACAACCTCGTGGCCGCCTCCCAGCGCTGCCGCGACGACGTGGTGGCCGACCAGTCCCGTCGCCCCGGTGACCGCGACCCTCATGAGGTCGCCGCCTCGTCGCGCGCGGTGTCGCCGACGCCATGGGCGTGGGGGCCGCTGCGGGGACCCGGGACGTGCCGGAAACCGTGCACGTCGAGGGCAGGGTCGGGAGCGCCGCAGCGGCCGGCCGGGGTCGCGTGGTCGCGCCGCGCGTCCCCCACGCCCAGGCGGGAGGTGAGGGCGTCGACGAGCATGCGCACCGACTCGGTCAGCAGCGGCTCGGACGGGTCCGGTGGAGGACGGCCGATGCGGTGCTCCCGGCCCTCGAAGCAGGCTTCGAGGTTGTCGAAGGTGGCGGTGAAGAAGCGCCGGTAGGCCTCCTCCAGCAGGGGCCCGCGCACCTCGGGCACGGACGGCAGGTCGACCGCGTCGAGCACGGGCGGCAGCGTGAACAGCTGACGGCCGCGGATCGTCACGAGCGTGGCACCGTCACCGGTGCGCTCGAAGGCGAGGGTGCCGTCGTCGTGGGCGGCGGAGCCGTTCGGGCTCGAGACGGTGCGCCAGAGCAGCCGTTGGCGGTCCGGTCCGCGCTCCACGAGCTCGATCTTGCACACGTCGATCGGCTCGCCACCCCACGCGGCCAGGTAGTTCGGCTGGGGCAGGTAGAGGTTGCGCTCGGCCTGCCGCTGCCGTGAGCCGCCCCGGCTCTCGGTGGGATCGGCCTCGGCCGGATGAGCCTCGCCGACGAGGACGCGCCGGCCGCCGAGGTAGTCGGCCATGAGGCTGATGCCCTCGGCGACGTCGACGCGCTCGACCCAGGCGTCGAAGTCGACCGCGACGGCCCGGCGGACCTCGAAGACGGTCGCACCGTCGACGAGGCACCACCGCAGGGCATCCGGGTCCTCGCTCCTCGGCAGCCGGTCGACGACCGCGTCGATGGCCGCGAGCTGGGCGGCGAGCGTGTCGTAGTCGGCGTCGGGGTGGTCGGCGGGGTCGAACCCCAGGGAGACGACCCGCCGGTCGACCTTGGCCTTGTCCATCGTCGCGGCCCAGGCCTCCCCGCCGGCCGAGAGCGTCGACGCCAGCCCGAGCAGGGCCACGAGCCCGGCCTGTCCGATCGGGTCGGCGGCGGCCCGGACCGCCTCGGTCACGAGCGGTCGCAGGGCGGCGAGGACGGGGTCGGCGGTGACCGATCCGGCATCCGGGCCGCCGGTGGCGGCGCTGAGGACCCGGGCCAGGCGCGTGTCGCGGGCGACCTGACGGGCCGCCCTGACCGCGAGGGGGTGGGCGTGGGCGACCGGCGGGAAGGGCTGCAGGTCGCCCTCGACGGAGCCGCTCGGCTCCCCGAGGAGCCCCACGGCCCGCTCGACCAGCGACGAGCTCGACCGGTCCACGCCGAGCAGACCGGCGAGCGTCACGTCCGCCAGCACGGGGTCTCGCGCGACGACGGCGGTGTCCGTCTCGCTGACCTGCGGGAGCCGGCCGCCGTCGGCGCCACCGCTCGCGTCGAGGGCATCGAGCACCGCGAGGTGCGGGCCGAGATGCCGCGCCACCTCGGCGGCGAGGTCCGCCGGCTCGCAGCCCGCCACCTCGGGGACGGCTCGGAGCAGCGTGTCGAGGCACCCGGCATACGTGTCGACGAGTTCGGTGACGGCACGCCCCACGACGACGCGGGTGTCCGCCGTCAGCCACGCCCGCGGCACCGGCAGCCCGGCGAGGACGCTCCTCGCGGGGGCCCGGGAGGGCACGAGGTCCTCGGCGAGGTCGACGACGGCATACGGCCTCCCCCGCTCCGTGCGGCCGGTGAGGCCGGCCGCGTGCGCGAGCGCCCCCACCGACCGGTGCCCACGGTCGCGGTCCCGACTCGTCAGCAGGCCCGCGACGGACACCTCAGACCCGGCCTCGACGAGCGCGTCGACGACGACGTGCACCACCGACGCGGAGGCCGGAGTCGGCGGCGAGAGCCGCGCGAGGACGACCGCCCGGCCCGACGCGGTCGAGGGCGGCAGCAGGCGGCGCACCGCGGCGGCCAGGAGCGCGGGGCCTCGTCCGCGAACGACGATCGCGTCCGCGGGGTCAGGCGATTCGGCGACGCCGGAGGGCCGCATCCCCCCATGAAACCAGCGCGGGCACGCGCTCGGTCGGGATCGGGCGGAAAGGGGCGCCGACCCTCGTGGGTCGCGTCAGACGGTCGGCGTGATCCGCACGACCACGCGGTTGCTGTTGCCGCGCCGCACGACCCACTCGATGGCCATGAAGATGCGGAACTCGACGCCGTACTTTCGCGAGAGCCGGCGGTTGACGGCGTCGGACGCGGCGGAGTCGGTGATGATCTCGGCGGTCCCCTCGACGACCGGCGCGCCGTCCTCGACGTTGCCGCGGCGGTCGCACGGCTGGATCGTGACGCGAGGGTCGTGGCGCAGGCGCTTGAGCTTGCCGGCGCCCTCGGGGGTGCTGACGATCGCGGCTCCGGCGTCGGGCAGCACCCACACCGGGGTCGGGACCGGCTCGCCGGTGCGGCGGTAGGTCGTCATCAGCACGAAGCGTTCGCCACCGAGGTTGTGGAGCGTGGGCGCCTGGGTCATGGCGGAGACATACCCGTTGACGCTTCATCTACCTACACCCGCTGGCGCGCGCGTCCCTGCTCTGAGCCGTCGAGCGACACCTCGACGACGTAGGCGTCGTGGTCGGAGAGGTGACGGCCCTCGGCCTGCATCGGCACCTGCTGCGCCGGCCTCACGACCGGGGTCCCGACCGGAACGGCGAGGTGGTCGATGGACCCGTGACCGTCGAGCCGGTGGGGCAGCCCGGCGGTGAGGACGCTGAGCCCCAGGCGGGTGACGGCCTCGTTGATCGCCTCACGACCGGCCCTGCTGCCGGCCATCTCGGGCCCGTCCAGCGCATGGTTCCAGTCGCCGCCCCAGACGATCGGCCCCGCGGGCAGCGCCGCGGTGAGCTGATCGAGGGCGTATGCCGTCCGCTCGGCGACGTTCGCACCGCGCCACGGGTGCGCCCCACCGCTCGAGCGCCAGGGCAGGACGCTGCTGCAGTAGGTGATGCCTCCGGCGACGAGCGCGGCACTCGCCGGGTGCGGATCCGGCGTCGACGCGTCGGGCGCGAGCTCCTGCCGCGCGGATGGCGCGGCGCGCTGGCTTCAAGCGGATTGGTTGCGCCCTGTGCCCTGGGTCGTCGGCTGACTCAGCCGGAGACGTGGCAGTCGAGTGGGCAGTCGAGTGGGCCTGAGTCACTTCGCAACCCAAAGCACAGCGCGCGCCGGCCGCCGGCGTCGGACCCCGTGGCTACGATCGGCGGGTGAGCGCCAAGCCCGCCGTCGTCGCAGCGCCCAGTCCGTCGAGCCCTGACGGGGTGCGGGAGGTGCGCGTCTCCAGCCCCGACCGCGTGCTCTGGCCGCCGGCAGGGATGGCCGACGGCAAGCCGGTCACCAAGCTGGACATGGCGGCCTACCTCGTCTCGGTGGCCGACCCGATGCTGCGAGCGCTCGGAGACCGGCCGGTCACGCTGCAGCGCTTCCCCGAGGGGATCGAGGGCGAGGAGTTCTTCTCCAAGAACCCGCCCAAGGGCGTCCCCGAGGGCACCCGCACCGTCATGTGCACCTATCCGTCCGGGCGCAAGCACCCGCAGCTCGTCATCGACGAGATCGCCGATGCCGTGTGGGCCGCGCAGATGAACACCATCACCTTCCACCCGTGGCCGGTCCGCACCGCCGACGTCGACCGACCCGACGAGCTGCGCATCGACCTCGACCCGCAGCCCGGACGCGGTTTCGCCGACGCCGTCGAGGCAGCCGTCGCGCTGCGCGAGGTGATGGCCGAGATCGGCCTGACCGCGTGGGCCAAGACGTCCGGCAACCGGGGCGTCCACGTCTACGCCCGCATCGCGCCGACGCACGAGTTCCTCGACGTGCGGCACGGCGTCATCGGCATCGCGCGCGAGCTGGAGCGACGCCTCCCCGACCTCGTGACGACGTCGTGGTGGAAGGAGGAGCGCGGCGAGAAGGTCTTCGTCGACTTCAACCAGGCGTGCCGCGACCGCACCATCGCGTCGGCCTACTCCCCGCGCCCGCTGCCGGGTGCGCCGGTGTCGACGCCGGTCACGTGGGACGAGCTGGGCTCGGTCGACCCCAAGGAGCTCACGGTCCGCACCGTGCCTGCTCTCGTCGCCGACCGCGGTGACGCGTGGGCCGGCATCGACGACGAGGTCGGCGACGTCGCCGCCGCGATCGCATTGTGGGACAAGGACGTCCACGAGCGCGGCCTCGGCGAGCTGAACTTCCCGCCCGACTACCCCAAGATGCCGGGCGAGCCGCCGCGCGTGCAGCCGAGCAAGCGCCGCACCGACAAGGCCGACGGCGACTACATGGCACCCAAGGCCGAGCGCGACGCCGACCTCCGCACGACGTGGGGCATGCCGGTCGTCCCCCCTGTGTCGCCGATGCTCGCCAAGCCGGTCAAGGACTTCACGGCCGTCAAGGTCGACGTGCTCTACGAGCCGAAGTGGGACGGCTTCCGCTCGATCATCTTCCGGTCGGGCGACCTCGTCGAGATCGGCTCCCGCAACGAGAAGCCGATGACGCGCTACTTCCCCGAGGTCGTCGAGGCGGTGCTCGCGAACTTCCCCGACAAGTGTGTCATCGACGGCGAGATCGTCCTCGTCTCCCCCTCGTCGGGTGACCGCCTCGACTTCGACCTGCTCCAGCAGCGCATCCACCCGGCCGCCTCACGCGTCAAGAAGCTCGCGGCCGAGACGCCGGCCTCGTTCGTCGCCTTCGACCTGCTCGCCCTGGGCGAGGAGTCGTACCTCGACAAGCCGTTCGCCGAGCGACGGGCCGCGCTGGAGAAGGCCCTGGCCGGGGCCGAGGCCCCGATCCACCTGACCGCCGCCACCGCCGACCGCGACGTCGCCAAGGGCTGGTTCACCCAGTTCGAGGGCGCCGGCCTCGACGGCGTCATCGCCAAGCCCGTCGACATCGCCTACGAGCCCGACAAGCGCCTGATGTTCAAGATCAAGCACGAGCGCACCGCCGACTGCGTCGTCGCCGGCTACCGCGTGCACAAGAGCGGGCCCGACGCGATCGGGTCGCTGCTGCTCGGGCTCTACGGCGACGACGGGAAGCTCGCCTCGGTCGGTGTCATCGGCGCCTTCCCGATGGCCCGGCGCAAGGAGCTCTTCGAGGAGCTCCAGCCGCTCGTCGCCGAGTGGGACGACCACCCGTGGAACTGGGGCCAGCCCACCGACGACGGGAGCATGCGCACGCCGCGCTCGTCGGAGTACTCCCGCTGGAACAACGGCAAGGACCTCTCCTTCGTGCCGCTGCGACCCGAGCGGGTCGTCGAGGTGCGCTACGACCACATGGAGGGTGCACGCTTCCGGCACACCGCCCAGTTCGTCCGGTGGCGCGAGGACCGCACCCCGGAGTCATGCACGTACGAGCAGCTCGACGAGCCGGTCAGCTACGACCTCGCCGACGTCCTCTCGGCCGGCTCGGACTGAGCCGCCACCGGCCGAGGCGTTGCCCCACGACCCGGCGGGACGGCATACCTCGAGCCCGGAGGGGGCGGGCGCCTCAGTGCCGGACCTGGCGGGGCCGGCGGTCGTGGTGCCGGTCGGCTGCCTCGCGCAGCTGCGCGACGACCTTGGCCTCGGCCTCGTTGAGGGCGGCCTTGGTGTCGCCGAGGTTGGAGACGCCGATGACGGTCGGCAGCCCGCTGATGCAGACCTCGACGGAGGTGTGCATGCCCGGCTGCCCACGGTCCTTGACCCGCAGCCCGATGTGGACCATCGAGGGGTCGAAGCGCTCCAGCTGCGTGAACAGCTGGGTCAGGGCGTGCTCGATGAAGGGGAGGTCGTCCTCGTGGTACCCGTCCTCGAGGCGGACCCGCTCCATGTAGAGGCTGGACGTGCTCATGCCGAGCTCCTTTGCCGCGTGGACGTCGTGCTCGACGTCCACCAGAAGTCTATCGAGCAGGCTCGGGGACCAGCCGTCTGCGCGCCTATGAGAGTGCTCACCCACGAACACACCCAGAGCCATCGCTCAGCGGTCGCCGTGCCCCGAGCGTCGGACGTGGCGCCGGACCGAGCCGTCCGCGACGAGCACGGTGCCGGCCCGGTGGACGCGGGCCAGCACCACGTGGTCGGCGTCGGCGCCGGCCGCTCCGATCTCACGCAGCGACAGCCGGGGTCGCTCGACGAAGTGGCCCGGCACCGGGCCGTCGGGGCCGATGACCTCGTCGTCGGGCTCCTCCGCCCACGACACCGCGAGATGCACGCGTCCGTGGCTCTCGGCGACGACGTCGCTGCCGTCGAGGCGTGCGCCGCCCCCGGTCAGCACGATCTCGCGACCGAACCCGTCGATGGCCATGCCCGGTGAGACGACGAGCTCCTCACCCTCGACCGAGACCTCGAACCCGGCGACGACGCCCGCGCCGTGCAGCATCCGGTTGTGCAGCCAGACCCGCTCACGGCTGGCCTGCTGCTCCGAGCCGAGGTCCTCGGCCGTGACGAGGCGGCCCTCGAAGAAGTTGACCCTCCGGCGGGGTGTGTCCGGCAGCGTCATCGCCGCCTCCTTCTCTCTCTCGCGACCCTCAGAGGAGGTCGGTGAGCTCGTTCCTCGCGGCCTCGCGGACGGCGGTGAGGGCGTCGACGGCGGTGCGCGCTCCGCGCGCGGCGTCCGCGATCGCCTGGCACTCGGCCACGGAGTGGAGCGAGAGCGCGAGACGCACGACCGGCACCTTGCTCGGCGCCATCGACAGCGACGAGACGCCGAGGCCGACGAGCACGAGCGCGAGCAGCGGGTCGCCCGCCGACTCGCCGCACACGCCGATGGGCCGGTTGACCCGGGCGGCGCCGTCGCAGGCCAGCCCGACGACGTCGAGCACCGCGGGCTGCCACGGGTCGAGCAGGTCGGACAGCGCGCCCTGCATGCGGTCGGCGGCCATCGTGTACTGCGCCAGGTCGTTGGTGCCGAGAGAGCCGAAGTCGACCTCGCCCAGGACGTGGTGGGCCCGCAGGGCCGCGCCGGGCACCTCGATCATGACGCCGGCCTTGGGCAGGCCGTTCTCGCGCACGCGACGCGCGAACCAGGCGGCCTCCTCGGCCGTCGCGACCATCGGCGCCATGACGCGGACGTCGGCGCCGGTCTCGCGGGCCGCTATGGCGAGCGCCTCGAGCTGCGCGTCGAGCAGGTCGGGCCGCTCGGCCGAGAGCCGCAGCCCGCGACGCCCGAGGGCGGGGTTCTCCTCCGGGCCGAGGTCGGCGAACTTGAGCGGCTTGTCGGCGCCGGCGTCGAGCGTGCGCACGACGACGCGGCGCCCCTCGAACGGCGCGAAGACGCCGCGGTAGATCTCCGTCTGCTCCTCGACGGTCGGGGCCTTGGTCGCGGAGAGGTAGACGAACTCGGTGCGGAAGAGCCCGACGCCCTCGAGGTCCTGCGCGCCGGCAGCGACGGCGTCCTCGACGCCGCCGATGTTGGCGAGCAGGGCCACCTCGGCCCCGTCGGAGGTGCGGCCGGGACCGGAGAGGCGCGCCAGCGCCTCGGCCCGTCGAGCGGCCCGCTCACGCTGGGCCGTCACGAGCTCCATGTCGGGCGCGATGGTGACCTCTCCGGTGTCGCCGTCGAGCGCCACCGGCGTGCCGGGGGCGATCTCGGTGGCGCCGGCGAGCTGCACGACGGCTGGGATGCCCATCTGCGCGGCGAGGATCGCCGTGTGGCTCGTGCGGCCGCCGGCCTCGGTGATGATCCCGACGACGAGCCGCCGGTCGAGCGTCGCCGTCTCGGCGGGCGCGAGGTCCTCCGCGACGATGACGCTCGGCTCCGAGAACGAGGGAACGCCGGGGGCCGGGACGCCGAGCACCGCTGCGACAGCGCGTGATCCGACGTCCCTGAGGTCGGCCACCCGCTCGGCGAAGTAGCCGCCGAGCGCCTCGAACTGCGCGGCATACGTCTCCACCGCGTTCTCGATGGAGTGCGCCCGCCCGTGGCCGGCCGCGAGCTCCTTGGCGGCCGCCTTGACGAGGCCCTTGTCGCGCGCGATGAGGGCCGTCGCCTTGAGGATCTGCTGCGCCGTGTCGTCGACCCGCGTCGCCCGCTCCTCGAGCGAGACGGCCACCGACTCGAAGGCCGCGCGCACGTCGGCGAGCGCTGCCTCCTCGTCGTCGACCGCCTTCTCGTCGGCCGGCGGCCGGACCGGTGGTGCGACCTGCACCACCGGCCCGTATGCCGTGCCGGGGCTGACGCCGATGCCGTGCCGTGCCTCCGGCACCGGCTGCGACGTGCCAGCAGACGTAGCAGCAGACGTGGCAGCGGACGTGGTCTCCGACCCGGCCATGGTGACTACTCCGCGTCGAGGTCGCGCGACAGAAGCTCGACCAGGGAGTCGAGCGTCTCGTCGGCGCCGTCGCCGTCGGCCGTCAGGACGACCTCCTCGCCGTGCTTGGCCCCGAGGGCCATGACGCCGAGGATGCTCGTCGCGTCGACCGGGTCCTCGCCGGGCTTGGCGATCTCGACGTTGAGCCCGGAGGCGCTGGCTGCCTCGACGAACAGGGCGGCCGGGCGGGCGTGCAGGCCCACCGAGGAGGCGATGGTGACGGTGCGGGTTGCCATGGACGTGCTCCTTCGTTGGAAAACGGGTGGTCGTGCGTCGGTGTGGTCAGACGGCGATCGCGATCACGCCCTGCTTCAGACCGTAGCGGTCGCGTCGATCTCCGCAAGGTTGTGCTCACGGGACTTCATCGCGACGACGAGGCCGGTCATGACGACCACACCGACGGCGAGCGCGAGCAGGAAGAGCAGGAAGTTGCCGATGAGCGGCAGCACCCAGATGCCTCCGTGCGGGGCCCGGAGCGTGGTGCCGAAGGCCATCGCCAGGGCGCCCGTGACGGCCGAGCCGATGACGGAGCTCGAGATGACGCGGACCGGGTCGGCGGCGGCGAACGGGATCGCCCCTTCGGAGATGAACGAGAGACCGAGCAGCCAGGCGGCCTTGCCGTTCTCACGCTCCGGCTCGGAGAAGAGGTGCGGCCGGACGGTCGTGGCGAGCGCCATGGCGAGGGGCGCGACCATGCCTGCCGCCATGACCGCGGCCATGATCTTCAGCTGCGGCGCGTTGGTCGCGGCGCCCGCGGCGGCGAGACCGGTCGTGGCGAAGGCGTAGGCGACCTTGTTGATCGGGCCACCGAGGTCGAAGCCCATCATGGCGCCGAGGATGATGCCGAGGATGATGGCGCTCGCGCCGTTCATGCCGGTCAGCCAGCTGTTGAGGGCGTCGGTGAGGCCCTTGATCGGGCGGCCCAGGACAGTGATGAACAGGCCCACCGTGATGAGCGAGCTCAGCAGCGGGATGACGACCACCGGCATGACGCCCCTGACCCCCTTGGCGACGTTCCACCCGGAGACCCAGCGGGCGACGAAACCACCGAGCAGACCGGTGACGAGGCCGCCGAGGAAGCCGGCACCCATGGTCGCCGCGACGGAGCCGCCGACGATGCCGGGCACGAGGCCGGGGCGGTCGGCGATGGCGAAGGCGATGAAGCCGGAGAGGATCGGGACGAGGAAGCCGAACGACGCGCCGCCGATGACGAAGAGGAGCGCCGCCCACGAGGTGAGGCTGGTGGGGCTGAAGGTCGTCGCGATGTTGAGCGGGTCGCCGGGCTTGAGGTTGTACTTGACGATCTCGATGGCTCCCTGCTCGCCGAGGGCGACCTGGGCGAGCATGAACGACAGGGCGATGAGGATGCCGCCGGCGGCGACGAACGGGATCATGTAGGACACGCCGGTCATGAGCCACTGGCGGATCTTGGTGCCGGTGCTGGCGCCCTCCTCGACCTTCGAGATGAGGCCCCCGGACGCGCCCCCGGCGCCGGCGGCCGCGACGGCCGCCGCGCGCTTGCTCGGGTCGGCGTCCCACTCGGCGACGAGCTGCTCGGCCTGGGAGACGAGCAGGGGTCCGTCGGAGATGCCCTTCTTGACGCCGACGTCGACGAGGGGCTTGCCGGCGAAGCGGCGGGCGTCCTTGACGGGCAGGTCGTGGGCGAAGATGACGGCGTCGGCGGCGGCGATCTGGGCGGCGCTCAGCGGCTTGGAGCCGGCGGAGCCCTGGGTCTCGACGAGCATCGTGTGGCCGGCGGCCTTGGCGGCGTTCTCGAGACCCTCGGCCGCCATGTAGGTGTGGGCGATGCCGGTCGGGCACGAGGTGACGCCGACGAGGTTGAGCACGCGCTTCGCGGCCGGCGCCGAGGCGCCGCTCGTGTCGGCGGCGCCGGCAGCAGCAGCACCCGCGGCAGCGCCGGCGGGCTGGTCGAGCTCGACCTCGGCGCTGACGATGCGGACGACCTCGGCCTCGGTGGTGGCCGCGGCGAGCGCCGCCTTGAAGTCCTTCTTCATCAGGGCGCGGGCCAGCTTGGGCAGCATCTGCATGTGCGCGTCGCCGCCACCCTCGGGAGCCGCGATGAGGAAGACGAGCGTGGCCGGTCCGTCCTTGGCACCCCAGTCGATGCCGCCACCCTCCGTCGCACGCCCGAAGACGAGGGACGGCTCGGTGATGGCGGTGCTGCGGGCGTGCGGGATGCCGATGCCGCCGGGCAGGCCGGTCGCCATCGTCTCCTCGCGCTTGCGCACGTCGGCGAGGAACTGGTCGAGATCGGTGCAGCGGCCCGTGGCGACGAGTCGTTCGCCGAGCCTCCGGGTCGCCTCGTGGCGATCGGCACCGGTGAGGTCGAGGACGACCTGGTCTTCGGTGATCAGGGACATGTCATTTCCTTTCGGAGGATCGGGACGATCAGGTGTTCGGCGTCTGGGGCCGCGTCAGGTGAGGACACCGATGACACGGTCGAGGTCGGGCTCGCGGGTCAGCTCAGCGCGTATGCCGTCGAGGTCGTCGGGTGAGGGGACGCGGCTTCCGGGGAGGGTGACCGCCGCGGCGCCCCACGTCACCCCCGTCATGAGGGCGTCCGCCGGGGCGAGCCCGGTGGACAGGCCGTGGAGCAGGCCGGCGAGCATGCAGTCGCCGGCGCCCACGGTGGACTGGGGGGCCGTGATGGTGGCCCGGGCGTGGGCGCACTCGTCGGCCGTCACGAGCAGGGCCCCGTCGCCGCCGAGGCTGACCGCGACGACGTCGATGCCGGCCGTGACGAGCTCGCGGGCCGCGTCGCGGACATGGCCCAGGGTGGGCAGGTCGTGCTCGACGAGCTCGGCGAGCTCCTCGTGGTTCGGCTTGATCAGGTGCGGGCGGGCGGCGACGGCTGCCGCGAACGGCGCGCCCGAGGAGTCGATGGCGATGCGGCCACCGCGCTCGCGCACCCGGCGGACGAGGACGGCATACAGGTCGGTGGGGGCGCCGGGCGGGAGGCTGCCGCAGCCGACGACCCACTGGGCCCCCTCGGCACGCTCGAGCGTGGTGGCGACGAGCGCCTCGACCTCGTCGGGCGACAGGTCCGGGCCGGGCTCGTTGAGCTTGGTCGTCGTGCCGTCGGGCTCGAGGACGCTGATGTTCATGCGCACGGAGCCGCGGACCGGGACGGAGGCGTAGGAGACGCCGGCCGCGTCGAGGAGCTCCTCGAGCAGGTGGCCCTCGGGTCCGCCGCTCGGCAGCACCGCGGTGGTCGAGCCGCCCTGCGCGGCCAGGGCGCGGGAGACGTTGACGCCCTTGCCACCCGGGTCGATCCGGCTGCTCGTGGCGCGGTGCACCTCGCCGCGACGGAGGGCGTCGATGAGGACGGCCCGGTCGATGCTCGGGTTGGGGGTGAGGGTCACGATCATGCGGTCACCACTTCCGGTCCGGCCGCACGGATCTCGGCGGCGACGTCGTCGTCGAGGTCGGTGTCGGTGATGACGACGTCGACGTCGGCGAGCTGGGCGAATCGGTGGAGGTGGTCGTCACCGGCCTTGCTCGAGTCGGTGAGGACCACGCACTTGCGGGCGGCGCCGACCATGGCGCGCTTGACGAGGGACTCGGACTGGTCGGGCGTCGTCAGGCCGCGGGCGACCGACAGGCCGTTGGTGCCGATGATCGCGACGTCGACGACGACGTCGGCGAGGGCGCCCGTGGCCCAGTCACCGACGGCGGCGCCGGTCGTGCCGCGGACGCGTCCGCCGAGAAGGTAGAGGGAGATGCCGGGGTGCGTCGAGAGCACGGTCGCGGCGGCGAGGCTGTTGGTGAGGACCGTGAGGTCGAGGTCGGGCGGGAGCATCTCGGCCACGGCCAGGGCGGTGGACCCGGCGTCGAGGATGATGCTTCCGCCGCTCGGCAGCTCGTCGAGGGCGCGGGCCGCGATGCGGCGCTTGACGTCGGTGAGGCGACCGGAGCGGGTGGCGAGGGTCGGCTCGACCTCGAGGCGCTCGACGGGGATGGCCCCGCCGTGCACCCGGCGCAGGGAGCCCCGGCGCTCGAGGGCGGTGAGGTCACGGCGCACGGTCTCGGCGGCGACCCCGAGGGAGTCGGCGAGGGCGGTGACCTCGACGCGGCCGGCACGGCGCGCCTCGGCGATGATCCGCTGCTGGCGCTCCGCTGCGTACATCGGACTCCCTCGTCCTCGTCGACTGCGGTCCCCCTTCGGGCCGCTTCACCAAGGAAACCACCCGTTCGGTCCTATGTAAATAGATTCGGGCACCCGTTTTTGTGGCTTCGGGCAGGAGCGGGCGCGTTCGGACAATGAGATCTACGCCCGGCTGCCCGCGCGGCGGCGACCCCGCGGCATACAGTTCGGCCATGCAGAGCAGCACGTTCACGCTGATGACCCCCGACGGCACCGAGGTCTTCGTCAACCGCTGGCTCCCGGACGGGCCGGCCAAGGCCGTCGTCCAGGTCTCGCACGGCATGGCCGAGCACTCGAGCCGCTACGCCCGCTTCGCGCAGCGGCTCACCGACCACGGGTACGCCGTCTACGGCTCCGACCATCGCGGGCACGGCAAGACGGTCGGCAGCCGCGGCTACTTCGCGCAGCAGGACGGCTGGCAGACGGTCATCGACGACCTGCACGCCGTGACTGAGCGCGCCCGCGAGGAGCAGCCGGGTCTGCCCGTCTTCCTCCTCGGCCACAGCATGGGCTCGTTCCTCGCGAGGGGGTATGTCGCCCAGTTCGGTTCCGAGCTGACCGGCCTCGTGCTCTCGGGCACCTCAGGCGGGGCCGGCGCGATCAGCAGGGTCGGCCTCTTCCTCGCCTCGACCCAGGCCCGGCTGCGCGGCCACACCCACGCGAGCGGGCTGATGAACACGCTGACCTTCGGGCAGTACAACAGCGCCTTCAAGCCGACCCGGACGCAGTTCGACTGGCTCTCACGCGACACGGCCGAGGTCGACAAGTACGTCAACGACCCCGACTGCGGGTTCGTCTTCAGCGCCGGCGGCTTCGTCGACCTGATCCGTGGCCTCGAGGGCGTCAACACCGACGCGGTCGCGGGGCGCATCCCGAAGAACCTGCCGGTCCACCTCACGTCGGGCGACATGGACCCGGTCGGCGCCAACGGCAAGGGCGTGCGCAAGGTCGCCGACCAGCTGCGCCGGCTCGGGGTCCGTGACGTGACGCTGACGCTGTGGCCCGAGGCGCGGCACGAGATCCTCAACGAGACCAACCGGGATGAGGTCGAGGTCGAGATCCTCGAGTGGCTCGACGCCCATCTCGTCCCCGCCGCGGCCTGACCGGACACGACCCAGCAGGCACGGGAGCGCCCGCTCGACCACGAACGTCGAGCGGGCGCTCCCGTCTGTCGGGACCCCGGAGGTCCGCCGGAGTCAGCGGACCTCGGCAGGGGTCAGCTCCCGCGCGGCTCGTCGGACCTCGGCCCGACGGGCCCGGCGGCGGACGAGAGCCGGCGGGTGCCGGCCAGCGTCTGCAGGCTGCGGGTGTAGCCGGGCAGCACGGTCGGGACGATGCGCGGGTCGGGCTGCGCGCTCGTCGGGACCGGCGTGTGGTGGTAGTCGGCCTGGACGCGCTCCGGCGTCACGTCGATGACGACGAAGCCGTGGCTGACCCCGTCGATGTAGCGCAGCCACGGGTTGAGCTGCTGCGCGGCGCCGATGGCCTGCCGGGTGGCCCCGACGACGACCTCGGCCGGCTGACCCTTGAGCTGCGCGGTGCTGCCGAGCACCTCGTAGAAACCGTCGCTCGTCACGGACGGGCAGACGAACTCGACGCCGGCAGAGGTGTAGGCCGCCTGGCCGGGTGACGAGGTCACGGGCAGGTCGCACGAGAAGGAGGCGTGGATGTCGCCGGTCAGCACGACCGCGTCACCGGCCGCCGCGGGCTGGGCCGCGAGGTGGGTCAGCAGGCTCGTGCGGTCGGCGGTGTAGCCGTCCCACTGGTCGGCGTTGACGAAGGTGTAGCCGGGTGCGCCGAGCGCAGCGCCCGGGTAGAGCACCGGCGCGACCATGACCTGGTTGCCGAGCAGGTGCCACTGACGCCCCCGCTGGGCGAGGCCGTCCTTGAGCCAGGCCAGCTGCTCGGGCTCGGGCAGGTGCCGGGCGGGCGAGGCGATCGCGCCGTCGATCGCCGGGCTGAGGCCTACGGGGACGAAGCCGTCGAAGGGCACGCCGGGCACGGTGACCTGGCGGCTGCGGTTCTGCCGTGTCTCGAGGATGGACAGGTCGCCGAGGTCGCCGAAGGTGAACCGCTTGAAGAAGCGGGTGCCCTGGTGCGGCACCGACTGGTCGGGCAGGCGGAACGGCATCCACTCGAGGTAGGCCTGCATCGCCTGGGCGCGGCGGGCGAGGTAGTCGCCCTCCCCCGGCTGGTGGTTCTGCGCACCGTCGGCCCACGAGTTGTTGGCGACCTCGTGGTCGTCGAAGATCGTGATCCAGGGCAGCGCCTGGTGCGCGGCGCGACAGTCGGGGTCGGCCTTGTGCAGGGCGTGGCGCAGGCGGTAGCCGAGCAGGTCGATGGTCTCGGTGGGCGGCTGGCTGTCGCGGACGCCGGCGAGGGCGGCGGGGCCGTAGCGGTCGGCGCCGTTGCCGTACTCGTAGATGTAGTCGCCGACGTGCAGCACGAAGTCGAGGTCGTCGCGGGCGGCGATGGCGCGGTAGGCCGTGAAGTAGCCGCCCGTGTAGTTGCTGCAGCTGACGAGCGCCATCCGCAGCGCGTGCGTCTCGCCCGCGATGTCGCCGGCGGTCTGGGTGCGACCGACGTCGCTGAGCTCGCCGAGCGACTGGAAGCGGTAGTAGTAGCGCGTGTAGGGATCGAGCCCGGTGACGTCGACCTTGACCGTGTGGTCGCTGTCGGGCGAGGTCATGACGGTGCCGTGCGCGGCCAGGCGGGTGAACCTGCGGTCGCGGGCGACCTGCCAGCGCACCGGGATCGGGCGGCCGAGGCCGCTGCCCGGGGTGGCGACGGGCTCACCGGGCCGCGCCGGCGGCGTCGCTCGGGTCCAGATGACGACGGAGTCGGCGGTGGGGTCGCCGCTGGCGATCCCGTAGCCGAAGATGCCCTTGCTCGCCGGCGCCGCAGCGGCGGCCGGGTCGAAGACGCGAGGGACGGCGAGTGCTGCGGTGGCCGCGGCGACACCCTTGAGGAGGGTGCGCCGGTCGAGGGACGGCGATGTCATGACCGCGAGGCTATGCCCGGGCGGTGACGCTCAGGGGCGTATGCGTGGACCTGGGTCCGGCCGCCGGGTGACGTCCCGTGGTCGGGGCCGTCTCCCACTGCACCTGCCCGTGCCGCTCCACCGGCGTAGCGTCGGGGCATGAGCACCCGGCTGCGTGGCCCGTCATGACCCACCCCGTCCGCGTCATCGTCGGCGTCCTGCTCGTCCTCGTCGGAGCGCTGTGGACCCTGCAGGGCCTCGGCTACGTCGGCGGCAGCGTCATGTCGGGCGTCACCCTCTGGGCCGTCATCGGCCCCATCGTGGCCGTCGCCGGTCTGGGGCTCGCGCTCTCCGGCGCCCGACGTCGACCCTGACCCGGCGTCGGGCGCGGAGGCGCGCGCGGTCAGCCGTCCACCTGGCGTGGCGGCTCCGTGCGGTCGGCCGGCACCGGGGGCGCCACCTGTGACGGCAGCGGTGACGGCGGAGCGAGCGGGACCTCCGAGCCTCCCTCGTCGAGCTGGAACGGCGGGTAGACGTCGGTCATGAGGGCGGCATACGCGACGACGCGGTAGACCCAGCGGTTGAGGCCGATGACGAGGTCGAACAGTGCTCGCGGGTAGCGCGCGGTGAACAGGAGCGAGAACCCGGCGATCGCCACGAGGAGCCCGAGGACGCTCCAGCCATAGGTGTCGATCCGGGCGCCGCTGTTGGTGGTGCGGCCCCACGCCCATCCGCCGCCGCCCAGGAGCAGGCCGAGGATGATGTAGTGCGGGATGGCGAGCAGCCACCACTTCACGAGCACGAGGCCGCGCGAGAGCCGCTCGGGGTAGGCGATGTCGAGCCGGGCCGGGTAGTCCGGCTCTGGGCCCAGGCTGAACGGCGGGTAGCGGTCGGTGCCGAGGCCTCCGTTGCCGCAGTAATACGACACGCGCCAGCTCCACTGCAGGACGCCGACGTTGAAGGCGAAGAGCCCTCTCGGGTAGCGGCCGGTGAAGAGGATCGCGAAGAAGGCGACGACGCTGACCACCGAGAAGGCCATCCACAGGAAGCCGAGCACGATGAAGTGCGGGATCGCGAGGAACCACTTGACGAGCCACAGCCAGCGCGAGAGCGGCTCGTCGAGCCGGGCGTCCAGCGCCACCGGGCTCATCGCCCGCGGGTGCGAGGACCACGCGACCGGCTCGCCGGTCGGGGGCGGTGCCTGCACCGGGACGCCGGCCCGCATCGACATGGGTGTCGCCGTCGTCATCGCCGTCGTCATCGCCGTCGGCCCGCCCGGGCCTGCGGCGGCAGAGGGCACCGGCGTCGGTGACCCCGGCGGCCGCGTGTAGCTGGACGGCCGGCTGCCGGACGCGCCGACGATGATGAGCGCGACCGCGACACCCGCGACGACGAACCCGAGGCCGAGCATGATGAAGGCCATCGGCAGCAGGAAGCCGGCGCGGACACCGATCGACGACGCGACGGCGACGCCGCTGCTGCCGTCGGCGTTCATGATCACCGCGGCCCACTGGCCGCCGGTGACGCGCCACGTCAGCTGCTGCTGGCCGGGGCCTGTGGCCACGGCGGTCCAGAAGGTCTGGCTCGTCGGGGCCGGCGCCCGGTTGGCGCCGGGCGTCGCCTGCAGCACGGCCGTGCGCTGACCGCCGGACCGCGGGTCGGAGATGCCGACGACCTGGTCGTGGGCGACCCCGGAGAGGTAGGTCGACAGGCTGCCCGCGGGGGCGATGCCGAGGAAGACCCTCCTGCCCGGCTCGAGCGGCCGGGCGGTCAGGCGCACGTCGAACTCCATCCGGTCGAGCACCCAGGACGGCACGTCGGAGCTCGTGGCGACGACGGCGTCCTCGGCCGTGAGCGCGGGGGACGAGCTCGAGAGGTCGGGCATCGAGAAGGTCAGGTAGCCAGCGCTGTCGCGGGCGACGGCATACGTGATGCCCAGGCCTGCCCCGCCGAGGAGCAGGCCCAGCCCGGGCAGGATGAGCAGGCAGCCGATGATGAGGGCGGCGAGATTGCGACCGCCGGGATGCGACGGCGCCGCGCCCGCCGGCGCGGGCGCCTGCACGGTCGGGGGACTGGTGGTGAAACGCACGTCACCGAAGGGGTCGTTCGTGGAGCTCACGGCGATCACATCCTCGGGAAGCGGCCGCGGACGAGCCGGCTCAGCGAGTCGAGGATCCCGACGCCACCGCCGACGAAGCCGAGCACGAGCAGGACGCGCGCGACGACCTCCCACGCGGTGCCGATGACGTCGAGGGGGAACACCTGCCAGATCTCGATGAGGGCGACGAGACCGAAGCCGATGGAGACGAGGTCGCCGAGGGCCCGCGGTCGAGGCAGGTCGAGGACGACGTTGACAGCGTCGGCGACGACTCGAGCGATGATCGAGGCGTTGACGGCGCCGACGACGAGCACGGTGCGCCCGGTGAGGAACGGCACCGCGTCCCAGCCCGGCCAGCCGTTGATGAGCCAGAGCAGGATGAGGTTGACGACGATGGACCCGACGTAGCCGCCGCGTCGGCCGCGGACGGGGCGGAGATCCTCGGGCTCGCGAGGCCGACCGGGCGGCTGGTCACCCGGGTCGGCGACCCGGTGCTCGCTCAGCGGCTCGGTCAGGCGTTCCCGAGGGGGCTCGCTCGGGAGATGGGTGGGGTACTGGCCCGGGATGGACATCATGATGCACTTCCAACTGACGTGGCGCCGGAGTGGGCGCCGAGGACCGGGAGGGGCAGCGCGGACCGGACCGCGGCGGCCAGACCGCCGGGGACGACCTCGCGCAGCTCGTAGCGCGCCCGCACGAGGGGCGCGGGCACGGAGAGGACACGGGTCAGGTCGATGGGGGTGCCGCTGACGACGGCCTCGCACTCCCCCGCCTCGACGGCCGCGCGGATCGTGGCCTCGAGGTCGCGCACCTGCTCAGCGCCGTAGCCCATCGCGGGCAGGATGCCGCGGGCGTTCGGGTACTTCGCGTAGGTCGCGGCGATCGACCCCACGGCATACGGGGTCGGGTCGACGATCTGGGCTGCGCCGGCGGCCCGGGCCCCGACGACTCCGGCCCCGTAGGTCATCGACCCGTGCGTCAGGGTCGGGCCGTCCTCGACGACGACGACGCGACGCCCCGCGACGACGCTCGGGTCGTCGACGGTGACCGGGCTGTCGGCGCGCAGCACCGTCGCGCGCGGGCTCAGGGCGCGCACCGACCGCTCGACGGCCTCGATGTCGGCCGTGCGCGCCGAGTCGCACTTGGCGACGACGACGACGTCGGCCATCCGGACGTTCGCCTCGCCGGGGTGGTATGCCGTCTCGTCGCCCGGGCGCAGCGGGTCGGCGAGCACGAGGTGCAGGTCGGGGACGTAGAACGGCAGGTCGTTGTTGCCGCCGTCCCAGAGGATGACGTCGGCCTCCTGCTCGGCCTCGCGGAGGATCCGCTCGTAGTCGACGCCGGCGTAGACGACGACGCCCGCGTCGAGGTGCGGCTCGTACTCCTCGCGCTCCTCGATGGTGCACTCGTGGCGGTCGAGGTCGGCGTAGGTCCCGAACCGCTGGCACGCCTGGGCGCCGAGGTCGCCGTAGGGCATCGGGTGCCGGACGGCCACGACGCGCAGGCCGAGGTCGGCGAGCAGGCGGGCGACGTAGCGGGTGGTCTGGCTCTTGCCCACGCCGGTGCGCACCGCGGTCACCGCGACGACGGGCCTGGTGCTGCGCAGCATCGTGTGCCGCGCGCTGTGGAGCCGGAAGTCCGCGCCGGCGGCGACGCACCGCTCGGCGAGGTGCATGACGTGCTCGTGCCGCACGTCGGAGTAGGCGAAGACGACGACGTCGACGCGCTCGCGCTCGACGAGGTCGGTCAGCTCGGACTCGGCGACGATCGGAATCCCTTGCGGATACAGCGATCCCGCCAGTTCGGGCGGATAGCGACGGCCCTCGATGTCGGGGATCTGCGTCGCGGTGAAGGCGACGACCTCGTAGGCCGGGTCGTCGCGGAAGACCACGTTGAAGTCGTGGAAGTCGCGTCCTGCCGCGCCGAGGATGACGACGCGGGTGCGATGGGAGGGGACGGTGCTCGTCAGGATGCTCATGGCCATCTCCGCGGCTGGGTCATCGACGTGACCGACACACCCCACTGCGGGTAGTCCTGGCTGCGGGACCCGCCACTTCGAGTCTCCCACCGGGGCACTCGCCCGGCGCCGGTCCGAGAGCGGGATCACCCCACGCTCCCGTCACTTTCCGGCGCCGTCGCCGAGGCTCGGTGCCACGATCGAGGGGTGAGCGACACGGCCGCACGACCCGGGGCCCGCGAGCACCGCGGCCCGATCCCCGGCACCCCCACCCACGAGCACGTCTCCCTCGCCGAGGAGTGGGTGGCGAGCAACTACAGCCCGCTGCCGGTCGTCATCTCGCACGCCGAGGGGGCCTGGGTCACCGACGTCGAGGGGCGCCGCTACCTCGACGCGCTGGCGGGCTACTCGGCCCTCAACTTCGGGCACCTCCACCCGGCGCTCGTCGGGGCGGCGAGGACGCAGCTCGAGCGACTGACGCTGACGAGCCGCGCCTTCCACAGCGACCGGCTCGGGCCGTTCTGCCGGGACCTCGCCGCGCTCGCCGGCAAGGAGCTCGTGCTGCCGATGAACACCGGCGCCGAGGCCGTCGAGACGGCGATCAAGACGGTGCGGCGGTGGGGCTACGAGGTCAAGGGCGTGCCGGACGGTCGGGCCAGGATCGTCGTCATGGCCGGCAACTTCCACGGCCGCACGACGACGATCATCAGCTTCTCGGACGACCCGGTGGCGCACGACCACTACGGCCCCTACACGCCCGGTTTCGACACGGTGCCGTTCGGCGACATCGAGGCACTCGAGGCTGCCGTCACCGACGACACGGTCGCGGTCCTGCTCGAGCCCGTCCAGGGCGAGGGCGGCGTGATCCTGCCGCCCGACGGCTGGCTGCGCAAGGTGCGCGAGCTGACCCGTCGCCGTGGGGTGCTCATGGTCGCCGACGAGATCCAGTCGGGCCTGGGGCGCACCGGCACGACCTTCGCCTGCGACGTCGAGGGCGTCGTCCCCGACGTCTACGTGCTCGGCAAGGCGCTCGGCGGAGGCATCGTGCCGGTGTCGGCGATCGTCGCCGACCGTGACGTGCTGGGCGTCATCACGCCCGGCAGCCACGGGTCGACCTTCGGCGGCAACCCGCTCGCCGCCGCCGTCGGGCAGGCCGTCGTCGGGCTGCTCGCGACGGGCGAGTTCCAGCAGCGCGCGCGGTGGCTCGGGGCGCTGCTCGAGAGCGGGCTGCGCGAGCTGCTCGGGCACGGCGTCGAGGCGGTGCGCTGCCGGGGCCTCTGGGCCGGCGTCGACATCGACCCGCGCCTCATGACGGGTCGCGAGGCCTCCCACCGGCTGCTCGAGCACGGCGTCCTCGTCAAGGACACGCACGGCTCGACCGTGCGCATCGCGCCGCCTCTCGTCATCGGCGAGCCGGAGATCCGGATCCTGCTCGACGCGTTCGCCGCGATCCTGCACTGAGCGATCCTGCATTGAGCGCGGTGCACGCGGGCGGGGGGCTCGTATGCCGTCCCCGCCCGCGCGCTGCTCGCGCCCGGCAGGTCTCGCGCCGTCAGGCGGGGAAGCCGAAGCAGGGGAAGAAGCCCTCGACGCCGGGACGCGGGAGCTCGATGCAGTGCGACCGCGTCTGCTCGAGCACCGCCGAGGGGTCGGTGCCGGTGGCCGACCGGCCGGCGACCTCGACCGAGACCTGGGCCGAGGCGGCACGCCGCAGGTCGTTGGCGGTGGAGCTGACGTTGCCGTCGGCGAAGTGGACGTGGGTGGAGTCGGTGGTGTGCTCCAGGGGTCCGGAGCCGGTCCACGACGCGGTGAGGTGCACCGTGACCGGGTTGCCGTCGCCGTCGGTGCCGGTGAGGTCGGTCGTGACCGAGGCCCGGGTCAGGCGGGGGTCGACGACGAGCGGTGCGCCGTTCTGCACGTCCGCCTGGAAGACGACCGGTCCACCACCACCTCCTGCTGCCGGGGCGACCCGTGCACCGGAGGCCGCGCAGGAGTCGGTGACGCGGACGAACACCGCGGTGAGCCCCTGCTTGCCCACGGGACCGGGCTGGGCGGCATACATGGCCCTGCTCGAGGAGACGAACACCTCGGTGAGCTGGCAGTCGGTCGTCGACGAGAACGTCGCGGACGCCGAGGTCGAGCCGATGGTGTGGTAGATCCGGGGCTGGGCCGCGCCCGCCGACGCTGTCGCGAGGGGCGCGAGGAGGAGCGGCGCGGCGAGGACCGTCGCGACGGCGAGGGCACGTCTCATGAGGACTCCCAACCGAATCCCTGTCATCTCAAGCGTGACACCGGCAGGTCGGCGTGGCTGTGGCGCAAGGCGTCTCGTGCGTCACATCGCTCGACGGACCGGGGGCCCACCTGCTAGTCCGGAGGGGACTGATCCGACGCGACCTGAGGAGAGCTCATGCCCACGAACCTGACGACGAGGAAGAAGTGGTCCGACCTGACGAGCGGCCAACGGGCTGCGGTCATCGCGGTCGGCGCCGTGCAGCTGTCGCTCGCCGCGGCGGCGTGGGCCGACCTGGCCCGTCGACCGGCCGAGGAGGTCAACGGGAGCAAGGCGAAGTGGGCGGCGGTCATCGCCATCAACTGGGTCGGGCCGATCGCCTACTTCACGCGCGGTCGCCGGATCGCGCCGGAGGTTGCGTCCTGACATCGGCCGACATCGGCTGACATCGCCCCTGATGTGCCGCGGATCTGGATTCGGATTCACCTGCGGCCATTGGGCTTTCGCGCCACGATCGGAATCTGTGGCCAACCGCGGCCACCTGATCAGTGCGAGGTAGTCATGGTCGACGGCAACGATGCATTCACCACCACCCGACGGGGAGCCATCAAGACCGGGGCCCTCGGTCTCGGCGGCCTGACGGGCGCCATCGCGCTCGGTAGCAGCGAGGCGGCCTCCGCCGCGCCCCTCCCGTCGATGGACACGGTCGCCGCCTTGGCTGGCGTGTCGGGCGCCGACTACTTCCTCCGCCTCGACGGCATCACCGGTGACAGCGTCGACGCCCAGCACCAGGGTTGGGTCGACGTCCAGGACTACTCGTGGAAGGCCACGAACGGCACGACGGTCACGGGCTCGGGGTGGTCGGCGAGCAAGGCGTCGCTCTCGGCCATGACGCTCTCGACGCAGCTCGGCCAGCACAGCCCGCCGCTCTTCCTGCGCACGATGAACGGCCGTCACCTGACGTCCGCCCTGGTCCAGGGGATGACCACTGGGGCCACTCCTCGCCGGTTCGTCGAGATCGAGATGCGGGACGTCGCGGTCGCCTCCTACGAGGCGGCGTCGGGTGATGAGTCCCCCCAGGACACCTTCAGCCTGGCCTTCGCCGTGATCCGCTACTCGATCTACCTCCAGAGCGCGACCGGCGGTGAGGGGCAGGAGATCACGAGCACGTGGAACATCCGCACCGGCACCGGTTCGGGCGCGTGAGCCGCCGGACCCACTGACAGCCGGGACCGGGCGCGCGGCGGCCTACGCGGCTGCTGCGCGCTCGGCGCGGTCGCGGATGCCGCGGAGCATCTTCTGGCTCATCAGCGAGCTCACGGCCGACACGGGCTCGACGAGCACCGGCGACCACGGGTGGGGGTAGGAGAAGCGCTCGCGCACGATGAGCCGGGTGGCACGGTGCGGGTGGCGCCGCAGCACGAACGACCACGTGAAGTCGTAGGGAGCGGCCGACGGGTCGCCAGGCATCGCGGCGCCGGCGTGCAGCACGAGCGACCGCCCCGGCTCGATCGCCGTCACGGCCAGCGCGACCCGAGGGTGCAGCCGCACGAGGTCCCCCGGCTCGAGGTGCTGCCACGCGTCGACGACGGCGTCGGCGCTGTGCAGGTGGCAGCCGGCGAGGTTCTCGAGCCCGTCGTAGCTGTAGAAGCCGCCCCGGTCGGACCCCATCTGCACGACCCACCGCCAGACCTCCTCGGTCGGCGCCTCGACGGTGACGGCGCGGGTGGCGACGAGGCCGGGGTCGGGCAGGATCTCGTCGCCGGGCAGGCGCTCGCGGGTCTCCTCCGTCGTCGCGCCCCAGTGCAGCGCGGACCAGCGCAGCGTCACCACCCCCAGGGCGGCGACCCCGCCGACGACCGCTGCGAGCAGCGGCCCGGCGCCTCGCCTCATGCGTCCACGGTAGACCGGATCCCGTTGCCGGTCAGGGCGATCCGGACATGATGGAGCCCGGCTCGCGTTCGCGATGCCGGGCTACCAGTGACGGTTCACGTACCACAACGGGCCAACCGTCGGAAGTTACTGTCCCCTGCCAACGAGTGTCCCGTCCGGGGGCGACTGCGTCAGAGTGACACGCCGACGCCGTGGTGGTGGTTCGAAATGGACAGATCTGGTCACAACGGACCAGAGGTGACCATCCCGGGTGACCAGTCCGGGTGGCCATGTCGGACCATCCCGGGCGCCGTTCCGACCCGGCCGGTCTCACGGCACGCCGTCCAGCCCCCACGTCGTGCCGTCGGTCGTGTCGATGACCGCGGCCCGGTCGCACCGCAGCGTCAGCGGCAGCCGGTCCGACACCGCGTCGACGACGGAGGGCAGGCGCGCGCCGGCCACGCCGGTGGTCAGCGAGACGTGCGGCATCCAGTGGCCCGGCTCGTAGTGCCGGTGCACGACGGCGCCCGTCGCCCGCAGCGCCTCGACGACACGGGCCTGCCGGGTGGCGAGGGCCGCGGTCGCCGAGCCGGCGAGCGCCGCTCGCCCGCGGGGGAAGACCACGACGCCCTGGACGGCCACCTCGAGCGGTCCCTCGTCGCCCAGCCGGGCGGCCGCGGACAGCACCGCCTCCTGCTCGGCGGCGAGCAGGACGGCATACGACAGGTGTGGCACGTGCCGGCCGTGCGTGTGCGTCAGGAGCGTCGGGACACCCTGCTCCTCGAGCCGTCGCCACAGCGCGCGGACGAGCCGGTCCGAGGCCGGGTCGAGCAGGAGGCAGAGCGCGAGCGCCATGGCCCATTGTGGACACCGGCGCGCGGCCTACGCTGGCGCAGTGACCGCCTCACCGAGCCCCCTCCCGAGCGACCTCGACGTCGTGAACGCCCAGCGCTACGTGTCGCTGACGACCTTCCGCCGCAACGGGGAGCCGGTGCCGACGCCGGTGTGGATCGCCCGCGACGGCTCCCAGCTCGTCGTCGTGAGCGTCGACCCCGCCGGCAAGCTCAAGCGGCTGGCGCACACCGACCGCGTCGAGCTGCGGCCGTGCGACATGCGGGGCCGGGTGCCCGAGGGGGCGCCGACGTATGCCGGGTCGGCCGTCGTCGTGCGCACTCCCGAGGGCGTCGCCGCGGTCAAACGCGCCCTCGCGCGCAAGTACGTCCTGGCCCGCCTCGGCGATGCCGTCGCCCTGGTCACGGACCGCGTGCGTCCGCGGGCGCCGCGGGCCGGGATCCGGATCACGCTGGCCTGAGCGGCGCGCTCAAACACCTGTTCGACACATCGGACAAAGGTTGGACAGGCCGGTTTCGCACGCGCCTGACCTGCGGTTATGGTCGCAAGCATGAGCCCCACCGCAGGAGCCCGGCTGGTCCAGCGCCAGCTGGGCAGGATGCTGCGCAGCAAGGTCGCCGGTGACGACGCGCCGGCCCGCGCGCAGCGCATCTGGGGTGCCCAGGGCGAGCGGTGGTTCACCCCGGAGGACCCCGTGTGGCGGGTGCACGCCGACGCCTCGATGTTCCCCGCGGGCGTCACCTCGCTGCTGCTGCAGATGCTGCACCCGATGGCCATGGCCGGTGTGGCCGGCCACAGCGGCTACAAGTCCGACCCGTGGGGTCGGCTCCAGCGCACGAGCCACTACCTCGCGACGACGACCTTCGGCACGGTGGAGCACGCCGAGGAGGCCATCGCGATGGTCCGCTCGATCCACGAGCGGGTGCGCGGCAAGGACCACCTCGGCCGGCCCTACCGCGCCGACGACCCGCACCTGCTCATGTGGGTGCACGTCGCCGAGATCGACTCGTTCCTGCGCGGCTACCAGACCTTCGGCGACGCTCCGCTGACCGACGACGAGGCCGACACCTACGTCGCGCAGGCCGGCATCCCCGCCGCACGCCTGGGCGTCGTCGACCCGCCCACCTCGGTCGCCGAGCTGCGGGCCGTCCTCGACGCCTACCGCCCCGAGCTGCAGGCGACCCCGGCCGCTCGTGAGGCGGCGCGCTTCCTGCTGCTCGACCCGCCGCTGCCCTACTACGCCCGGCCGGGCTACGGCACCCTCGCCTCCGGCGGCGTCTCGCTGCTGCCGGGTTGGGCGCGCGAGATGCTCGGCATCCCCGTGCCCGACGTCGTGTCGTCGCTCGTCGCACGACCGCTCGGTCACCTCGGCACGGCCGCGGTGCGCTGGGGCATGGCCGGGCTCGCGGAGCGGCGGCCGTCCGACGTACCGCCCGAGTCGCCCGACCCCCACGGACCCCCCGACGAGCCGGATGAACTCGTCGGGGTCAAGGCCGCCAGCTGAGCGGCCACCTTTGACCGGGCCGGGCGGCACTCAAGAAGCGGGTGCCCCCGGCCCGGTGCCTACGCTCGATCGGGCGGTCGGAGCCTGAGAGCACCATGCCAGGAGCATGTGAATCTCCTGCGAGCCGTGCGTGACCGTGCACGTCCGACAGATCTGCCACGGACGCATCCCACCGTTCGGCGGAACGCCGTGGATACATTCCGGGCCATCGGGGGCCAGTTCCACACACCCATGGACGGAGCCACAGCACATGACGATTCGCACCCTGACGACGGCGGCCCTGGCCGCCGGCGCCCTGGTGCTGGCGGCGGGCAGCACCGCGACGGCCAGCACGCACAGCACGACGAGCACCACGGGCTCGACCGCCGGCACGTCGGCGAGCGAGCCCCAGCTGATCAACGACGCCGACCTGAAGGCCCAGTCGATCACGATGGGCGGCGCCTCGGTGCTCCCGTCGACGAAGACGATCCCGCACTTCTACGGCAAGACCACCGACCCGACCAACGGCGTCACCTACGGCTACAACATGGTCGGCGCCGACCCGAACTCGTGCGCTGGCGCCGGGTGCGACGTCACGGTCCAGGTCGACATCACGCCGATCAAGGTCGTCATCGGTGACAAGACCTTCGACGGGTCCGACGTGCTCAAGGCCACCCTCGCGTCGCCGCAGTTCGCGGACAACGACTACGGCTCCACGCCGGCCGCCACCGACGCGCACTTCGCCCGGGGCACCGGCGGAGCGCTGTCGCAGCTCGACGGAGGCCACGGCCTGCAGCTGCAGGACGCGACGATGCGCGCCCAGTTCGCCCAGACGGGCGCGAGCGGCTACCACCTGCGCCTGCACCCCAACGTGCTCCCGGCGGTGACGATCACCGTCCCGAGCAACCAAGCCACGCTGATCCAGAGCGGGCGCGGGGTGCTCGGTGGCAACGTCGACGTCGGCTGGTGGTCCTCGAAGATCACCAACCTCGAGAGCAGCGCCGACCCGACGCACCTCCCGCTCTACCTCACCGACAACATCTTCCTGCACACCGCCAACGACCCGAAGCAGTGCTGCATCATCGGCTACCACGGCACCAAGGCCGCCGGTGACCGTCTCGGCAACGGCAAGACGCAGGGCAACGCGCCGGTGCAGACCTTCGCCTGGGCGTCCTACGTGCGGCCGGGCTTCTACTCCCGCGCCGACGGCGGTGCCAACTGGGCGCTCCAGGACATCCACGCCATCAGCCACGAGATCGCCGAGTGGGCCGACGACCCGTTCGTCAACAACTCGGTCAACCCGTGGGTGACGCCGACGGCGCCGCAGTACGGCTGCACGGGCGTCCTCGAGACCGGCGACCCCGTCGTCTCGATCGGCTTCGCGAAGGGCACGAACACCTACCTCCAGGGCCCGAACCCCAACGGCACCCAGAGCGCCGACGGCTACTACCACCCGGAGGACGAGGCGCTCCTGCCGTGGTTCCTGCGCCAGCCGTCGAACGCCACCGGCTCCGAGGCCAACCAGACGAGCCCCGGCGGCCGCTACACCCTGATGGGCGACCTCAACCCGTTCCCCGGTTTCCGGGCGCCGGCGACGGGCTGCTGAACCAGCGCAACCCTTTGTGACAGAGGCGTGCTCGCCTCACCCGCCATGCGGCATACGCGATCGTGCGTATGCCGCATGGCGCTTCCCGGGGGTCGGCGCAGTCGGGTGGTGGCTCCCCTTCGACGGGACCGCAGGGGTCGGTCGCGGGCTTCAGTCGCGGGCGTCGAGCAGGCCGCGGCGGGCGGCCTCGACCCCGGCCTGGAAGCGGCTCGTCGCGCCCGTCTGCGTCATGAAGTCGCTCATCAGCCGCCGCACCGTCCGGGTGGACAGGCCGAGTCGCCGGGCGGCGGACTCGTCGGTGACGCCCGAGGCGAGCATCTGCAGCAGCTGCCGGCTCGTGGCACTCGTCAGCGGCGCCTCGCGGCGGCGCTGGTCCCCGAAGGGCTCGGCGAGCAGCCACACCATCTCGACGTGCTCGACGAGCGCGGCGACGAGCGCCGGCGACCGCACCTCGATGGCGCCCTGGGACGGGTCGCCGACGACGCGCGGGAGCAGGGCGACCTCACGGTCGACGACGACGAGGAGCATCGGCACCTCGGGCATCGTGCGCGCCTGACCACCGATCTCGGTGAGCCAGCGGGCGTAGTCGAGCGTCGCCGGGTCGTGGCGGAAGCTGTCCTGGTAGACGGCCCGGATCGCCACGCCCCGCTCGAGCGCGCGCTGGTTGAGCGGCTTGCTGGCGGCCATGGCGTCGGGCTTGTGCGCCCGGCCCGGGTTGAGCGAGACGCACTCGGTGCGCGCCTCGAGCGACAGCTCCTCCAGCCGGTCGCGCACGGCCTCGACGGTGCGGTGGTGCACCAGCGCCTCGCGGTGCAGGTGGGCGTCGTGCTCGGCGGCCATCGTCTCCATGAGGGAGCGCACGGCTGCGACGCGACCGGCCTGCACCGCCAGCTCGGCCTCGGCCTCGGCGACGAGCCGCGCCATCCCGACCCGTGGTGGCGACGGGACGAGGACCATCGGGTCGGCGCCGGCCGGCTGCAGCAGTGCGACGTCGGCCAACCGGTCCAGCGCCTTGCGCACGCGAGGACGACTGAGCGACAAGGCTTTTGACAGGTCGGTGACGGTGCGCGTGTGGTCGTCGAGCATCGCCCGGTAGACGGCGGCTGTGTCGTCGTCGAGGTCCATGACCCACCCCCTCTGGGCGGTGACCGCGACGGTCGCGGACCCCCTGGTCGGCCGCCCCGCCCGGTCGTGTCCGCTAGCGGACAGGCCCGTTGCGGCCAGAGCATATCCCTTCCCGCAGGTCTCGCCGAGGAGCAACGTTCACCCCAGCAGACCACCCCTCGCGGAAGGCACCACGGACATGACGCAGTCACCCGCTCCGACCCACAGCCCCTCGCTCGCTGCAGCCCACCTCACCCCTCTCCTCGCCTCCGGCTCGGGCTCCTCGTCCCGAGCGGTCACGGCCATCGCCGCCCTTGCTGCCGCCGTCGGCCTCTGCCTCGCCGGCTCGGCTGGGGCCGTCGCTCCCACGGCCGGCTCGGCCGGCTCGGCCCCCGCGACCTCGACCGTCAGCCACTCGTCCCAGCTCGGGACCCCGGGCTCCGGCGTCGTCGTCGCCGGCGGCTTCGAGTGGGGCTCGACCCGAGGCCGATGAGATGTACCTCCTGTCGCTGACGCTCCGACCGGGGCCGCACGCCTCGCCGGACACGTCGGCGGCGGAGGCCGGCGAGATCATCACCGCCGCGATCCAGCGGATCCCCTTCGTCGAGCACGCGAGGGCCCAGGCCCACGCGGACCGCGTCGACGTCGGCGTCTTCGTCACAGCAGGCAGCCGCGAGCATGCGCTCGCCCGGCAGGGCGAGCTGCACGACGCGGTCGACGCCCTCGGCGGCGACCCCCCGTGGTGGGTCGCCGACCCCGCCGGTCGCCCCTGAGGGCCGGCGCCCCCGACGACCACCACCCCCAGCCCCGACCGGGCGGGCCTCCCGCACCGATCGGCCATGCCGTCCTGCCCACCGGGGCCGGCAGCGGCACCAGAGATGTCCCGCACCACCAGATCCGGCCACGTCGGCCACCACCCTCACCACCACACCAAGGAGAAGAACCATGTCGATCTCGAAGCTCGTCACCAAGGGCGTGGCGGTCGCCGTCGCCACCGCCGCCATCGGCGCAGGTGTCGCCGCCCCCGCCAACGCCGCCGGCTACAAGTGCGAGACCAGCGGCACGACCACCTACTGCTACCAGGTGACGAGCACCGCCGCCTCCAGCTTCGTGGCGCTCTACACCGATGCCCTCGTCAACTCGACGTCGAGCTCGGCGACCCTGACCTGCAGCGTCGAGTACTCGAAGTCCTACACGGCGAGCGCCACGGCGACGGTCAGCACCTCGATCAAGGCCTTCCTCGTGGCATCGGTCGACGCGTCGGTCTCGGCCACCGTCACCAACTCGGTCACGACGACGATCGGCTCGAGCGTCACCTCGAACGTGCCGGCGCACACCACCCGCTACTGCGACCGCGGCACCTACACCTACCGCGGCACCGTGCTGCGGACCGGCGCGAGCGGCATGAACCAGCTGCCCAACTACACCTTCTCGATCACCGCCCCGGCCGTGCTGTCCTGGCGCTTCCGCTGAGGTGACGACGGTGCGCTCCGTGATCTCCCCAGTGATCTCCTCAGTGATCTCCTCCGCCCTCGTGGCCGCGTGTGTGGCGCTGCTGACCGGCTGCGCCGGCGGCTCGACACCGTCGGCCTCCCCTGCGGCTGCCCCCGCCTCCTCCGCCGCGGTCGCGCCTCCGGCCGCACCGGCGGGCGAAGCGGTCATCGCCAGCGTCACGGGAGTGGGGAGCTCGCGGAGCGCCCGCGACATCGCCACCGACGGCAGCTACACGGCCTACCTCGTGTGCCGCGGTGGCGCCGAGGTGGTCGTGGCCTCGACGGCCTCCGGGTCGGACACGGCGGTCCCGTGCACCGGGCACGTCTCCCGGGTCCGCTACCTCACCGACGGCCACGCCGACTCCCTCAGCATCACGGCCGGCGACGGCCAAGCCTGGGCCCTGACGGTCGCCGACGCGAACGTCAGCGGCTGACTCCTCGCACGCTCGACGGCATACGGACCCTCCCCCTCCGTATGCCGTCGAGTGCCGCCCCGCCGCACCGGCACCGCTCGTGGAGGGCAGCACGCCTCGGCGCGGCGGCGCGAAATCCTCGAAATCGGGCGCAGCCCGGTGCGGCCGGGCGTCCGGTCAGTAGGCTGCAGACGTGCCCAGACTCGTGCTCACCGTCATCGGCGACGACCGCGCCGGCCTCGTCAGTGCTCTCGCGGACGTCGTCACCGCGCACGACGGCAACTGGGAGGACAGCCAGCTCGCGGAGCTGGCCGGCAAGTTCGCCGGCATCGTCGTCGTCGGGGTGCCGGCCGAGCGCGTCGAGTCGCTGACGAGCGCGCTGCGTGAGCTCGACGGGCTGCTCGAGGTGACCTCGCACCCGGGCGCCGAGGGGGTGGGCGGCGTCGCGGACGACGCCGATGCCCAGCGGCTGACCGTCGACCTGCTCGGCAACGACTCCCCCGGGATCGTGCGCGAGGTGTCGTCGGTGCTGAACCGTCACGATCTGTCGATCGAGACGATGACGACGGAGACGCGCGAGGCCCCGATGGCGGGCGGCCTGCTGTTCGAGGCGCACGTCGTCGTGCGGGTGCCCGGCGGGTCGGACACCGCGGCGCTGCGCGCGGACCTGGAGCGGCTCGCGACCGAGCTGCTCGTCGACATCGCCGTCGCCTGAGGGCTGCGGTGGGCCGCCGCGGGACGACGATGGGGCCCGCCTCGCGATGCGAGCTCGGGCCCCGAGACGGTTCACGTACCACAACGGGCCAACCGCCGAAGTCTGTGTCGCCGCAGGGGCGACACCATTCAGTGGACGCCTCTTCTGGCGGTGATACGTCCCGATTCGGGAGTCCTTGCGCAACTCTTGCAGTGCTCTTGCGTCGGCGCCTCGCCGCGGGAACCGGCAATCAACGACATTCCCAGTCGGCGGGTAGGACACTGGACTGACGGGGACGATCACGAGCCCACGAGGCGGCGTGAAACCCACGAGCCGCCCACCGACGGGCGATCACCGTCGTCGTGGCGCTGGGCCACTTCCCTCCCTGGCTGCGTGCAGCCGTGGCTCAGCGCTGCGACGACCCGCGCCGCGACGACCCGCGCTCGACGGCCCGCTCGTGCGACGGCTCTCCGGCGCGCTGTCCTCTTGCAGCCGTGTCGGGGTGCGCGCACGCTGAGGGCATGCAGGCACCCGGAGAGATGGCGACCCCGCTGACGCACGCCAAGGCCGTCCCGATCGCGGACTACGGCTTCCTCTCCGACGGCGAGGTGACCGCGCTTGTCGCGCCGGGTGGTGACGTCGACTGGATGTGCCTGCCGCGGCTGGACTCCCCCAGCGTGTTCGGTGCGCTGCTGGGGCGGCACGCGGGGCGCTTCCGGCTCGGGCCGTCCGACATCAGCGTGCCGACGGCGCGGCGCTACCTGCCGGGCACGATGGTGCTCGAGACGAGCTGGGGCACGCCGACGGGCTGGATCATCGTGCGCGACGTGCTGCTCATCGGGCCGTGGCACCACGACGACGGGGTGTCGCGCAAGCACCGGCGCACGCCGGCCGACTACGACGCGGAGCACACGCTGCTGCGCACGATCCGGTGCGTGTCGGGTGAGGTGCAGACGGTGCTGGAGTGCGAGCCGGTACTCGACTACGGGCGGCGGCCGGTGACGTGGGCGTATGCCGAGGACGGCTACCACCAGGGCCATGCGACGGCCGAGGGCGCCGACGTGTCGCTGACGCTGACGACGGACCTGCGGTTGGGCTTCGAGGGCGGGCAGGCTTCTGCCAGAACGCTGCTCAAGGAGGGCGACGAGCGTTTCATCGCCCTGTCGTGGGGTGCGGTGCCGCCGCCGAGGACGAGCGCCGAGGCGCACGACCGGCTCGAGTGGACGGCGCACCACTGGCAGCACTGGCTGGCGCGTGGGCGCTTCCCCGACCACCCGTGGCGCAGCTACCTGCAACGGAGCGCCCTGACCCTGAAGGGTCTGACGTACGCGCCGAGCGGGGCCATCGCCGCCGCCGCGACGACGTCGCTGCCGGAGAGCATCGGCGGGGAGCGCAACTACGACTACCGCTACACGTGGATCCGTGATGCGACGTTCGCGCTGTGGGGCATGTACTCGCTCGGGTTCGACTGGGAGGCAGTCGACTTCTTCTCGTTCATCGCCGACGTGGCCGAGCGGGACGAGGACCTGCAGATCATGTACGGCATCGGAGGGGAGCGTGACCTCCCGGAGTCGACGCTCGACCACCTGCAGGGGTATGCCGCGTCGCGGCCCGTGCGCATCGGCAACGCCGCGCACTCCCAGGTGCAGCACGACGTGTGGGGTGCGCTGCTCGACTCGGTCTACCTCCACTCGAAGGTCGCCGACCACGTCGACGGGCGCATCTGGCCGCTGCTCGGCAAGCAGGTCGAGGCGGCCCTGAAGCACTGGCGCGAGCCGGACGCCGGCATCTGGGAGGTGCGCGGCGAGCTGCAGCACTTCACGTCGTCGAAGATCATGTGCTGGGTGGCGGTCGACCGCGGCGCGCGGCTGGCCTCGACGATCGGGCAGGACTCGCAGGCCGCGGAGTGGCAGCTGGCGGCCGACGAGATCAAGGCCGACATCCTCGAGCACGGCGTCGACGAGCGGGGCGTGCTGACGCAGTACTACGGCACGTCGGCGCTCGACGCGTCGCTGCTGCTCGCGCCGCTCGTGCGCTTCCTCCCGCCGGACCACCCGGTGATCCGCGCGACGGTGCTCGCGATCGCCGACGAGCTGACCGTCGACGGGCTCGTGCTGCGCTACCGCGTCGAGGAGACCGACGACGGCTTCTCCGGGCAGGAGGGCACCTTCACGATCTGCTCGTTCTGGCTCGTGTCGGCGCTCGCTGAGATCGGCGAGACGAAGCGGGCGCACGAGCTGTGCGCCAAGCTGCTCTCCTTCGCCGGGCCGCTCGAGCTCTACGCCGAGGAGATCGACACCGCCACGGGCCGCCACCTCGGCAACTTCCCGCAGGCCTTCACCCACCTGGCGCTCATCAACGCCGTCATGCACGTCATCGCGACGGAGGAGTCGCCCAACCAGGACATGTGACGCGTCCCCGGGCACACGGCATACGCCCGCTCGAGCCACCGCGAGAAGGTGGCCGACTCGTGAGAGCCTGCCCCCATGCGGTCCTACTGCGCGCTCTACGTCGACGTCGGCTACCTGCTCGCGGCCGCGGCGACGCGGGTGACGGGCACGTCGCTGCGCAAGGGGATCGTCGTGAGCTATCCCGACCTCGTCGCGCGCCTCATCAAGGACGCCGAGGCCGCGAGCGGGCTGCCGCTGCTGCGGCTGCACTGGTATGACTCGGGCAACCGTCCCGGCGGCAACCCCGACTCGACGCAGGAGGCCATCGGCATGCTGCCGCGGGTCAAGCTGCGGCTCGGGCGCACGTCGCCGCAGGGTGAGCAGAAGGGCGTCGACCTGCGCATCGGCCTCGACCTCGCGGCGCACGGGCGCAACCGGTCGGTCGACGTCATCTACCTCCTGTCCGGCGACGACGACCTCAGCGAGGCCGTCGAGGAGGCGCAGAGCCACGGCATGCAGGTGGTGCTCATGGCCGTCCCGGACCGCTCGGGCAAGCCGCACGCCGTCTCGCGGCACCTGATCCGTGAGGCCGACGACCTCATCGTGCTCGACGGCGCCGTCGTCGACGACACGGTGCACGTGCGCCAGCTCCAGCCCGACGCACCTCTGCCTGCGGCCGCCGGCCACGTGACGGAGGGGGTGCCGTTGCCCGGTCCGCCCGTCGTCGCCGCCGAGGCGCCGGCTGCGGAGGTCCCGCCCAAGCCAGCTGCCGCACCTCGCCCGACCCCGGCGGTGCTGGCGGGCAGGCCGCAGCCCGCCGCTGCCCAGGGCGCGGCTCCCGGCCGGCTCGTCTGGTCGAGCGCGAGCGACGGCCTCGGCGGCGCCGAGCGCGCCGGGGTCGCCCCCGTCGTGGGCCAGGCCGAGCTCGACCTCATCGACGACGTATGCCGTGGGGTGATCGGCACGTGGTCGATCACCGCGAGCGCCGCCGACCGCACGCGCCTGATGAGCCAGAGGCCGTTCATCCCGGGCGAGCTCGACCGCGCCCTGCTGCTCGACCTGTCGGCGCGGCTGGACCGCTACGACGTCGAGGACCACCTGCGCTTCCTGCTGCGCGACCACTTCTGGGAGCAGGTCAGGCACCTCGACCGCTGACCGGCTGGAGACTGCGATCAGGACTCGCGATGGGTCCCGTCGTCGTTGACGGGGTCAATGCCCACGCTCTTGATCCACCAGCGTCCGCTGTAGGAGAGCTCGACGTAGAGGAACACACGGCCACCCTGAACGCTGCGCACCTTGCGCCCCTTCCTGTCGACCAGGTCGTGCTTCGGCTGCCGCACGTCGGCGACGACACGCACGTCCGGGCTCCAGATCACGACGGAGACTTTCGAGACGACCAAGATCGGGCCTTCATGACGCCTGCCCTCGCGGGCGAGGTTGGCTGCAGCATCACGGAAGTTGGTGCAGGTGCCGCAGTCCTTCGAGGCACGGTTGTCGAGCAACGACGCCTGCGGCCGGGTCCATGAGTCGTTGAGCCGGCTGAGGTAGTCCTTGACGTAGGCCTCGGCCCCCGACTGCGTGTGATCGTGAAGCAGGTCCGGCTCCAGTTCGCGGCGCAGCTTGGCAATCGTGGGCGTGGTCACCTTCGGAGCAGTCGTCGGCGACGACGCAACCGCTGCCGTCGTCGGCGTCGCCGCCGCCGCGGCCTTCACCGGGAGGGCCGGTGGAGGTGCAGAGCAGCCCGCCGACATTCCGACGGCCATAGCCACAGCAGCGAGGAGCGCGATGACCTGACACGGTGAAGACATGTGGGATCCCGTTCGTTGGGTGGACGTCTTCGACGACCCAACCGCACAGGCCCAGATCCATCGCGCCGTTTTCCACAGGGCCGGGAGGCAGCGCTAGCCCAGCGCGACGGGGGTCAACGACTCCGGTGTCGCCCCAACGGCTGGCGGGCCCGCTTCAGCTCCTCACGGACAGGGCTCGTGCTCATGCCCTTGAGGTTGAGAGGCGGGTCGAGTCGCTGGAGGACCGCATGCTCCACCACCCCCAGCACGTCGGGGTCGCCGATGGGCGAGGCAACGACCCGCAGATGGACGGTCATCCATGACGTCAACGCCGTCTCATCGACAGGGCCCGAAGGATCTCCAGGAGCCAGCAGGGCAGCCAAGGTTCGCCGGAAGGTCGAGAACTCGTGCTTCTTGCCGAGGTGCATGCCGACGACTCGGCCCCAGAGCGTGTTGCTCGAGCGACGACCACTGGGCCAGCGGGTCGCACCGGCCTGCCCCGCGTAGATGAGACCCGCGCCGACACGCTGGCCGTCCAGGGCGCGGCTCAGATCGTGCGCTCCCTCCGCGTCGACCCACCAGCTGTAAAGACCCGGACGCTGCAGAGGTCCACGGTCAGACGCCAGCAGCTGTGGCACTGTCACGGCCGACTCAGGGTCACCGAGGACGTGGATGAAGCCCTCCACAAGGTCGTCGACGCTCGCGGACGCATCGGGTGCTGCCGATGGACGGCTCGAGCCGCCCTCCACGCGCTGTTCCTGTTCGTGACGCGGCGACACTGCGTACCAGTGCAGCCGTTGCCCGTGGGACAGCCCCTCCAGCGGCAGCTCCATCCGAGCCCCCGCCTGCTCCAGCGGACCGGCCAGCGCGTTCGCGTAATGGGCGCCGGCGTGCACCTCCACAACGCGACCGCGGAGCGGGCCTTGCAGCAGTTCCAGACGCGCCACCACCCACTGTCCCCAGGCGTCGCGATACGCCGGTGGCGTGTCCGGCAGGTAACGCTCGTAGGGAGCCAGCCATTCTTCGGGCGCCAGCAAACCGTGCTCAGCGGAGAGGATGAACCATGGCCTTCCCGAGTCCTCGGCGTATCTGCGCTGCCCGCGGAAGAGTGGCGAGACGTAGAGATCCTTGGCTGGACCGGGCGTGGCTCTCTTCGTCTTGGCGCAAGAGACCAGCACGACATCTGCGGCTGCGATCGCGGCGGCATTGGGCTCGGCGGGGGTTGCTTTTTGGGCCGTCACCGAGACGCCACCAGTCCTGTAGTGATTAGGCACGAAGGTGACGGACTCGCCGAGTCTGACCGTCTGCAGACGAAAGCCGGCCGACGTCCAAGCGTGCACATGACTTCTGTCACCAGACCACCATGCCCGGTGCTTGCTAGCGGACGGGGGCAAGCCACCCACGATCTCTCGGAGGCTCTCCCACGACAACGACAGCTGATCCGTTCGCCCATCCAAGAAGCGATAGAGGGCGGCCCAGTCAGACGACACCGCGTCAGTGTCGCATCCGGGTCGGGTGGAGACTGGACGTTGGCGTAACCCCAAAGGATTGGAAGTGAATGGCCGTGTCTGACCAGGAGACCTACGTGACGCCGAAGGTGGCGCAGCCCTACTGGGCCAAGCACGCCTACGAGGTGCTGGTCGAGACGGCGGGTCGCTACAACGCGGTCATCACCTACTCAGAGCTGGCGGAGGAGGTGCAGCGCCGTTCGTCGCTCCACACGAAGTCGGCGATGCGCAACTGGATCGGCGGCCTGCTGGCGGACCTCGTCAAGGTCAACCACGTGCGCAGCGAGCCGCCGCTGACGTCCCTCGTCGTGCACAAGGACGACGGCCAGGTCGGCACCGGCTACGACGAGGTGCTGCGCGTCTACGGGCACGCCCCGATCCAGGACCAGCTCGAGCGGGAGACGCACGCGGCGGCCTCGCGCCTCGAGTGCTACCGGCACTGGGGCGCCGACGTCCCCGCTGACGCGAAGCCGACGCTGAGCACGCGGGCGCGCGAGGTGCGCGAGCGCCGCCCTCGAGTCGCGGCGGTCGAGCCCCGACGAGGCGCCGTCTGCCCGACCTGCTTCATGGAGATGCCGGTCTCAGGCATCTGCGCCAACTGCGACTGAATCCGTACGCCGGGTATGCGGGCACTTGTTGCCCGTCGTAACGACCTTTCGCCGTGGCAGTGGGCTTGACTGGCGTGAATCACCTGAAGGGGACATGCCATGACAGAACACGCCGAAGTGATCGCAGCCATTCACGAGCTGGACCTGAAGCCTCGCTCGAAGCGCTGGACCAGCCTGACCTACTGCATCGTCGATGCGGTGTGGAGCATCGGCGCGCGGTACGACTTTGTGGTGGTGCCGGTCGTTCGGGCCGTGGCCACGACCTTCTCCGACGATGAGCCCCTAGCCGATGGCCGGCGGATGCCCGCTGACCCAGTCCCGCTGTCCCGGTTCATGGAGCAGGTCCCCACTGGCGACGCGCTGGCATCCCTCGTCGGCAACCGTCAGCGCACGTCGACCCGCGGGGGCATCCTCAAGGCCGAGGCTGTGCTGCGGTATGCCGAGGTCTTCGCCGCACATGGGGTTGACTCCCTCGAGGGCGCAAACAAGCTGCTCAGCGACCCGAAGCTCGCCGAGGCGATCGAAGTCGACCTCCGCGTGGTTCCTGACGATGGGTCTGCCGGGATCCGTAGGTCCTACCTGTGGATGCTGGTCGGTGACGACACTCGCATCAAGCCTGACCGGATGGTGATGCGTTGGCTCGCTGCCCACGGATTCACTGAGGGCCCATTGGAGGCGAAGGCGCTCATCGTCAAGGCGGCCAAGGACCTCGGCAACGGCGTCACACCATGGATGATCGACCACGCCATCTGGAACGCACAGCGCGCTCGTCGCTGAGCAACACGGGGAGCCTCGGTCCGGTCAACCGCGCCCTGGCTGACAAGCAAGGGGTCTGTCGCCTGTGACGCAGGCGACAGACCCCTTGTCTGCGCCGAGGTGAGCTCAGGCCTCCCAACCAGACGCCTTACTTGTCGTCACCCGTCCGTGTACTTCTTGACGGTGGCGGTGATCATCGAGTCAGGGGCCACCTTGCTGCCCGCCTTGAGGTCCTGCGCCAGTACGACCCAGTTCGAGTCGAGGACAGGCAGCCGATTGGCGCCCGTCGCGTCCTCGGCCGGCGCGACGACCAAGCCCGCCGCGCGCCACAGGTCCTGCGCGTCTTGGTAGTTCATGCCCACCCCGTCGGGGACTGTGATCTTGCTGGCCGGCTTCGCCGCTTGGTTGGCGCCCGAGTCCGCGGCAGCAGCCGGCTTCTTCTCGGGAGCGGCCACGGTCACCGTCGCCTGCACGGTCTGCGTGACGGTCTCGGCCGCCGGGGCAGGAGCGGTCTGCGTGACCACCACGGTCGGCGAGGCTGTCGCCGGAGCAGACGCGTCCGCGTTGCCGCCTCCTGCGGCTCCGATGCCCAGCGCCAGGAGGGCCGTCACGGGGTAGCCGATCAGGTGCTTCCTGCTGCGCTTCTGCGGCTGGGGCTGCGGGACCGGGGCGGCCCAGGCGTGGGGCTGGCCGAGTGCCGGCGGCGGCAGCTGGATGGTCGGCTCGGTCGGGGCGGGTGCGGGCTGGCCCTGGTCGTTCACGTGGCGTCATCGCTTTCTGATCGGTGCAAAAGGCTCATCTTGGACGTCGACCGGGACCGCTGGACCTGTTTTGGCGAAACTGCTCGTGCCATGGTGGGCGCCGCGCCCCCTCACCACGCGGCGCCCACCACACGGCATACGCCCGCTCAGCGCAGCTGGACGGTGACGCCGTCGGAGAAGGCTGAGTCGTGCAGCTCGATGCTGGCCGGCTCGGTGCCCTTGGGCATGTCGAAGACGAGGGTGCCCTTGACCGTGTTGCCGGGGTTGATCTCCTCGAGGAAGACCTTGTTGTCCTTGACGTAGATCGCGGCCGCCGTGTCGCTGGAGAACTCGCGCCCCTTGGCGTCGCGCACCTTCTGCGAGGAGTCCGAGAGCGTCTGCGCGGAGTCGCCGATGTTGCTGACCGTGACGTTGACGAGGACGAACTGGCCCTGCGCCTTCTCGTTGAGGTACTGGTCGCCGACCGACTTCACGCCCTTCTGCACCTTGGTGACGGTGAACTCGAACTGGCCGTCGCGGACCTTCTGGCCGACCTTCGCGGAGGCCGGGGCGTCCTCGGCGGACGCGTCGCCAGCCTGTCCGCCGGCGGCTCCGGACGAGGTGTTCGTGGGCGAGCCCGAGCCTCCCCCGTTGACGGCGCTCGCGACGATGCCGATGAGGACAAGGGCGAGCAGCCCCGTGATGATCTTGTGCCGGGCGAACCAGCTCTTGCCCGGCGGCGCCGGGACGGGCGGCGCGGGGACCATCGGCGGCTGCCAGATGGGCTGCTGGGTCGGGTCGTGCGGCTGGTTGGTGCTCATGGTGAGTCTCCCTGGGATCGGTCTGCTGTATGCCGGGGAGACCGTCTCGCGTGGACGCCGGCTGCCGCCTCGGCCGAGTGGACCGAGTCCGCTGACCGAAAGGATGAGACCTAGAGGGCCAAATCGCCCGAACGGTGGAGGGCCGTGGTCGGCGCCGTGCCCTACCTTTCGGGTATGCCGTCCAGCCTGCCCCCGTGGGTGCGTGACCTCTCGCGCCGCGACCTCTGGTTGCGCCGGCTACGCAGCGTGGGGCTCGGGTTCCTGCTGCTCGTGGACGCGGTGTATGCGTCGGGTGGCTTCGACGGCCGTCGCCGGGCCGCCGCGGGGCTGCCCGTCGCGATGTCCGACACCGCTAGCGGTGTCGGCATGCTCATCGCACTCCTGGGGATGACGCTCATGGTCGCCGTGGCCTGGCGGCAGCGGTGGCCCGTGGTGCTGACGCTCGTCGGGTGCGCCGCCACCCTCGTCCAACTCGGCCCGACGGCGGCCCTCATCGGCCTGATGTCGGTCGTGATCTGCCGGCCTCTCGTCGACGCCTACCGGCTGGCCCCGCTCGTCGTGGCCGCGACCTTCTTCGCTGTGTCGCGCGACCTGCGGTGGACGCCGCGACCGGTCTCCTTCTGGGGCAGTCTCTTTGCCGCCGACGGTGAGCCTGTCGGATGGTTCGTCGTGGTGGTCCTCACCCTGGTGCTCGTGGCGCTCTTCGTCGGCATCGGAGCCTGGCTGCGGACGAGGGCGCAGCTGAAGACGGCGGCTGTCGTCGTGGCGGAGGAGCGCGAGGTGGTCTCGTCGCTGGCCGACCAGGTCTCCAGGCAGGCCGAGCGCGAGCGACTGGCGCGCGAGATCCACGACGGCCTCGGCCACAACCTCTCGATCCTTTCGGTGCACGCCGGCGCTCTGCAGGCGATGGCAGACGCGTCGGCGACGGAGGCGGAGACCGCAGCTGCGGTGCCGCGCCCGGCCACGGCGCAGATGAAGGAGTCGGCGAAGGTGGTGCGCGAGACGGCGGCACGCTCGGTGGCCGAGCTGCACAGCCTCCTCGACCTGCTCCGAAGCTCCGACGACCCCGACGTCGCTGCGCCGACGAAGACGCTGCGCGACGTCCGTGCCCTCATCGACGACTCGGTGACCGCCGGCATGCCACTCGTCGCGACGGTCTACGTCGAGGACGGCGAAGCGCTCGACCCGTACATCGCCCAGGCCGCCTACCGGATCGTCCAGGAGCTGCTGACGAACGCGCGCAAGCACGCCTCCACGGTCAGTGTGCGACTGTCCGTGACCGGCAGTCCGGCCGAGGGCCACCTCGTCATCGCGACCGCGAACCACCTGCCACCGCCGGTCGGGCCGCATGGTGCAGGCGCTGCCGACGGCGGCGCGCGAGCCGGGATGGGCCTGACCGGGATCCGCGAGCGCGTGGAGCACTACGGCGGCGACATGCAGGCTGGCGTCGACGCCGACGCGGCTTTTCGGGTGTCGATCCGCCTGCCGTGGCGCGCTCCCGAAGCTGACTCGACGAAGGGGATCCGATGGACGACGTGAACGCCGGCGGCTCCGAGCGCGCGATACGCGTGATGCTCGTGGACGACGACCCGATGGTGCGGATGGGCCTGCGGCACATGCTCGGTGCGGCCTCGGACCTCGAGGTCGTGGCGGAGGTGAGCGACGGCGACGAGGTGGTCGCCGCGGTGCAAGCGCACCGACCCGACGTCATCGTGCTCGACGTGCGCATGGCTCGCATGGGTGGCATCGAGACGATCGCCGCAGTCAAGGCGCGTCCGGAGGCGCCGAAGGTGCTGATGTTCACCGTCTTCGACCACGACGACGTCGCTCAGCGCGCCATCCGCGCCGGCGCTGACGGCTTCCTACTCAAGACCGCATCGCCGGAGGAGATCTGCGGCGGCATCCGCAACGTGGCCGGCGGGCTCGGAGCTGTGTCACCGAAGACGGCGGCCCAACTGTTCACCCAGGTCCGGGAGGACCCGGCAGCGGCTCAGCGCGCAGAGGCCGCTCGGCTCATGGCGACGCTCACGGCGCGGGAGCGCGACGTCGTCTCGGGGCTGGCTCGCGGGCTGTCGAATGCTGACCTCGCCAGGGAGCTCTACGTCAGCGAAACGACGGTGAAGACCCACCTGCAGAGCGCCTTCACCAAGCTCGGCGTCGACAACCGGGTCCAAGCCGGTGTCATCGCCGACAGAGCGGCGTCCAGGGCGTCGTGACCGGCCACGCCCAAGGGTCAGCACAGGTCTGAGACCGCAGCGGCAGTGGCACCAACCCTCAGAGATCGGCCACAATGTGCCTCCCCCTGCGCCCAGCCCAAGCACCCGGTGGAGACAGTAGACCGGATCGAACACATTCTGTGCCTAAACGAATGCTGGAGGTGCGACAGCGTTCCGAAGCCACGAAGACCGCACAAGTTCGATTGGCGGTGTGGGGTAGCCGGCGAGCCTGACAGACGCTGCTAGTTTGGCGGCGAGATGAGTGGAAGAGTGCGATGACAGAACAGCGCAGCGGGGGCGCTCACACGAGCCGCACCATCCTGCTGTCTGACCTGTCGGCGGTGCTGGCCTCCTGCGACCCGAGATCGTCAGCAGCCGATTACCGCTCGGCGATCATCGACGAGAATGTGGCAGCGAAGGCCTCGGTGTCTTCTCGACAGCGCACGCACCGATACCTCCGCGAGCTGTACGCGCTCGACCCGGAGGTCCCTGCCTTTCGCGCGATGTTGCGGCTGTGGCGTCGCGATCGCGACGGACGGCGCCAGATCGCCATGCTGATGGCGCTGGTCCGTGACGCGGCGTTGTGCGCCACGGTCCCCGCGATCCTTCCCATCGGTGAGGGTGCCATCGTCACCTCGGCGAACCTATCCCGCGCTGTGGAGGCCGAGCACCCCGGCTCCTACTCGCCGGCGATCCGAGACAAGATTGGCCGGAACGCCTTGTCGTCCTGGGCGCAGGCTGGCTACCTCCACCGCGCAGGGCGCACGGTCGCACGGCACCGCGTCGAACCGACCGCCGGAGCGGTCGCCATGGCCTTGGTACTTGGAAGTCAGCAGGGCGTCTCCGGGGAGGGGCTGTTCTCGACGTCAGTCGCCGGATATCTCGACGCGCCAGGTCCGCTTCTCCATGACCGGGCTCACCAGGCCAGTCGCAAGGGATGGCTTGAGTATCGCTCCCGAGGTCACGTGACGGAGATAGACCTCAGCGCCTTGCTGGCGCCCCTCGACAGCGCACGACTGCCCATCATGGAGGGTGATGCACGATGAGTGCCATTGATGACGCCTGCCGCGCCTACGAGCGTCTGCTCCGCGAGCCGTGGCGCTCGTCAGTATCCGGGCCCGAGCGAGTGTGGATGCTGACCTACCGGCCCGATTCGGAGCGTCGCCTGCGCCACCGGCTCCCGATGTTCGAGACCGCCACGGAGGCGGCCGGCCGGACCTGGCAGCTCATCGACATCAGCACCACCTTCGAGACCTGGCTGTCGCAGCACGAGTACCGCGACGCCTATCTCGAGGACCCAGAGGCGCTCCAGTTCGGGGCGCTGGACGAGTTTGCGGAGTACGTCGTTGAGGAGATCTCACGCCAACTTCGCGACGCCAGCGATGCCACAGTTTCGGCCCTCCTCGGCGCAGCTTCACTCTTCGGCCTGGTCAGACTCTCGCGCATCTTGAACGATGTCTCCCGCGTGATCCCTGGCCGCTTCCTCGTCTTCTTCCCCGGCGCCCGGGAAGAGAACAACTACCGACTTCTCGATGCCCACGACGGCTGGAACTACCTCGCCGTACCGATCAACTGATGGAGCCCACGCAGATGCTGAACCGTGACGTGTTCGCTGTCGACCCCACTGGTCGCAAGCTCCCCAACGACGGTGTCACCACGCTGGACCGACCTCGCACGGACGCTGAATGGTCCGTGCTCAAGTACGAGCTGGAACAGTTTGTCGTGGAGGGCGAGTACCGCGAGGGCCTTCGCCGACTGCTCACCTCGTTCTTGGCAAGTGTGGACCGACAGGTACAACCGGCCTGCTGGGTCTCGGGCTTCTACGGTTCCGGCAAGAGCCACTTCCTCCGCGTCCTCAGTTACCTCTGGACCAATCCCACGATCGACGGGGTGTCGGCACGCAGCCTCGTCAACCTTCCCGACGACGTCCGTGACCTACTCAGGGAGATGGACTCTTTCCTGAGGCGCGATCGCGCCGTCACGTTCGCGGCAGGCGGAGTCCTTCGCCAGGGCAGCTCATCCTCCGTGGCGCAGCCGCTGCTGGAGATCGTCCTTTCATCCGCCGACTTGCCCACCCAGTACGGCCCCGCCAGGTTTGCGATGTGGCTTCGCGCCGACGGCCTCTGGGAGGAGTTCCTCAAGGCGCTGGCGAAGCGCGACAAGGGGCCGGATGAGGTCAACCGCAACCTGTTTGTGTCCTCTGCGATCCGGGAGGCCCTCCTGGAGGTGAAGCCGGGTTGGGCCGACTCCGTCGCCGAGGCCGGGCGGTCGATCCAGGCGAACTACCAGATCCGGGACGTGTCCGATGACATGGTCGTCGACACGATCAGGGAGGTGCTCGAGGGCATCGCACGCGACTCCGAGTACGGCGACAGGGCCAACCTCCCGCTCACCCTGCTCGTTGTCGACGAGATGCAGCAGTTCCTAGGCGATGACGTCCAGCTCCTGCTCGAGATGCAGAACATCATCGAGCGGCTGACCCGAGAGTTCGAGGGCCGTCTACTCGTGGTCGCAGCCGGGCAGTCCGCTCTCACGGCCAACGAGATGCTGGCCCGATTCCAGGACCGTTTCACGATGCAGGTCCAGCTGCAGAGCCGCGACGTAGAAACGGTCGTGCGTCAGGTCGTGCTCCGGAAGGACCCCGTTCACCGGCCCGACCTCGAGGATGCTCTGGCGCGAGTGAGCGGCGAGATCGCTCGCCACCTTGGCGGCACCAAGCTTGCGGCGCACCCTGCCGACCAGTCCGACTTGGTGAACGACTACCCGCTCCTCCCGACGCGCCGCCGGTTCATGGAGAGCGCCCTGCGAGCGGTGGATCGAGGCGCCGCCGGCCAGCTCCGCAGTCAGCTCCGGGTCACCCTCGAAGCGGTCGGAGAGGTCGCCCAACAACCGCTGGGCAACGTCGTACCGGGCGACGTCATTTTCCGCAGCAAGCGAGACGACATGCTCAACCAGGGTGTGCTTCTTCATGAGCTGGGGGACCGCATCATGGCGGTCCGCGACGGGAGTGCCGACGGCGACCTGCGCGCCCGCGCGGTGGAGCTCGTCTTCCTCATCAGCCAGCTGGACGAAGGCGAGGGTCTGCGACCGAATACGGAGACCTTGGCCGACCTAATGGTGACCGACCTGAACGCCGGGTCGGCGGCCCTGAGGGCCCGGCTCCCGGCGCTGCTCGATCCTCTGGTTGGGGACCTCCTGGTCCTCGACGAGGGTGAGTACCGCCTCCAGAGCCCGACGGATGCCGAGTGGAACCGCGCCTTCCGCGAACGACGGCAGGCCTACCTCATCAACACGAGCGAACAGCTTCAGGCACGGGACGACGCCCTGAGAACCCGTCTTGGCATGGAAATGTCCACCGTCAAGGTCGTTCAGGGCAGCACGCGGACTCCCCGCAAGTACACCTCACACTTTGGCGAGGCAGCTCCCCACGAAACCGACCAGGAGCTCTTGGTCTGGATCCGCAACGGTTGGGACACAACGGAAGCCCTCATCCGGACGACTGCCGCCGAGCTCGGGATGGACAGTTCTGTCGTCACGGTGTTCGTCCCCAAGACCCGCGACCAAGACTTCAAGAACGCCATCGCCGACTGGCGGGCCGCCGCGTACGTGCTGAGCACGATGGCCGCTCCCACCACGGAGGAGGGCGTGAAGGCACGGGACGCCATGCAGTCACAGGAGAGACGCGCGAGAGAGAAAGTTGAGGGGTACGCCTCCGACGCGGTCCGAGCAGCCCAGATCCTCGCGGGCGGCGGTGATGCGGTCTCCACCGGCGGCACCTTCACCTCCTCCCTGAGCGCAGCACTCTCCAACGCCGCGGTGCGCAAGTTCCCGCAGTTCCGCCAAGCCGACCACAGCGGCTGGGGCACCGTCTTCAAGCGCGCCAAGGAAGGCAACACCGACGCCCTGGGTGTGGTCGGCCATCAAGGGCCGATGGGAAGCAACGTCGTCGTGAAGGAGGTGAAGACGCAGCTTCAAGCGCAGTCCACGACCGGCCTCGCACTGCAGAAGCACTTCTCGGCCGCGCCCTACGGGTGGCCTCGAGAGGCGGTTTGGGGCGCGCTCGCTGCGCTGGTCCTCAGCGAGGAAGTCTCCGCCTGGGACGGCGCCCGGCGAGTGCTCTCCTCCCAGCTCACCGAGAACGGCATGGGCAAGCTGGAGTTCCGCGTCGAGGCGATCGCCCTGACGTTTCAGCAGAGACAGCAGCTGAAGCTCCTCGCCAACAGGGTCGGCGTCTCTGCCAGCCCCCCCGATGTCCCGGCCAGCTTGGACGCGCTGACGGCAGCGGCATCAGCCGCGGGCGGACCTGCTCCTGCGCCAGCATCCCCGGACACTGCCCGTATCGCTCAACTCAAGGGAAAGGTCGGCGTCGAGCGCGACGCTGCCGTCGCGGATGCGGCCGCGGAGCTGGTCGGGTTGTACGAGACTTGGCAGAGCCAAGCGCAGAAGAAGGACGCCCGCCTTCGTGAGTGGGAGGAAGCCGTACGGCTTGTCACGCACGCCGTATCGCTGCCGGCGCATGGTCACTTGGAGTCACAGCTGAACGCCATCCGTGACCAGCGGGCCCTCCTCGACGACCCGAACCCACTGAACGATGTTCTCGCTGCGGCGAGGTCGGCTTTGAGAGACCGGATTCGCGAGCTTCATCAAGCGGCACAGTCGGCGGTTGCTGCGGAGTCCGAGAAGCTCGCGAAGGCCGCGCACTGGAACGAGCTCGACGCCGCTGCCCAGGAGGAGCTCAAACGGGACCACCGGCTCACACCGCCGGCTGAGCCGAGCATCGCCAGCGACTCCGCCCTGTTGGAGCACCTTGCCAAACACCCCGTCGAACTGATGGAGCAGGCCGTCCCTGCGGCTGCCGGGGCCGGAGCGGCCGCCAGGGAGGAGCTCGTGCACCGGTTCGCGCCCCAAGCAGTACCCCTAGCGCTACCGGGGCAAGTGATCGAGACGCACGAACAGGCCGACGCTTACGTCCAGCGCATTAGGGAACTCATCACCAGCCAGCTCGATTCCGGTCGGACCGTCAGCATTCAGGGTTAGGAGAGGCAATCTCGTGGGTCGTGTGTTGTCGTCGGCTGAGCGGCGCCTGCTGGAGGGGGTGGTGGTTGAGGCCCGTGAGGTGGTGGAGGCAGCGTGTGCTTCTCGGGTGGAGCTGCTGGGTGTTGGGGCTGAGCGGGTTCCGGAGGTGCTGTCGGAGTCGGATCGCGTGTTGCGGCGTGGGTTGAGGGCCCGGGCGCGGCAGCTCGGATCAGTTGAGGCCCTGGTTGCCGAGGCGGGCTTCGAGCATTGGCACCGCATGTTGTTCGCACGCTTCCTGGCTGACAACGAGCTGCTGGTGGACGACATCGCTGGACAGCCGGTGTCGGTGGACGAGCTGGCCGAGGTCGCGGCGGAGCTGGGCGAACCGGACCAGTGGGAGGTCGCGGCCCGGTTCGCGTCGGCGATGCTGCCGGGGATCTTCCGAATGGACGATCCCGTGTTGGCGATGCGGCTGCCGGTGGAGACGCGGCAGCGTTTGGAGGATCTGCTGGGATCCTTGCCGGCGGAAGTGCTGCGGGCGGATGACGCGTTGGGGTGGGTGTACCAGTACTGGCAGTCGCGTCGCAAGGATGAGGTGAACCGGTCGGAGCGGAAGATCGGTGGGGCGGACCTGTCGCCGGTGACGCAGCTGTTCACCGAGGACTACATGGTGCGGTTCTTGTTGGAGAACTCGTTGGGGGCGTGGTGGGCGGCCCGCCACCCGGAGTCGCCGTTGGTGTCGGGCTGGGAGTTCCTGCGGGTCACCGACGAAGGGACGCCGGCGGCCGGCTCGTTCGAGGAATGGCCGCAGCGCACGGCTGAGGTGACGGTGATGGACCCGTGTTGCGGGTCAGGTCACTTCTTGGTGGCGGCCTTCGGGATGTTGTGGCGGATGCGGGCCGAGGAGGAGGGCCTGGACCCGGTGGCGGCGCAGGATGCGGTGTTGCGGGAGAACCTGTTCGGGTTGGAGCTGGATCCACGGTGCACTCAGATCGCGGCGTTCGCGTTGGCGTTGGAGGCGTGGAAGTCCGGCGGGTATCGGGTGTTGCCGGTGCCGCAGGTGGCATGTTCCGGGATCCCGGCACGGGCGCCGCTGTCGGAATGGACGGTGCTTGCAAACGGGGACGAACGAGTGGAGGCGGCGTTGGCGCGGCTGCACAGCCTGTTCGTCAACGCTGACACCCTCGGCAGCCTGATCGACCCAGTCCGTGCTGCCGAGGATGCCGGGCTGGAGTCGGTCGACTGGCACCAGGTCGCCCCACTGGTCGGGCAGGCGCTAACCGCTGAGGCCGGCAAACACGGGGATGATCCCGCTGCTGCGGTGTTCGGAGAGGCCGCCGCCGGCATCGCCAGAGCCGCTGACTATCTATCAGGCGACTTCACCTTGGTGGCGACGAATCCTCCCTACTTGGGCCTGGGTCGACAGTCTCCGTCGCTTGCTTCATATCTGCTGCAGCATCTACCTCATTCGAAGAATGACTTGGCGACTGCAATCTTGGAGCGATGGTCCGGGAACCGGGCGAGTCAGACCGCAGTGCTTGTCAGTCCACAGACCCCCCTGTTCCTTAAATCATACAGAACCTTTCGACAGGACCTTGTAGAGAACTTGTCGATTCACCTCGTCGCCCGGCTGGGAGCAGGCGCCTTCCAAGCAATTTCAGGTGAAGTAGTGCAGTCCGCATTACTCATTCTTAGCCGTGGGCAAGACCGGGAAATTCACTCCCTATATCTAGACCTGTCGTCAACCAAAGGCCCTGACGGCAAGGCCCAAAGCCTGGTCTCCGAGCCATTCTCGACGTCGAGGCAAGCGAAAATTCGCTCAGTGCCCAATTTCGTTCTGGCTCCAGTTGCGGATGCCGGGCATCCTTTGCTGGCTGCGTACGTGGAGGCCCATTACGGTTCGAAGCCCGGCCAAACTACGCGCGTCCGTCGAGAGTTCTGGGAGCTTCCAGGTATCTCCCTACCGTGGCAGAGGCTGGAGTCCGGCCCCGATGGCGAGCATCTATTCTCGGGGAAGCGCCAAATAATCCTTGCACCCAAAGAGGCTTGGGCAAGGGGTGTACACGAGTTCGGCATCCGAGGAAGTCACGCATGGGGTAAGAAAGGCGTGATTGTTGCGCGGATGTCAGATCTCCCCGCCGGGATATACTGTGGGGAGATCTTCGACGACAATTCATACGCACTCATCCCGCGAGACTCGAATCATTTGCCAGCGGTTCTTGAATTCCTCACCTCTTCGGAATACGTCTCGGAGGTTCGTCAACGCAATCAAAAACTTGGGGTTGACACCGACTCAATGGTCAACATTCCGTTCGATATTGAGCGTTGGCAATCAGTGGCGGCGCGAGAGTATCCGAAAGGAGTTCCTGAGCCGTTCTCCCCGGATGCTACGCAGTGGTTGTTCAAGGGACAACCGGTTGGATCGGATCAGCCGTTGCACGTGGCTGTGGCGCGATTGTTGGGGTTTAGCTGGCCGGATCAGGTGCCGGACATGCTGGATGGGCTCGCGGATGACGACGGAGTCGTGTGCCTGCCTCCGGTGGGAGGTGAGTTGCCTGCGGCGGACCGCTTGTTGGGTTTGCTGTCGGCGGCGTGGGGCCACGAGTGGTCTCCGGCTGTGCTGGACCAGCTGCTAACCCAAGTAGGCGCGAGGGCGGGGCGTGCCGGCTTGGAGGCGTGGCTGCGGAACGGGTTCTTTAAGGACCACATCAAGGTGTTCGGGAATCGTCCGTTCATCTGGCAGGTGTGGGACGGGACGCCGGATGGGTTCTCGGCGTTGGTGAACTACCACCGGTTAGACCGTCGCCTGCTCGAGCGGCTGACGTATGACTACCTGGGCAGCTGGTGGATGGGGAGGGTCCGTGACGACGTCGCTCGGGAGGTGCCAGGTGCCGCTAAGCGCTTGGCCGCGGCAGAGGACCTGCAGCGCAAGCTGCGGTTGATCCTGGAGGGCGAGCCGCCCTACGACATCTTCGTGCGGTGGAAGGACCTGGCTGAGCAGCCGATCGGGTGGGACCCAGACCTCGACGACGGGGTGCGGTTGAACATCCGGCCATTCATGACGGCCGACATCCTGCGAGTCAAGCCGAACATCAAGTGGACCAAGGACCGGGGTAAGAACCCCGACGGGTCCGAACGCCTGAACGACCTGCACTACACCACCGACGAGAAGCACACAGCTCGAGGAGCCACTGCGTGAGCACGACGTCGACACGCCCCGCACCCGTGACGATGCGGGATGCGCTGATAAATGCGCTGCAAGCGGCGGCCGAGTACAACCCTGGCGACGTCGAAGCACCGCTGGCGATCGTCTGGCCAGATGCCGACCGCGAGTGGGAAACCGTCGTGCGCCAGCTCGAGGCGACGATTCCCGTGCTGCGGCTCGGCGACTACGACCAGGTTTCGTGGACGGGCCCGGCGGCCTTCCTGCGGTTGGCTGTGAGCTCCCAGAGTGCCGAGAATCGCACCCTCCCGCCCGTCGTGTACCTGCCCGGCATCTCACGGCGGCGGCTCACGGATGTCGAGTCCTTGGCCGACGCTCTGAAGCCGCTGGCAGCGCTGATAGTGCGCTCTTCATTCTTCGCTCAACGAAACTCGAACGACTGGACCCTGTACGCATTCCTCACGAACACAGCTCAGGGCCTGGGCCTGGACGTTGCAGCCGATGCGCGGACCAAGTCCGCCCTGTCGAGAGCCATCCCGCGAATGCTCGACCACGAGATGTCGGATCTCCGAGGCCGCCGCCTCGACGCAGATGCGCTCAACGCACTGGTCGTTGACGACCCCATCCGCACCATTCTCCAGTGGCTCGACGACCCCGAGCGCTTCGAAGAGGACGCGCGGCGCGACGACGTTTGGTCGGGCTTCGTGGACCTTGTGTCGGGCAAGTACAAGGTGGATCCAGAGAAGGACGGTCCTCTCGCCGCAGGTGCGAAGCTGGGAGACCGGCAAGGCCCGTGGGCTCAGGTGTGGAGCCGTTTCGCCCAGTCGCCCGCGGCCTACCCCGGGCTGCCGGCCACGCTTCGCAAAGCCAAGCCGGACGATCTGATTCCCCTTCACCCCGATTCTTGGCCGCAGCTCAACGCCGACGCCGAAGCCGACGTGTTCTCGGCCCTCAGCACCCTGCCGGGAAGGTCGGCTCCCGAGATCCGAGCGAGCGTGACCAGACTGATGCAGGCACACCGGGCGCGTCTTCAGACCGTCTGGGCTCAGCTGGGCCAGACGCCGGGTGCACTGGCGGTCACCTCATTGGGCGCGTTGGCTGAGCTGACCGAGACCCTGGCCACGGGAAGCACCGTGGCGGAGCTCGCCACCGAGTACGCCGCCACTGGGTGGAAGGTGGACGATGCGTTCATCCGCGTACTGCAGTCACTCGAGCCCGGGCACGCCCGCCTCCCTGATGTTGTGAAGGCGGGAGAAAGCCTGTACCGCCCGTGGCTGGAGGCCACGGTCGCTACCTTTCGAGGCGCATGGGACGGATCCACCGGAGACAGCGAACGACCGACAGTCTCGACCGAGCCTGCGGGCACCTGCCTGGTGTTCGTGGACGGCCTGCGGCTCGACGTCGCGCAGTCACTCGCCGAGGTCGTCGAAACGAGGGGTCTCGAAGTCGAGCTGCAGTGGCGGCTCGCTGGAGTGCCCACAGTCACGAGCACCTGCAAGCCCTCCGTCTCTCCGGTTGCATCGGCCTTCGGTAGCGGCGAGGGGCTGGCGCCGAAGACAACTGACGGGGCAGGCTACTCCCAAGACCAGCTCAAGCGTGCTCTCGATGACGCAGGATGGCAGTTCATCCCGCCCGGCACGGACGGTGACCCAGCCGGTCTCGGCTGGACCGAAGCCGGCGACATCGACTCGATGGGGCACGACCTGGGGGATCGAATCGCCGCTCACCTTCCCGGCCAGGTGGGCGCCTTGGCGAGACGCGCCGCGGAGCTCTTGGCAGCGGGGTGGACCCGCGTCGTCTTCATCACTGACCACGGCTGGCTCCTGCTCCCGAGCAAGCTGCCAAAGCACCATTTACCCGAGCATCTGACGGTCATCCGCAAGGGTCGGTGTGCCCGTCTGAGGGAGGGCGTTGCTGTGCCAGAGGGAATCTCGACTCTCCCGTGGTCTTGGGACCGCCATGCCGACATCGTGGTGGCCCCCGGCATCCACGCCTTCGAAGAAGGCAAGGTATACGAGCACGGCGGCATCAGCCCCCAAGAGTCCGTTGTGCCCTACCTTGCCGTCAGCGCGCCGAGCACCACATCAGTCGCAGCGAGCGGTGGCGTCGACCTCTCCTGGGTCGGAATGACGCTGCGAGTTGAGTGCGACTGGGTCCCAGAAGGAGCGCGCGTCGACATTCGACGCCACGCGGCCGACTCTTCGACGTCTCTGGTGAGTCGTCCCAAGGAGTTCAAGGGCGGTCGGGCCAGACTGATGGCAGACGACCAGCACGCGGGCGAGGCCGCCTATGTGGTCGTCGTCGACCTTGCCGACCGCCTGCTGGCCCAGAACGCCACATCCATTCCTGAGGACTGACACCGTGGACCGCATCGACACCATCGTCACCGAACAGCTCGAGGGCCTCGTCGTGAGGAAGGACCTCGCTGACAAGTTCCGCGGGCGGTTCTCAGTGCCCACGTACGTCGGCGAGTTCCTCATCGGCAAGTACTGTGCGACCTCCGACGAGGACGAGATCCAGGAGGGGCTCGAAGAAGTCGAGCGGCTGCTCAGCCGGCGCGTGGTGCGGACGGGCGATCACGAGCTGTTCAAGGCCGCGGCGCGCGAGCAGGGATCGATTCAGATCATCGACATCATCCGCGCTAAGCTGGACTCCGGCCGCGACGAGTACATCGCCGATCTCCCCAGCCTTCAGCTCAACGATGCTCTGATCCCCGCCCCGCTCGTGGTGAACAACGACCGGATGCTCACCGGTGGCTTCTACGCTCAGGTGACCCTCACCTACGTCGCTGGCCAGCCGCGTCCGTTCCTCGTCACAGAGGTCCGGCCCATCCAGGCACATGCCCGCGCCGGACTGGATCGGCTCGCCGAAGCTCGCGCCATGCTGTCAACATCGGAATGGAAGGACTTCCTCCTGCGTAGCGTCGGGCTCGAGCCGGCCGCGCTGACGTCTGAGGCACAAGAGGCCTACTTCCTTCGCATGGTCCCCTTCGTGGTGCGCAACTACAACATGGTCGAACTCGGCCCTCGTGGGACTGGAAAGTCGCATCTGTTCCAACAGGTCTCGCCGTACGCGTACCTGCTCTCGGGGGGACAGACGACAGTCGCCCAGCTCTTCGTCAACAACGCGAGCGGCCAGCGAGGCCTCGTCACCCAACACGATGTCGTGGCTTTCGACGAGATCGCAGGTATCCGCTTCAAGGATCGTGACGGCATCAATGTCATGAAGGGCTACATGGCGAGTGGAGAGTTCGCCCGAGGGCGGGAGAGCATCCGGGCCGAGGGTGGCATGACGTTCCTCGGCAACTTCCAGGTCGACGTCGAGAACCAGCTCCGGATGGGTCATCTGCTCAGCCCGATGCCGGAGGCGATGCGTGACGACACGGCATTCATGGACCGTCTCCACGCGTATGTTCCCGGGTGGGACGTCCCTGCTCTCGGCAAGGCGCACAAGACCTCGCACTACGGGCTCGTGAGCGACCTCCTTGCCCAGTGGTGGCATGAGCTGCGCAGCGAGAACCGCTACGTCGCCGTCCGCGGACGCATCGAGACGAACGATGAGTGGAGAGGACGAGACCACGAGGCGGCGGAAAAGACGGTCGACGGCCTGCTCAAGCTGCTGTATCCGGACCCAGACTCAGACGTGGCCTCGGAAGACCTCGAATGGGCGATGCGTCTGGCCACCGTCTCCAGACGCCGGGTGAAGGAGGCGCAAGCGGAGATCGGGGTCGATGAGTTCGGCGCTGTGGAGCTTGGCTTCCGCGTAGACCACGGGCCGCTCGTCACCCCGACTTGCCCTGAGCGCGACCTCGTCCGCGATCCGGAGTTCGACTTCCCGAGTCTGGGAGCGAAGATCGACCCCCACACGCCAGGGCTTCCCACATCTGTCCCCGACCCACTCCCCAACGGCTTCGTCCTCTTTGGCTGGGGCAAGGTGATCGAACAACCCCCTGGAGCTCAGGGGGCCTTCGGGACGATCTACAAGGTGGAGCGGGAGTATGACGGGAAGGCTTTCGCCGGGAAGCTCTTCCGAAAGGATCCAGACGCAAAGTTCGCCCAGCTCGCCGACCAAGCCTTGCGGCAAGAAGTGAAGGCGTTGGAGGAGCTGACCCACCCCAACATCGTCCGGGTGTTCGGACCCATTGCGGTGACGGCAAACGGCGAGTGGATGATCATCTCGGAGTGGCTCGACGGCGAGACACTGGAGGCGGTTACGGGCCGGCCATCGCACGTGCCGGCGACCGACATCCTCCAGTGGGGACGTCAGTTGCTCGCCGCGCTGGTCTACCTCGAGCAGGAAGGTGTCGTTCACCGCGACATCAAACCCGCAAATGTGATGGTGGACGAACGTGGCGCTCTGAAGCTCATTGACTTCAATCTCACCCGGTCGGCCGGTCACCAAACTGCCATGGCGGGGACGATGCCCTACCTTCCACCAGACGCTCTTGCGCACGGGAGCGCCGCCGACAGCTTCGTCGATCGTTTCGCGGCCAGCGTCGTCTTGTTCGAGCTCGCTACGGGCATGCATCCCTACTCCGCCTATTGGGGACAGGGCAACCGGCCCAAGCCGGGCGATCCAGCCACGTCAGCCCAGAGCATCCGCCCAAAGATCAGCCCGGCCCTCGGCGCCTTCTTGGATCGCGGCGTGGCGTCCACGGACGATAGACGATGGGCCACGGCTGCCGACATGCTGGTGGGGTGGGACGCGCTCTCGGCTGACATCAAGGCTCTCGGCTGACGTGCCACCGGCGCGAGCATCCCACGGTCCTGTCATCGTCGACCTGTCCAACGTCGCCAAGGACCCCTCGATTGCCTTCAGTCACTCCCACGCCGCCCTCGTGCGTTGGGACAGGCTGCGAGCGCTCTGGGTGCGCGAGCGTGGCGAGCCTGTCGCATGGCTGCTCGTGGCGGATGAGTCCATTGTGCGAGGCATGTCGCGCAGTGACACGCAGCGCCTCCACGCGATGACGTCACGAGGGGAGGTTGTGATGGTGCCGGACGCTGACACGCACCTGTTGGCATTGGCGATTTCCCAACGTGGCGTGATCCTGAGCAACGATCGGTTCGTCGACCATCTCCGCACCCCAGGTATCGAGCAAGCGCGGCTCGTGGGTTGGACGTTGCGCGACCGCACCCTCTGCCTCGTGGATCGCTCGCTCGATCGTCTGCAAAGTGTCCTCATCAGCCAGCGAGCGGCCAAGCAAGAGCGCAAGCAGCTAGGTCTCATCGAGGGCGCGCCTGAACTCGACTTCAAGTGGTTTTGCCGGTCTGAGCCCTGTCCCCGTGACATGGTCGCTCTGCCGCGGCTGGAGAGGCGTCGTATCCTCTGTCCACAATGCGGGTCCTACCTCGAGCGTGGAGAAGCGTGGCGCAGCCCGGTGTGGCTCAAGATCCTGCACGGATCAGTCGAAATTGCCCGATTCGTCCTGGAGGACGGGGATAGCATCCGGGTAGGACGCGCCTCCGATGGAGCGACTCTTTCCTTGGCAGGCGAGATTGAACTAGCCGACGACGTTCTGCACCTGGACCCCCATCATCTTGAGCTGATGAATGAGGGCGGCACAACCTGGGTGGCGGACCTCAACACCCAACATGGCACCGCGATGCGATACCCAGCCTCAAAACGTTCGAATGTCCTTCTACCCCCGGTGCAACTCGAGGTTGGTAGAGAAGTGGCTCTTCCGTTGGCAGCAAGGGTCGTGATGGGACGAACACCGTTCACAGTGCAGATAGCAGGGCGCCCAGGGGGATAGGCCCAGACGGGTTGGAATCTCCCCCGCAATCAGAGCCAATCCGGTTGACATAAGAACTTTCAAGGAGGACTTACATGACCGCTGACACCACACCTCACGCTTGGAGGCCCGGCCATTTATTTGATTGGGCAGCTGATGCGTCGCGGGGCGATGCAAGGCGAATCATCATTGAGGGGCCTCGCGCCTCTGGACGCACCAAGGCCGCTCTATTTGCCAAACGGCTGCTGAAAAGACAGGGGATGCCAGAAAGCAGAATCGCCATGCTCGACGGCGCCGATCTCGACTCGTCGCTGACCGAGAACTCTGACGCGTGGTGGAGCGCATCTCACCAGGCGATCATTATCGATGACGCAGACTACTGGGTTGCAGGTTTGGACCCCCTCGGCTTTGAAGACCCCGACCGGGTCTCGTGGTGTGAGGACCATCGTCGAGCGCTCGTCTACGCGATGGACGACCTACGGGCCATTCGCGATAAGGCCGTACTCGTTACCATCCGCGACCAGTCGTCGTTGGAGAGTGCAATCGAAGGCGCTGCATCTCATTGGGCACAGGTCGAGCGGATCACACTGCCCGAGTGGCGAGCGCCTGCTGGGGTCGTGAGCCGGCCGCAGTTAACGTGGTGAGGCATCCTAGTTCGCGGTTGTCCTAAGGGAGGCCGTGGGCTCCCCTCAGGTGAAGTCCTTCTCGTCGAGACCGAAGTGCTGAGCGAGCCGTTCAAGCGTGAACTCCTGGCGAAGCTTGCAGGCGCTGTTCTGATTGGCAAACATTCCCTTATCCCAAAAGGCGTCTGACTGCGGCTTCGCTACGATCCACCGGACGGGGAGCACCCACTCGGCCTCGTCATCCGATTCCGCGATGCCACCCTCGCCGTGCCGGTACCAACCGGCGAGCTGCTGATCCGCCAGAGCCGAGTCCACGCCGTCAACGGTTACCTGTGCCGCATCAAAGCGCTCAGCCGGGCCGAGGGTCTCTCCCACAGCCACGTATCCCTGTTGCGGGATGCACACATTGACTCGCGCACCGACGGGCACGTTGCGCAGGGTCCGCGAGTACCACGCGTCACCTCCGGCTGAGACGAAGCCGTACTTTCGCCCGTCCTCCCACTGCCTGCCGCCGGTATAGGCGCCGAAGGAGATAAACCAGTCGCGTCCGTTCCACTCGGCGCGCTTTCCCTTCTTCGACTTTCCGTACGACACGCCGCCCGTTTCACCCTCATCCTCGCGTGCGAGCCAGGACCGGGCCAGGTAGTGGCGGTCGCCGTCCTGCAGATACGAGAAGAAGACGGCATTGACCGGCACCCCGAAGTCGCGGAGGTAGGTGACGATGCGCTCGGAGCCGGCGTCGAGGTCGGTAGCAACGATGGTCATTCGTAGCGCAGCATTGAGCTCATCGGGCGCGGAGATGCCGAAGACCTCCTCGAAGGCGCTCTCGAAAGGGTCGTCGAGATGACCGTTGGCGAGGTCGATGATGGTGTCGCGGTCTAGCGTTCGCACCCAAGAGCCGTAGTCCAAGACCTGGGCCACAACGTCCCGCGGCGTCTTATCACGCTTGAGCTCTAGAACGTTGATGTTGCCCTCGATATCCATCGTGAGCAGGTCGATGATCTTGCCGTGCGGAGTGCGAACCTGGCGGCCGATCACGAGGAGTCGTTCGCCGAGCAATGAGGGGTCATTCTCGAGGTACTGCTCCAGCATCTCCTCGGACGGCAACGTGGCGGCGCTCAGCCGCTTCGGAGTGTCCCCATCGATCCGCCATATCCCCATCTCTACCGGCATGAAAGACAGCCTGCCCCAAAACAGCTATCCGTGCGGCGACCAAGGTGTTCGAAGTCGGATGTATCGCTGGATCCGCCCCGTGAGGGTTTCCCCGAACGCGTGTCTAGAACCGGGATGTCCGTGGGTCGGCACTGTCCGGTGGGGCACCATGCACGCTCCCGGCCTACGAACGCGACGGCGTGAGGGCCAGGCGGTCGCCCTCCCAGCTGACGGCATACGGGTCGGTGATCTCGCCGACGAAGGAGCCGTCGCGGTCGTGGACAAACGCCAGCAGCTTCGTCTCACCGGACTCGCGCTCGGTGACGAACTTGCCGACGTAGAGCGACGGTTCGTCGATGACCTGGGCGCCGGCGATGTTGTAGGGCCCGAGCGGCGACTTCGCGTCCGCGATCCACACCCCGCCGGTCACTCCCTCGGCCCGAGCCGCCTCCGACATGTCACCGATCATGGAGTTGAAGAGCAGCACGTCCCGGCCGTCGACGACGAAGGGCTGCTGCACCTCGAGCTGCCCGAAACCCTGCCCCGGTGACGACAGCGGCTCCCGCAGCTCCCAGGTCTCCAGGTCGGCCGACCACGCGTGTCCGACGACCCCGCGGTCGACGACGTCGCGGTGGTTGGCGCGCGCCGTGATGAGCATGTGCCAGCCGTCCCCGTCCGGGTCGGGCAGCACCCACGGGTCGCGGAACGCCTCGTCGTGCCAGTGCCCGTCGGCGTGCTTCTCGTACCACCGCGGGTCTGCCGACAGCACCGGCCCCGGCGCCTTGTCCCACGTCATGAGGTCGGTCGACACGGCATACCCGATCGACTGCACGTTCGCGCCCACCTCGTTCAGACGCGCCCCCGTGTAGAACATGAACCACCGCCCGTCCGGATGCCGCACCACCGACCCGGTCCACGTCGCGAGCTCTTCGAAGGCCAGCGCGTAAACGACTCCCACATGCATCAGGTCGGAGGCGACCCCGAGCCCGAAGCCGAGCCGTTTACGCGTCCACGATGACGGGGATGATCAGGGGGCTGCGGCGGGCCTGGCGGTGGACCCAGTTGGACATGGCCTGGCGCACCAGGTCCTCGACCTGCTCGATGTCGTCGATGCCCTCCTTGGTGGCGGTCGTCAGGGCCTTCTGGATGGCCGGGGTGGCCTTGGCGAAGTCGCCGGGCTCGTGCTCGAAGCCGTGGGCGAGGTAGTCGGGCTCCTCGACGAGCTTGCCGGTGTCGGCGTCGACGATGCAGACGACGGTGATGACGCCCTCCTCGGCGAGCGTCCGGCGCACGTGCAGGGACTCCTCGGTCGCGCCGCCGACGGTCATGGCGTCGACGTAGACGAGCCCCGCGGGGATCGAGCCGGTGATCTTCGCCTGGCCGTCGACGAGGTCGACGACGGCGCCGTCGTGCCCGATGAGGGCCCGGGTCGGGTCGACGCCGGTGCGGATGGCGATGTCGGCGTTGGCCCGCAGGTGGCGCCACTCGCCGTGGACGGGCAGCACGTTGGAGGGCTGGACGATGTTGTAGCAGTAGGCGAGCTCGCCGGCGCTGGCATGGCCGGAGACGTGGACCTTCGCGTTGCCCTTGTGCACGACGTTGGCGCCCCAGCGGGTCAGCTCGTTGATGACGCGGTAGATGGCGTTCTCGTTGCCGGGGATCAGGGAGCTGGCGAGCAGCACGGTGTCACCCTCCGTGATCCGGATGGGGTGGTCACGCCGCGCCATCCGCGACAGGGCGGCGAGCGGCTCGCCCTGCGACCCGGTGCAGATCATCGCGATCTGGTTCGCCGGGAGGCGCTCGAGCTGCTTGAGGTCGACGACGAGGCCCTTGGGGATGTCGAGGTAGCCGAGGTCGGCGGCGATCCCCATGTTGCGCACCATCGACCGACCGACGAACGCGACCTTCCGGCCGTGGTCGCGGGCCGCGTCGAGCACCTGCTGGATGCGGTGTACGTGGCTCGCGAAGCTCGACACGATGACCCGGCCGGGGGTGGTCCGGAAGACCGCCTCGATGGCGGGTGACAGCTCGCCCTCCGACACGGTGAAGCCCGGGACCTCCGCGTTCGTCGAGTCGACGAGGAAGAGGTCCACGCCCTCCTCGCCCAAGCGGGCGAAGGCGCGCAGATCGGTCACCCGACCGTCGAGCGGGAACTGGTCCATCTTGAAGTCGCCGGTGTGCAGCACGAGGCCGGCGGCGGTGCGGATCGCGACGGCGAGCCCGTCGGGGATCGAGTGGTTGACGGCGACGAACTCGCAGTCGAAGGGCCCGAAGGAACGCCGGTCGCCCTCGCTCACCCGGACCGTGACGGGCTTGATGCGGTGCTCCTGCAGCTTCGCCTCGAGGAAGGCGAGCGTGAGGCGCGAGCCGACGACCGGGATGTCCGGTCGCTCCCGCAGCAGGTAGGGCACTCCGCCGATGTGGTCCTCGTGGCCGTGCGTCAGCACGATCGCATCGACCTTGTCGAGACGGTCCCGGATCCACGAGAAGTCGGGCAGGATCACGTCGACGCCGGGCTGGTGCTCCTCCGGGAACAGGACGCCGCAGTCGACGATGAGCAGCCGTCCGGCGTGCTCGAAGACCGTCATGTTGCGCCCGATCTCACCCAGGCCGCCGAGGGGCACGATGCGCAGGCCGTCGGCCGGCAGGGTGGGCAGGTCCGAGGAGCGTCGCGAGCCCCGTCCCCGCCCGCGGGACTGCTGCCGGCGACCGCCGCCCCCGCTCACGCCCCACGCCCCTGACGGGACGGCACGACAGGGAGGTGCGAGGTGGTCGGGGCCTGCTTCCGGGCCGGCGGCCCGGCCGGCCTGCTCGACTGCGGACTCATGGTGGTCCCTTCGGTTGCTGGGCGACAGCCGGTTGGCCGTTTCTGCGGGCGGAGGCTCTCGGCTGAGAGCTGCGCCGCCGTCTGGGAGATGTCGCAAGGTGCATGCTCCCAGAAGCGTCCCGACGCCGCCTCCCCCGACCCCCTCCCGCACCGGCGGGGCGGCGGCATGGCTGCGCCGGCGAGCCGCGTCACCGGTTCGGCACGGGCGTGGAGCCGAACCTCAGGCCACCCTCGGACTGCTGGCCTAGGGTGCCCCCATGGTGGCAGGGGGCAGCGACGACACGGCCGAGCACCAGCGCCTGCGCGCGGCGCGCGAGGGCAGCGCGGACTGGCGCCTCTGGGGCCCGTACCTGCCTGCGCGACAGTGGGGCACCGTCCGCGAGGACTACTCCGCCGACGGCGACGCCTGGGCCTACTTCCCCTTCGACCACGCGCACCTGCGCGCCTACCGGTGGGGCGAGGACGGCATCGCCGGCCTCAGCGACAGCCACGGGTTCCTCAACCTGGGTCTCGCCGCGTGGAACGGCGCCGACGACCGCCTCAAGGAGCGCCTCTTCGGCCTGACCAACCCGCAGGGCAACCACGGCGAGGACGCCAAGGAGTACTGGTGGCACCTCGACGCCACCCCCACTCACTCCTGGGCGCAGGCGCTCTACCGCTACCCGCAGGCCGCCTTCCCGTATGCCGGCCTCGTCGCCGAGAACGCGTCGCGCGGTCGCGACCTGGCTGAGTTCGAGCTCTCCGACACCGGCGCGCTCGACGACAACCGCTTCTTCGACATCACCGTGACGCACGCCAAGGCCGCCCCGGACGACATCTGCGTCGAGATCGTCGCGACCAACCAAGGGCCCGACCAGGCGCCGCTGCACCTCGTGCCGCAGCTGTGGTTCCGCAACACGTGGGCCTGGGGCCGCGACGACCGCACGCCCTCGATCCGCCAGCTCGACGCCGACCCCGCAACCGATCCCGCGACCGACCCCGCAGCCGACCCCGCCGCCGGGCCGACGCTCGAGGCCACGCACGCCTTCCTCGGCACCCTGACGCTCCACGTCGAGGCCCCCGAGGCGCGAGCGCTCTTCTGCGACAACGAGACCAACGACGTCGCCCTCTACGGGTCACCAGCCAACCGCACGCCCTGGCCCAAGGACGGCATCGACCGCGCCGTCGTCCACGGCGACACCTCCGGCCTCAACCCCGACCACACCGGCACCAAGGCCGCCATCGTCCGCTCCTGGGACGCCGTCGCACCCGGCGCCTCGGTCCGCCTGCGCCTCCGCCTCCGCGGACCGGGCCACGACGACGCGCCCTTCGCCGCCGACACCCAAAGCGCCGCCGACGCCAACGCCGACGCCAAGACCGCCGGCACCGCCACCGCCTTCGACACCGTCCTCGCCGCCCGCCGCGCCGAGGCCGACGCCTTCTACGCGGCCGTCATCCCCGCGAGCGCCGACGAGCCCGACCGCCACATCGCGCGCCGCGCCTTCGCCGGGCTGCTCTGGGGCCGCAAGCACTACCGCTACTCGGTGCGCGACTGGCTCGCCGGCGACCCGGGCCAGCCGCCCCCGCCGGCCGAGCGCACCGCACCCGGCGGCCGCAACACCGCCTGGCGCAGCCTCGCCCTCGCCGACGTCGTCTCGATGCCCGACGAGTGGGAGTACCCGTGGTTCGCCACGTGGGACCTCGCCTTCCACTGCGTCACGCTCGCCCACGTCGACCCCGACTTCGCCAAGGACCAGCTGCTCCTGCTCACCCGCGAGTGGGCACAGGGCCCCGACGGCGCCCTCCCGGCATACGAGTGGGCGTTCGGCGACGTCAACCCTCCCGTCCACGCCTGGGCGGCCTGGCAGGTCTACGTCATCGACGGCGCGCGCGACCACGCCTTCCTCGTGCGCATCCTCGACAAGCTGCTCCTCAACTACGCGTGGTGGCAGAACCGCAAGGACCCTGACGGGTCGAACCTGTATGCCGGGGGCTTCCTCGGGATGGACAACATCGGCCTCTTCGACCGGTCGCGTGACGTACCCGCGGGGTGGCGTCTCGAGCAGTCCGACGCGACCGCCTGGATGGCCTTCAACACGCTCTCGCTCCTGCGCATCGCCCTCGAGCTGTCGCGCCGCGATGCCGCCTACGGCGACCTCGTCACCACCTTCCTCGAGCGCTTCTGTGGCATCGCCGAGGCCATGGAGAGCTTCGGCAGCCAGGGCATCTCGCTGTGGAACGACGAGGAGGGCTTCTTCTACGACGCGCTCGTCTGCGACACCGGCGAGACCGTGCAGCTGCGCGTGCGGTCGCTCGTGGGACTGCTGCCGCTGCTCGCCGTCGACCTGCTGCCGACGTGGGCGACGGCCACCCTGCCGACGCTCGGGACGCACCTGAGCTGGCTCCAGTCCAACCGCCCCGAGCTGCTCAACGCCGTTGCCGGCACCACCGATCGGCCCGACGTGCACCGCCTGCTGCGCCTGCTCGACCCGACCCGCCTGGCCCGGCTGCTCGAGGTGATGCTCGACGAGGACCAGCTGCTCTCGCCGCACGGGGTGCGCTCGCTGTCGGCGGCCTACCGCGACGGGTTCAGCGAGCACGTCGGCGACCGCGACCTCGGCATCCGCTACGACCCCGGCGAGTCCACGACGGGCCTCTTCGGAGGCAACTCCAACTGGCGCGGCCCCGTGTGGATGCCGGTCAACGTGCTCATCGTCAGCGCGCTGCGCCGGCACGCCGAGGGACTCGGCGACGCGCTCACCGTCGAGCTGCCCCGCGGGTCCGGGCGCACCGCGACGCTCGCCGAGGTCGCCGACGAGCTCCAGCGCCGCCTCGTCTCGCTCTTCCGACCCGGCCCCGACGGGCCACCGCCCAGCCATCCGCGCGACCAAGGCCCCGGGCCGCTGTGGACCGACCACCCGACGTTCAGCGAGTACTTCCACGGCGACACCGGCCGCGGCCTCGGAGCCTCGCACCAGACCGGCTGGACCGCGCTCGTCGCCCACCTCATCTGCTCGCCCGATGGCCGCCTCCACGCGCCGCCCCCACCGCCGGCCTCGCCACCGCCGGCCTCGCCACACCCGGCCTCGCCACCAGCGGCGCCGCCGGCACCCGCGTCATCCACACCACCCCCAGCACCCCCAGCACCCGAGGAGAACTGATCATGCTGCTCCAGGACAAGGTCGTCGTCGTCACCGGCGGCAACAGCGGCATCGGCGCCGCCATCTGCGAGGTCGCCGGACGCGAGGGCGCCAAGGTCGTCGTCGACTACGTGACCCGGCCCGAGGACGCCCAGTCCGTCGACGACGTCATCACCCGCGGGGGCTCCGAGGCGATCAGCGTCGACGCCGACGTCAGCAAGGTCGAGGACCTGCGCCGCCTCGTCGACGCGGCGGTGACGGCATACGGCCGCATCGACGTGTGGGTCAACAACGCCGGCATCGAGACGCGCACGTCGCTGCTCGACACCGACGAGGACGCCTACGACCGGGTGCTCGCGATCAACCTCAAGAGCGCCTTCTTCGGCAGCCAGCTCGCCGCGAAGCAGATCATCGCCCAGGGCGGCGGCGGCGTCATCGTCAACGTCACCTCCGTGCACGAGGACTGGCCGATGCCCGGCAACACCCCCTACTGCGTCAGCAAGGGCGGCATGCGGATGCTGACGCGCACCGCGGGCGTCGAGCTCGGGGAGCACGGCGTCCGCGTCGTCGGCGTCGGGCCCGGCGCCGTCGACACCCCGATCAACGCCACGACGACCGCCGACCCGGGCAAGCTGGCCGCCCTCGACGCGGCGATCCCGCTGCGACGCGTCGCCAAGCCGGAGGAGATCGCCGAGACGGTCGTCTTCCTCGCCTCGGACCGCGCCGGCTATGCGACGGCCACGACGGTCTTCGTCGACGGCGGGATCATGCAGGGGTCGGTCGGCCTCTAGCCGGGCGCGCGCCGCACACCTCGTACGGGGTCGCCCGACGACGACCCGACGACGACCCGACGACGACCCGACGACGACCCGCGTCAGGCCCGGGCGTCGGGCGCCCAGCCGCGCATGAGCTCCGCTGCCACGGCGGCCGGCTCGGGCAGCTCGCGCAGGTGGTCCCTCAGCCGTTGCGCGCCGGCCCGCTCGGGCGCCGCCGGGTCGACGAGCGCCGTGACCGCCTCGCGGACGCTGCCGGGAGGATCACCGGGCAGCACGACCCGCGCCGCGCCCTGCTCGACGAGGCGGTTGCCGTTCCAGAACTGGTCGGCGCCCTGCGGCACGACGACCTGCGGCAGGCCGTGCTGGACCGCCCCGAGCACCGTGCCGGAGCCGCCGTGGTGCACCACGAGGTCGACGTGGCCGAGCACCGACACCTGGTCGACGAACGGCTCGACGTGCACGGCCGGGTGCTCGTGCGCGACCTCCTCGGCCAGGTCTGACCGCCCGGTCACGGCCAGCACCTCGCAGCCCGCAGCGGCCACCTCGTCTGCGACCGCGAGCAGCTTCTCGCTGTTGCCGAAGACCGTCCCCAGCGTCAACAGCACCCGCGGCGGGTCGCCCGGGCGCCGTTCTCCCGTCAGCCAGTCCGGCACGGGAGGGCCTGGCTCGGACCACGCGCGCGGCGCCAGCTCGAGCGTCGGGAAGGGCGGGTGCGAGCCGAACGCCGCGTCGTGCGAGCCCTCCCCCGCCTCGCGGAGGAAGACCGGGTGCGCCTCGAGGTAGACGTCGGCCACCTCAGCCACCGAGCTCACGGGCGAGCCGTCGGTGCCGCGCATCCGCGCGCCCCACCGTGAGAGCGCCGCGGCGTAGACGCCGTCCCACCGCGGCCCCCACCCGACGACGCTGAAGAGCGCTGTCGGAGCCCCGATCTGCCGAGCCGCGACGACGCCTGCGACGTCGGTCTGCTCGACGACGACGAGGTCTGGCCGCCACTGGTCGACCACCGCGCAGGTCGGCTCGAGCAGGTGCGGGCTCGCGACGTCGACGAAGAGCACGCGGGCGAAGTCGTCGGACGGCGGACGGCCCTTCGGCATCGTCGCGAACGCCTCGGCGTGCGCGTCCGCGAACCGCCACCCCGGCTCGGCGCCGAGCGTCGTCGGCACCGGCAGCCTCCCGTCGAACTGCGACCCCGTGGCGAAGAGCACGTCGGCGCCCAGGTCCTGGAACGCCGCCGCGAGCGGCACGAGCGGGTAGGTGTGTCCGTGCGCCGGCAGGGCCGCGAAGAGCACCCTCATCCGTCCACGGTCCCACCGCCCCGGCCTCCGCGAGGAAGAACGCGGCGACCCGCTAAGCCCAGGACCGAGCCCTCGCTGAGCGCGTCAGCGAGGGCGGGGCGGGCGCGGAGGGCGACGGGCCGCGGCGCGCTACGGGCGGCGCGCTACGAGTGAGTCAGTGGCCCAGCGGGTCGAGGACCAGGCGGTCGCCGTCCCAGGTGACGGCATACGGGTCGGTGATCTCCCCGACGAACGCGCCACCGGTCTCGTTGCGGAACGCCAGGAACCTCGTCTCGCCGGTCCCGCGCACGGTGACGAACTTGCCGACGTAGAGGCTCGGGTCGTCGATGCGTCGTGCGCCGGCGATGTCGTAGGGCCCGAGCGGCGTCTCGGCCTCGGCGATCCAGACCCCGCCCTCGGTGCCGGTCGCCCTGAGGCGGTCCGACGCGTCGCCGGCGAGGCAGTTGAAGAGCAGCACCTGCCGCCCGCCGACGACGAAGGGCTGCAACACCTCGAGCTGCCCGAAGCCCTGCCCCGGCTCGGCCAGCGGCTCGCGCAGCTCCCAGTGCTCGAGGTCCGCCGACCACGCGTGCCCCACGACACCGCGGTCGACCGTGTCCGACGGGTCATCGACCGGGCCGGCCGCGGAGCGCGCCGTGATGAGCATGTGCCAGCCGTCCCCGCCCGGGTCGGCGAGCACCCAGGGGTCGCGGAACGCCTCGTCGTGCCAGTTCCCCTCCGGCGGCGGCGCGTACCTCTCGTACCAGCGGCCGTCAGCCTGCAGCACCGGCCCGGGCGCCTTGTCCCACGTCATGAGGTCGGTCGAGACGGCATACCCGATGGACTGCACGTTGGCGCCCGAGTCGTTGAGCGAGGCCCCGGTGTAGAACATGAACCAGCGCCCGTCCGGGTGCCGCACGACCGACCCGGTCCACGTCGCGAGGTCGTCGAAGGCCGGCGCGTCCGAGCGCACGAGCGCGTCGACGACCCGCTCCCAATTGACCAGGTCACGCGAGACCGCGTGACCGATCGAGGCGCGGTAGTGCCGCGCGTGCGGGTCCTTGAGCGCGCGTGACGCGTAGAGGAAGAACAGGTGGTACTGCTCGCCGTCGTCGACGGTCCAGAAGTCCCACACCCAGGCCTCAGGTAGACGAAACACGCCTCCACCCTGTCACGGCAGCCGGGCCGCCCGACAGGCCCCGGGGTCGCGCTCCTCGGCGCACTCGTCGTGCCGAAGGCACTGTCGGTGGTCGCCCGTAGTGTCGTCTCATGGCAGAGGACGCAGACGTGCTCGAGCTCCTGAGGGGCCGGCTCGCCGACATGGTGGCGCGGCAGCGCTCCAGCGGTGGCACGTCTGCGAGCGACTTCTGGGAGCGCTTCGCGGGACGTATGCCGTCACCCTCGTCCGAGCCCGACGCCTGCTCCGAGCCCCCGGGCTCGTCGAACGGCAGCCGCCGGCAGGCACGTCGCGTCGCACCGGAGACGCGTCCGGTCACCGCCGCGCACGGCCCGTGGTCCGAGTGGTCGAGCGAGAGCCTGGCGGCGCTCGACCCCGGCAACGTGCGGCCGCTCACCGAGGCGGAGTGGCGCGAGATGGTCGACGACCCCGCCTGGATCGAGGCCACGTCCGAGCAGGCCGCAGCGCACGACGACACGTGTGCCGACAGCGAGCGGCACGAGGCGGTCGCCGTGGACGCGCTGGTCGGTTTCGCCCTCGACCGGCACGCGAGCGCCGACCTCACCGCTGCCGCCGAGCGCGTCGCACGCCAGCGCCGCAACCACGAGGTCATGCTCGTCAACATCGTCTCCGAGCTCGTGGCCAGGGGCGTCGACGCTCCTGACGGACTGTCGCGGGCCGACTGGCTGCGCAGCCACGACGCCTCGCTGACGGCAGGCCAGGCGAAGTCGTTCGTGGCCGTCGGCACCGCCTTGGCCGACCCACGCTGGTCCCGGCTGCGGCTGCTCGTCGCCACCCAGCAGGTCACCGTCGGCAACGCGGCGCAGATCGTCGACTTCGACGCGCGCACCGCGCCGGTCGCCGACCCCGACGACATGGCGACGGCGCTCGCCGACCTCACCGACCAGGGACGGCAGCTGCGCCCCGAGGAGCTGAGCCGCCTCGTGCGCCACCACACCGAGCAGGTGCGGCCACCCCGCGACGAGGACGCCCTCGACCGCGGTCGGCGTGACGCCAGGGGGCTGTGGTTCACCCAGCCCAACGCCACCGGCATGGTCGGGCTGCGCGGGATGCTCGACCCCGAGGGCGCCGCCATCCTCAAGTCCGCCATCGACCCGCTGTCGGTGCCCAGACCCGAGAAGGACGAGCACGGCCGCACCCTCCAGCAGGACGAACGCACCCCCGCGCGGCGGCGGCTGGACGCGCTGCTCGAGATCGTCCAGCGCGGCGTCGCGTCTGCCGCCGGAGTGCCCACCACCGACAAGGCCAAGGTCGTCGTCCTCATCGACCTCGACACCATGCTCTCCGACCTCCGCGAGAGTGTCGGCGACGACCTCCCGGAGCCGTTCCGGCGCACGGGCTCCCGCCGTTCGGGCTCCGGCTCCGCGCTGTCGGGTGACGTCCTGTCGCCCGGCGTCGTGCGACGCATGGCCTGCGACGCGGAGATCATCCCCGTGGTCCTCGGCGGCGACAGCCAACCGCTCGACGTCGGCCGCAGCGAGCGGCTGCACACCCGAGCCCAGCGCCTGGCCATCACCGTCCGCGACCGCGAGTGCACCTGGGCTGGGTGCACCGTGCCCGCGAGCTGGTGCGACGTCCACCACACGATCCACTGGTCCCGCGGCGGCCACACATCCGTCGACACCGGGGCACTGCTTTGCCGCAAGCACCACACCGAGGTCCACGACCGCGACCTCGAGGCGACGGTCAGTGACCGCGGCGTCACCTGGCACACCTGACTGCCCCGCCCCGCTCCCCGCCCACGCCGGCGGGGACTGAGGCATGTCCGCTGGACGCTGGGAACGCCTCGCAGGCCCGTCGGGTACGAAGGAGAAGGGCCGGTCGCGGCGCCCTCTCCACGTGGCCGAGTCGGGTGTGCCGCGCCGACCCACACGCCTGACCCACACGCCGCACCCCCCGGCCCAATCCCCACACGCTCGATCCCCAGAAGAAGAAGGAAGCTGCCATGCCCCTCGTGCGCATCGACGTCATCGAAGGACGGTCCGACGAGGACCTCCGCACCCTCGCCGACACCATCCAGGACGTCCTCGTCGAGCACTTCGCGGCGCCGGAGCGCGACCGCTACCAGATCATCCACGAGCACCGCCCCGGCCGCATCATCGCCCTCGACACCGGCCTCGGCTTCGAGCGCACCCGCGACGTCGTCGTCATCCAGATCACCCAGCAGGGCCGCGACGAGCAGCAGAAGAAGGCCGTCTACGCCGCCCTCGCCGAGCAGCTCGAGTCGCGCTGTGGTCTGGCCCCGACCGACCTCGTCGTCTCCGTCGTCGAGAACACTCCCGCCGACTGGTCGTTCGGCCTCGGCCGCGCCCAGTTCCTCGAAGGCGACCTCTAGACCCGTTGCACGTCGCATCGGCGTAGCCCACCAGGGCTCTTCGCGACGGCGGGCGCGAACGGCATCCGCGGCAGCGGGACGTTGTCGTGCTGCCCGCGCTGGCATTGCCCACGGCGCTCGCCACGACGACGGGCACTGCGGCTGACATGATCGTGAGCCATGACCGCAACGGTGTGGCTCGTGCCCCACACGCACTGGGACCGTGAGTGGTACGAGCCCTTCCAGCGCTTCCGGCTGCGGCTCGTCGACCTCATGGACGACGTCGTCGCCCGGGCTGAGCGCGAGCCTGACTTTCGGTTCACCATGGACGGCCAGATGGCCGCGGTCGACGACTACCTCGAGGTGCGCCCCGAGCAGACCGAGGCGGTGCGCGCCCTCGTCGCCCGCGGCCAGCTGGCCATCGGCCCGTGGCGTGTCCTCATGGACGAGTTCCTGTGCTCCGGCGAGACGATGATCCGCAACCTCGAGATGGGCTGGGCCGACGCCTCACGCCTCGGACCGGTCATGCCGATCGGCTACCTCCCCGACATGTTCGGCCACTGCGCGCAGATGCCGCAGCTGCTCCGGCACGTCGGCATCGAGCAGGCCGTCGTCTACCGCGGCGTGCCCGCGGAGGTCGACAGCCACGAGTTCTGGTGGCGCTCCCCGGACGGCATCGGCATCCGCACCGAGTTCCTCGTCAACAGCTACGGCAACGCCGCCGACGTCTTCGGCAGCGGCGCGGCCGCCGAACGCCTGGCCGCCCGTCTGGCCACGCAGTCGCAGGCGTATGCCGGCGACTTCCTCGCGATGTACGGCACCGACCACGCGGCGCCCCTCCCGTCACTGATGACCGAGGTGGCAGAGCTGAACGAAGCCGCGAACGGCCTGGCAGAGGCGACCGGGCATGGGACCGCAGGTGCGACCACGAGTGGGCTCGCAGACACGACCGTGAGCGGCAACGCAGACCCGACCGTGAGCGGCAACGCAGACCCGACCGTGAGCGGGCCGCGCATCCGGGTCGCCACCCTGACGGACTACCTCGCGGAGCCGCGCCACCCCCGCGAGGCAATGCTCGTGGTCGACGGTGAGCTGCGCAGCCACGGCCGGGCCAACATCCTGCCGGGCGTGCTCTCCGCGCGGTGGCAGCTCAAGGAGGCGATGGCCCGCACCGAGCGGCTGCTGACGCGCTATGCCGAGCCGTTCGCGGCGCTGCACCTGCAGGCGCTGCCGGCGCACTACCTGGCGATGGCCTGGCGACGGGTCATCGACTCCTCGTGCCACGACTCGGTGACCGGGTGCGGTGTCGACGAGACCGCGGTGCAGGTGCTCGCGCGGCTGCAGGAGGGCGAGCACGCGGCCCAGGCCGTGCGCGACCGCGCCCTCGCGTCAGCCGAGGCGATGAGCCCGGCCGGGGCGGTCGTCCTCGCGAATCCGCTTGCCGCGCAGCGGGACGACGTCATCGAGCTCACGCTGCCCGTGCCCGAGCCCTGGGTCGGCGTCGGCTTCGAACTGCCCGACGGGCGCGTGGTACCCGCCCAGGAGATCTCGCGGCCTCCGGTCGAGCTGGCGCGCGAGATGGTCGCCGCGCCCGACCTGCCGCGGCTCATGCACCGCGTGCACGACCGCGAGCTGTTCGGCCTTCAGATGAGCCGCATCGAGGTCGACGGCGAGGCCCTGCGCCTGACCTTCCACCTCGCCGACCACGGCGACCCCGACTTCGACGCGATCGCCGCCGAGGCCCAGCTGCGCAGTGCCGCAACCGAGTCCGGTCCCGACGCCGTGTGGGACGTCGTCACCGCAGACGAGCCCCGACGCCGCCTCGCAGCCGCGATCCCCGTCCCGGCCCTCGGCTGGTCCGCCGTCCGAGTCGCCGACCTGACCCCGGCCCCGCCGACTGAGACGACCACGACAGAGGCGTCCGCGAGGACCGAACCCACAGCCACGCCGGCCGAACCGGCGGTCACGCCGTCCGAACCGTCCGCGACGACCGCGACGACCGCGACGACCGAACCGACAGTCACGCCGGCCAAATCGGCCGCGACGACCGCGACCACCGCGCAGACGGCGCCGACCACGTCCGCCGAACCGAAAGTGACGACCCAGCCGGCGAGCGGTGGCCGGTCTCGCGGCATACGACAGGGTGAGCGGGCGCTCGACAACGGTCTCGTCCAGGTCCGCGTCGCCGACGACGGGACCCTGACGGTGTCGGCCGACGGGATCACGCTGCGGGGCGTCGGAAGGCTCGTCGACGGGGGCGACCCCGGCGACTCCTACAACTACGCGCCGCCGGCGCACGACGTGCTCGTCAGCGAGCCGACGGAGGTGACGGTCACCGCCCTCGGCAGCGAGGGACCCGTGGTCGGCGCGCTGCGCGTCGACCGACGCTACGAGCTGCCCGTCACGAGCGACCTTGCGGGACGATCCGACCGGACCGAGTCCACGGCCGTGGCGATGCACGTCGAGCTCCGGGCCGGAGAGCCCTTCGTCCGGCTTCGGCTCGACTGGCAGAACCTCACCCGCGACCACCGGCTGCGCTTGCACGTCCCGACCGCCGAGCCGGCAGCCGTGTCGCATGCCCAGGGGCAGCTCGCCGTCGTCGAGCGCGGCCGCACCGCAGAGGCGGGCCCCGTCGGTGAGCACCCGCTGCCGACCTTCCCCGCTGAGCGCTTCGTCGACGCGGGCGGGGTTGCGGTGCTCCTCGGCCGGACGGTGGAGTACGAGGTCGTCGACGCCGGCGAGGACGACGGCGAGGACGACGGCGATGACGACGGCGACCGCGAAGGTGGGCGCGCTGGCGGCGGAGACGAACCAGGGGGCACGGAGCTCGCGGTGACGGTGCTGCGCTCGATCGGCTACCTCAGCCGCAATGTGCACCCGTACCGCAGCGAACCGGCCGGCCCCCAGCTGCCGACCCCAGACGCACAGGCGCTCGGACCGTGTCACGTGTCGCTCGCCGTCATGCCCCACCAGGGCTCGTGGGCCGAGGCGCGTGTCGCCGAGGCGGCGGAGGCATACCTCCACCCGGTCGTCGTGACCCGAGGCTCCGGCCCCAGTGACCGGCCGCTCCGGTCGGTCGAGGGACTGAGCCTGCACGGTGACGGTGTCGAGCTCGTCTCGCTGCGCCGCCGAGCCGACGCCGACACGGCCGTCGAGGTTCGCGTCGTCAACATGTCCGACCGGCCGACCGTCGCTGTGCTCGGGTCGGACACGCTACCGGTGACAGCCGCGCAGTCGGTCGACGGTCTCGGCCGACCCCACGAGTCTGGTGCTGGTGCCACTGACAGTGCGGGCCCGCTCGAGGTGGCGGACGGACGAGCGCGACTGCCCCTGCGCCCGTGGGAGATCGCGGCCGTCAAGGTCGAGATCGCCGCACCCCTGCGCCCACCCACGGCCGACTGAGCGCAGGCCCCAAGGTCAAGGTCGAGTGGCCCCGTCGTCGCGAGGCGAAGGCCGATCGCTCACCCAACCCCGTCCCGATCTCAGGTCGAGTGGCCCGTCGTTTGAAACCCAAAGTCGACCGGGCGCCCCCCACCACAAGCGAACAGGGTGCGTGGCCGCGTCGTCCCATTCCCACCCGTCGAGCCAGACGCCCGTCCCAGTATCGAGTCGAGTGAGCGCTCCGGCCCAGCGCTGAGGTCCGTCAGCCGCAGAGGGCGTGGACGACGCGCGCCTCGTCCTCGAGCCAGCACGGCCCGGACCACGCCGGCAACCTGAACCGGTCATCGAGCACCCTGCGCCGCGGCCTCCGCGACCCCGTCAGCAGCAGCCCCTCGGCACCGACGGCGACGAACTCGTCACCCGCACGGACCACGACCGGTCCGTCGACCGAGGCACTGACCGCGGTCCGCCCGGCCCGCACGGCGCCGACCACGTCGTCACCGGCGGCGAGCACCCACGTCGTCGGCGCGCCCGGAAGCCCGTCGTGGCCGTGCTGGTGGAAGTCGCTCCCGCCGATGGGCACCGTCCCCGGCGTCATGAGCCACCACGCCAGGGGCGCGCCCCACCCCGGCACCTGCGCCCACGACGAGTGCCACACTTCCGCCACCGCCGGCCGGTCGACGGGCAGCAGCCAGGCACAGTCCGCGGCGAGCGGGTGGTTGACCGACAGCACGCCGCCGCGGCTCTCGGCCTGGGCCGCCCACGTCTCGGGCGGGCTGCGGAAGTCGACGAGCCCGACGTCGCCGAGCACGTTGGCGTGCCCGACGTCGCGGGTCACCTCCTGCCCCGGCACGAGCACGATGCCGTATGCCGCCGCTGCCGCCGGCAGGTGGGCGTGGTGGCTCGTCGTGTTGTGGTCGGTGACGGCGAGGAAGTCGAGACCCCGCGACACCGCCAGCGCGGCCAGGCCACCGACCGAGAGGGCGCCGTCGGAGTGCACGGTGTGCGAGTGGAGGTCACCGGCGAGCCAGCGCATCCCCTCCACGTCCGGCAGACGCGATGCCGGCGCCGCACGACGTGCGGCCGAGCGACCCACGCCCGACCGACGTTCTGCGGGCGGATCGGCGGCCGCAGGAGGATCCGCCGGCTCGGCACGCCGGTGCTCGCCCACGACCGAGTCGTCGACGACCCGCACCGTGAGCTCCATCGTCACCCCGTCGACGGGCACCCGGTGCAGCCCGACGAGCACCGACCACGTGCCGGCCTCCACCGCCTGGGGCACGTAGCCCGGCGTCGCCCACCCCTGTGAGACGACGACACGGCTACGTGCCCCACCCGACCAGCCGACGTAGCCCCGAGGGCCCTCGAGACCCAGGTCGAGCACGGAGCCCGGCCCGGCGGCATACGTCATCTGGATCTCCACCGCGCCGACCTCACGTGGCACGTCGAAGGGGACCGGGCGGATCTGCGCCTCGGCCCGGTCGTCCGGCAGCCAGCGCTGCGTCAGACGCAGCAGTGTCGTGGTGGTCGCGCCCGTCATGACACCAGCAGCTCGCCGTCCTCGTCGTAGACGAGCACCCGCCCGGGGACGGGCGTGACGCGGACGGTCGAGCCCGGGTCGGGCTCGGATCCCTCTGGCACGACAGCCTGCACGCGGTGGTCGTCGTGCGTGCGGGCGGTGACGAGGACGCTGGCGCCGAGGTTCTCGCTCGTCTCGACCTCGCCCTCGAAGGCGAGCGACCCTGCCTCGTCGACGCGCGCGTACTCCGGCCGGAAGGCCACCGTGACGGCGCCGTCCCGGGCGCCGTCGCCGACCCACCCGGCGGCCAGGGCGTCGACCGGCTCCCGGTCGCCGACCCGCAGCTTCCCGCCGACGAGCTCCCCCGGCAGCATGTTCATCGGCGTCGACCCGATGAAGTTCGCGACGAACGTGTTGGCGGGCCGGCGGAAGATCTCCGACGGCGTGCCGAGCTGGCGGATGCGGCCGGCCTCCATGACGGCGATCTGGTCGGCCATGGCCAGCGCCTCGCTCTGGTCGTGGGTGACGAAGACCGTCGTGACGTCGAGGTCGCGCTGGAGCCGCTTGAGGAAGGTGCGCGCCTCGAGCCGCAGGCGGGCGTCGAGGTTGCTCAGCGGCTCGTCGAGGAGGAAGACGTCCGGCTGGCACGCCATCGCCCGGGCGAGCGCGACGCGCTGCTGCTGGCCGCCGGAGAGCTCACCGGGGCGGCGGTCCATGAGCGCCGAGAGCCCGAGGCCCTCGCCGGTCTCGAGCGCCTTGGCGGCACGCTCGGAGCGGCCGACCTTCTTGATGCGCAACGGGTAGGCGATGTTGTCGGTGACGCTCATGTGCGGGAAGAGTGCGTAGTCCTGGAAGACCATCGCCACGTTGCGGTCGCCGGGCGTCAGGCGCGTGACGTCGCGGTCCCCGATGCTGATCGAGCCGCCCGTCGCGTCCTCGAGCCCGGCGATGGTGCGCAGCAGCGTCGTCTTGCCGCAGCCGGACGGGCCGAGCAGCGCGAAGAACGAGCCGTCCGCCACCGTCAGCTCGAGCCCGTCGATGGCGGTGACGTCACCCGGGTAGACCTTCGTCAGTCCGTCGATGTGGATGCTGGCCATCAGCTCTTGATGCCTCCATGGAAGCGGAACCCGTAGCGCCGGTTGACGAACAGGTAGAGCGCCACGACCGGCGCCGCGTAGACGAGCGAGAACGCCGAGATGAGAGGGAGATTCGCCTGCCCGCCCTCGGAGTAGAAGGTGTACATGACGACGCCCGCGGGCAGCTTCGTCGGGTCACGCAGCAGGATGTAGGAGGTGAGGAAGTCGCTCCACACGTTGACCAGCGCCCACACCGCGATCGTCGCCAGCCCCGGCCGCACGATCGGCAGCACGACGTGCCGCAGCACCTGCAGCGGCGTCGCCCCGAACACGCGGGCGCTCTCCTCGTAGGACTTGGGCGTCGCGTCCATGAAGTCCTTGAGGATGAAGATCGCCGCCGGCAGCAGCCCACCGGTCAGCACGAGGATGACCCCGGAGCGGTCGTCGACGAGGTTGAGCGCGAACATCAGCTGGAAGATCGGCACCATCGCCGCCGTGCCCGTGACGATCGAGCTGAGCAGCAGCAGCCCGTAGAGGATCGTGTTGCGTCCCGGGATGCGCACCCGCGAGAGGGAGTATGCCGCGAGCGCCGCCATCGCGGTCACGCCGAGCATGGTGCCCACCGCGAGGTAGACGGAGTTCTTGAGGGAGGAGAACGCGTACGGGTTCTCCGAGAGCTTGCGGAAGTTCTCGAGCGTCCAGTCGGGCCAGCTGACGTCGAGCCCCGGGTGGGAGTTGAACGGGGCCGTGACGAGCCAGAGCATGGGCAGCGCCCAGAAGGCGATGGCGGCGGCCACGAACGCGACGATCGCGAGACGCCCCACGACCGAACGGGCGCGGATCGGTGTCCCCACGGATGACCTCGTCCTCGTCCGCGCGCTCATCGTCGCTCCCGGAGCAGGCGCACGTAGAAGAGCGCGATGACGAGGTTGATGACCAGCATGATGAAGGAGATGGCCGAGCCGTAGCCGAGCTGGCCGCCGTAGAGCGCCTTGTTGTAGATGAAGACGGGCAGCGTCTCGCTCGCGTGGTTGGGGCCGCCCGCCGTGAGCAGATAGGGCGAGAAGTCGTTGAAGGTCCACAGGCTGATGAGCAGCGTGTTGGTCAGCACGTGCCCGCGGATGTGGGGCAGCACGACGTCCCGCAGCTGCGCGAACGTGCCGGCCCCGGCGAGCCGGGCCGACTCGAGCTGTGACGGCGGCACCGCGCCGAGGGCGGCGGAGAAGAGCAGCATCGAGAAGGCCGTGCCGCGCCAGGTGTTGAAGACGATGATCGAGGCCATCGGGTGCTCGAGCAGCCAGTCGGTCCCGGAGGTGTGCAGCAGGGCGTTGAGCGTGCCGCCGTCACCGGAGAGGTAGGCCACCCAGAGGAAGGCGACGATCGAGCTGGGCAGGATCCAGGCCAGCAGGACGAGCGCCTCGACCCCGCCACGGACGAGGCGCGGCACCGCGCGCAGGGTCCACGCGAGCGCGAAGCCGGCGACCGTCTGCCCGATGATCGCCGAGCCGAGCACGAAGAGCAGCGTCAGCCACAGCGAGTTGCGGAAGTCCGGGTCGACGAGCGCCGCGCGGTAGTTGTCGAGCCCGACGAACTGCGGGTTGGCCGCCTGGATGCCGGTGAGCCGGTAGTCGGTCATGCCGAGGTAGACCGTCCACACCGCCGGGACGACGAGGAAGGCCGTGACGAGGATGAGCGCCGGCGTGACGAGCCCCACGGCACGCCGGCGCCCCAACCCCGCCGCGTCGACCGACGTGACGGTCACCGGGCACCTGCCTCCCCCTGCAGGGGCAGGTGCCCGGTCGTCGTCATGATGACGACACCTTGTCCGCGCCTCCGACCGCCTTCTCTACCGCGGCGGCGTAGGCCTTGGCGGCCTCGTCGACGCTCTTGCCCGACACGATGTCGGCGGTGGCCTGCTGCAGGGCTTGCGAGACCTGCGGGTAGACCGCGAGGCCGGGCCGGTAGTGCGTCACCGGCAGGACCTTCTGCGAGACGAACGACAGGAACGGGTCCTTGGAGAGGACCTGCGCGTTGACGTCCTGGCGGGCGGTGATCTTCGCGGAGCCGTGGAGCAGCGCGTTGATGGCGTCCGGGGAGCCGATGAACTGGAGCAGCTCCCACGCCTGCTGCGGGTACTTCGTGTTCGGGTTGAGGAAGTAGCCGCCACCACCGGACATCGACACGTCGTTGCTGCCTCCGACGCCGCTGCCGGGCTCACGCGCGGGGATGAACGCCCAGCCGACGTCGCTGTCGCGCGAGGCCATCGGCGCGTCACCGTTGTCGGGGTTGATGACCGAGCGCCAGAAGTAGTCGCCCTCGAGCAGGATGCCGACCTTGCCCGCGGCGAAGGCCGCGAACGACTGGTCCCGGCCCTTGGCGGCCTGCTGGAAGTTCTTGTTCTCCAGCCCCTGGTCGAGCAGCTGCTTGTAGAAGGTCAGGACGTCGCGCACCGCCTTGGTGTCGCCCTGCCACTTGCCGCCGGAGTAGATCTCGGACCCGGCCCCGACGAGCAGGGGCAGCACGCCCTGCATGGTCGTCGCCTCACCCATGGCGGTGCCGGCATTGATCTGGATCGGGCTGACACCCGAGATGGACTTGAGCTTCATGCCGGCGTCGACGATGTCCTGCCACGACTTCGGCTGCCAGTCGGCCGGCAGCCCGGCCTGGGCGAAGAGCTTCTTGTTGAAGTAGAGGACGCGGCCGTCCGTCCCAGCCGGTATGCCGTACGTCTTGTCCTCGAAGGAGGCATTGGCCTGCACCGCCTTGGGGATCTGCGACCAGCCCTCCCACGAGGTGACGCCCGGCCCCACCACGTCGGTGAGCGGCTTGAGGTAGCCGGCCTGCGCGAACTCACCGACCCAGATGCCGTCGAGGGCCATGATGTCGGCGCCCGCGCGGCTCTTGAGGTCGAGGGCCACTTTGGTCTTGTACTGCTCGTCGTCGACACCGGACGGCTGGAAGGTCACGGTGACGTTGACGCCCTTGGCCTTCTGCTGCTTGGTGAAGGTGGGGATGACGTACTTGGCGTACCAGTCGGCCTCGTCGGCGTTCTTGCCCCCGGCGATGGAGTTGGACGTGATCGTCAGCGTCACGTCCTTGGCGCCGGCGTTCTGCGACGGGCTGGTGCTGGCGGAGGAGCTGCGGTCGCAGGCGGCGGCCCCGACGAGCGCGAGAGAGGTCGCGACGACGGCCAGCACGCGCTTCCGGACACCGTGGGTCGTGGTGGGTTTCATCGGATGAGCTCCTTCTCTGGGGGTGGTGGAAGGTTCGTGCGACGTGATCGTGGGTGGCGCTGCGCCGGCGAGTGGGCAGGCAGACAGGCCCGGAGGTGGGTCAGGTGAGCAGCACGTCCGTGCCGCGGGAGCGGGCGATCTCGAGGGTCGGGTGGTGGGGGTCGGCGTTGGTGATGAGGGTCGAGACGGCGCCGAAGTCGCAGACCCGGATCGAGCCCTGGCCGGGGAGCTTCGTGCGGTCGGCGAGCAGCACCACGTGGGCGCTCGCCTCGAGCAGCAGCCGCTTGGTGGGCACCTCGACCGAGGTCGTGTCGAGCACCCAGCCGTGCTCGTCGACGCCGCTCGTGCCGAGGAAGACCGTCGAGGCGCGCACGCGGCGCAGCGCCTCCTCGGTGAGCGGCCCGACGAGGGAGTGGTAGGCGCGGCGCAGCGACCCACCGAGCAGGACGATGTCGACGGCCGGGTCGCCCCGCAGCGCGTCGAGCACGGCGAGGCTGGGCGTGATGACCGTGATGGGGCGGCCCTTCAGCTCGCGGGCCAGCGCGCCGGTGGTGGTGCCGATGTCGAGCAGCACCGTGTCGCCGTCGTGCACGAGCTCGGCCGCGCGCCGGGCGATGGCCTGCTTGTCGGCGGCCGCGTCGTCGGCGACCTCCTCGTAGGGACGGTCCACCTCGCCCGGGCCCTCGACGCCTGCCAAGGGCGCGGCGCCGCCGTGGACGCGCCGCACGAGACCGGCGTCGGACAGCTCGGCGAGATCGCGGCGGATCGTCGCGGCCGAGACCCCCAGGCGCACGACGAGGTCCTGCACGGAGACGGCCCCGTCTCGTAGCTCGTCGGTGATGGCCCGATGCCGCGCGTAGCGCACACCAGCACAGTGACACATCGATGATCGAAATTGCGCGTTGCTGAGCAGCCAATGCGCATTTCGTGACCTGGGAGCGGCCCATCGAGCACCACCCGCACGGCGGACCGCCCGCCTGGCCGGTCGGGTGAAGCAGGCGGACGCGGCAACCGAGGTGGTCGTTCCGGAGGGCGCTCGACGGGTGGGCGAGCCGGCCGACCACGAACTCAACGGGCCCGACGGGAGTGCGCACGCGGCATACGCCCGCTTTGAGGTTGTTGCCAAGGTTCGTTCATACGGTGAGGAGGTGAACCTGCTCCCGCACCTGCCGTTGTGGACCGAGCTGCTCGTCTTCGTCGGGAGCGCCGGCGTGATCTGGCTGGCCGGGATCCCGCTGTCGAACTACACCGACATCCTCGCCGACCGGCTCCACCTCGGGCAGGCGCTCGGCGGGCTCATCCTTCTCGCCGTCGCGACCAACCTGCCCGAGATCGCCATCACCTACAGCGCCGCCGCGAGCGGCCACCTCGACGTCGCGGTGAGCAACATCCTCGGCGGCATCGCGATCCAGACGGTGGTGCTCGTCGCCCTCGACGCCTTCGGTGTGCGCGAGCGCCGGCCGCTGACCTACCAGGCCGCGAGCCTCGTGCTCGTCATCGAGGGCGCGATCGTGCTCGCGGTCCTCGTGGTCGTCGTCATGGGCACACAGCTGCCGAAGAACCTCGTCGTCGCGCGCCTGTCACCCGACGTCGTGCTCATCGCGGTCGTCTGGGTGGTCGGGCTGATGCTGACCCAGCGCGCCGGGTCGGCGCTGCCGTGGTCCAACAGCGGTGAGGCGCCCGACAGCCAGCCCAAGCCTCGCGGCCACTCGAAGAAGAGCCGCTCGGACGACGCGACCCGTCGGGGTGTCAGCACCACGCGCGTCGTGCTCGTCTTCGGCGCGGCAGCGCTCGCCACCCTCGTCGCCGGGGCGCTCGCCGAGGAGAGCGGGTCCGCGGCCGCCGACCAGGTCGGCCTCTCGGGGGCGCTCTTCGGCGCCACCGTCCTCGCCGCCGCCACCTCGCTCCCGGAGCTCAGCACCGGGCTCACCGCCGTGCGGCAGGGCGACTACAAGCTCGCCTTCGGTGACATCTTCGGCGGCAACGCCTTCCTGCCCGTGCTGTTCCTGCTCGCCGTCCTCGTCTCCGGCAAGGCGGTCCTGCCCAACGCGCACGCCGCGGACATCTACCTCACCGGCCTCGCCGCGCTGCTGACGATCGTCTACATGGCCGGGCTCGTCTTCCGGCCGGCCAAGGAGCACGCGCGCCTCGGCATCGACAGCATCGCCGTGCTCGTGCTCTACGCCCTCGGCGTCGTCGGGCTCGTCTTCCTGCCGCAGTAGGCCGGTGGCCTCCGACGGTGCCGCCGCGCGGGTCAGGACATCCGGCCGCCGGCCGGCCGCGTCTCCGGCGTGGCCGCCTCGTCGGGGTCGAGCGTCGGGGCGTCGCTGCGCGACAGCGTGACCATGGCCCGCTCGACGAGCTCGTGCTCCTCGATGCGCCGGCCGAGCTCGGCCAGGCGCCCGGCGAGCAGCGACTCCGTGTCGTCGCCCGTCAGGTCGACCGCGGCCACGAGGAAGACCCGTCCCGGACCCACGAACTCCAGGTGCAGGAAGGTGACCCGCTCGACCTCGTCGCTGCCGTTCAGCTCGTCGTAGGCCTGGCGCCACAGCTCCGGCCGCACCGCCTGCCCGACGAGGTAGTCGCGGTTGCGGCCGATGAGGAAGATCGCGACGACACCGAGCAGCAGCCCGACGAGGATCGAGCCGAGCGCGTCCCACACCGCGTTGCCCGTGATCTGGTGCAGCGCGATGCCGATGCCGGCGATGACGAGGCCGACGAGCGCCGCCGCATCCTCGGCGAAGACCGCGCGCAGCGTCGGGTTCGAAGTGTTGGCGATGAACTTCAGCGGCCGCAGCCCGCGCGCCCTCGCCTCGGCCCGGGTCTGCCGCGTCGCCTGGACGAACGACACGCTCTCGAGCACGAAGGCGATGGCGAGCACCGCATACGCCCACGTGTACGACGTCTCCGGCTCCTCGTGCCCGAGCACCGAGATGCCGTGCCACACCGACACGACGGCGCCCGCCCCGAAGAGGCCGAACGCCGCGAACATCGACCAGACGTAGGCCTCGCGCCCGTAGCCGAACGGGTGGGTCGCGTCGCGCGGCTTGGCCGCCCGACGCTCGGCCGTCAGCAGGAAGATCTCGTTGCCGGCGTCGGCCCAGGAGTGCGCCGCCTCCGCGACCATCGACGCCGACCCGGTGATGACGGCGACCACCGACTTCGCGATCGCGATGAGGGTGTTGGCCGCCAGTGCGATGAGCACGGTGGTGAGGCTCTCGCTCTTCTGGCCCTGCTCGTGCTCCGCGGTCTGCGCCATGCTCGTCAGTCTTCCGGTCGGGGGTCACCCGCTCAAGGGGCGCGCGAAGGCGTGCGAGGGGGCACCGGACGGCATACCCGAGAGGGCGTATGCCGTCACGCGGGCGCCGTGCCCACCCGACGTCGGTCGTGGGCTCGCCAACCGGCTCCCCCGTTCGCCGCCGCGCGGGGTCCTGCGCTGGCTACGATGCAGCCGGCCGGCATGGCGCCGGCCGCAGTCGACAGGGGAAGTCGTGGCCGCGCCGCACCGTCACCGCCATCTGACCGCGCGCGTCGTCGCCGGTCTCGCCGCCTCGCTCACGGTCGCCGTCACCGCCGTGACGCTGTGGGGTGCCGCGCCCTCGAGCGCGACCCCGGCAGCCACGGCCGTCACCTCCACGACGAACACGGAGACGGCCACCTCGACAGCTACCGCGACGTCCACCCCGACCGCGACCGACACGGCGACGGCGACTGACACGGCCACCCCGACGACGACCACCAGCACGACGACGCCACCGAGCGACGGCTACGTCCGATGGACGCGGATCTCTCCCAGCACGACCTCCGTCACCCTGACCTGGACGGCCTACCACGCCTCGACCTTCATGGTCCGGCGCGATGACGGCACCGGCACCCCCACCCCGGCGAGCGGCACGCTCGTCTACTCCGGCAACGAGCTCCGCGCCGTCGACACCACCGTGACGCCCTGGACCCGGTACCGCTACGCCGTGTGGGCCGAGGACGGCGCCGGCGGATACCTGCAGCCCGCGGTGACGACGACGACCACGTCGGTCCAGCCCGTGGCCGGCCTGAGCGCCACCGGGACCTCGGCCACCACGGCCGCCCTGACCTGGACCGCCCCGACCGACCCGGGCGTCGCCGCCGTCGTCGTGACGCGCATCGGTCCGCTGGGGGCGCTCCACACCGTCTACTCCGGCACCGGGACCACCGCGACCGACTCCGGCCTGCTTCCCGGCTACGTCTACTCCTACACCGCCGTCGCGCAGGACGCGTCGGGACGGTCGGGCTCGGCCGGCAGAGCCGTCGCCCTGGTCACCTCGCGCACGTGGACGACGACCGCCGCGAGCCCGTATGCCGGATGGCCGGGCGCGATGGCCTGCGCCTCGAGCACGTGGTGCATGGCGGTCGACAACACCGGCTCGTACCAGGTGATGTCCGGCACGACGTGGTCCAAGGCCGTGGCCGCCTTCGGCATGTCGCCGGACCCGGAGTGGGAACCCGTCATCTCATCCCTGACCTGCCCTGCGGCAGGCCGCTGCTCGGCCATCCGCTCCGGTCGTGTCGTCGAGTTCAGCAACGGCGGCTGGCGGTCGGCGGGCTCCCCGTCGTCCGGCTGGACCTCTCTCGACTGCCCGAGCACGACCTCCTGCATCGCGATCCGGCGCGACGGCTGGTCGACGACCCGGGTCGGCACGACGTGGACCGCCCCGGTCCGCATCGGCACCCTGCGCGGCGTGGACTGGAACGACGTCGCCTGCCAGGCCGCAGGCCGGTGCTTCGCCATCGCGACGGGCAGCACGACCTACAGCAGCTGGCGCGGCACCCTGGCGGGAACCGCTTGGAGCACCGGCTTCCTCACCGGCTACCAGACCGGGAGCCTGACGAGCATCTCCTGCTCCAGCAGCAGCTGCCTCGCCCTCGGTGAGCGAGTGCGCGTCATGGTGTCGGGGTCGACGTGGTCGGTGAGATCCCTGGAGCCCAGCACCTACATCGGCAGCACGAGCCAGGTCTCGTGCGCCACGCCCACGCTGTGTGTGGCCCTCAACTTCGACAGCGTCGAGCGCTGGTCCGGCGGGTCCGTGGTCGAGCGCTCCAGGCTCAGCGCCAACATCGGTCAGGTCCGGTCGGTGTCGTGCCCGCGCACCGGCGGCGCGTGCTTCGCGGTCGACGACCGCGGCCGCTTCTACCGCTGGACCCCGACCACGCACTGGGTGCTGCTCGGCACCTACGACCAGACGACCGGCGGCGTCGGGCGGATCGGCTGCCGCACGGCGGACTCGTGCTTCTTCGTCGACCGCAACGGCTGGCTCGTCGGGTGGAACGGGGCGACGTGGACGCGCTCGGGGAAGTACTTCACCCAGCCGGCGACCGTCGAGTGCTCCGGCACCGGCTTCTGCATCGCCGTCGACAGCATCAACAAGGTCTACCGCGTGTGGTCCGGCGGTGCCTGGGGCGCCTCGAAGCCGATGCCGCTCGCCGCTGCCGACCTCTCGTGCGCGAGCCCGACGCTGTGCCTCGCCGTCGACGAGCAGGGCCGCGTCACCCGGTTCACCGGTTCCGGCTGGTCCACACCGGTGGCTGCCCTGACGTCGCAGTGGAACGACGCCCCGCGGGTCTCGTGTCCCACCGGCGGTCCCTGCATGCTCCTCTCGTCGAACGGCAGCTACCGGCAGTACTCCGGCTCGGCGCTGACGGCGACGAAGCAGCTGCCCTCGACCTTCCCCGCGCTGGGCTCACTGCTGTCGTGCGGCAGCCCGACGATGTGCATCGCCGTCGTCGACTCCGGCGACTGGGCACAGTGGAACGGCTCGACATGGACGATCCACCCGCAGGACTTCACCGCCTACCGCCTCGGCACGCTGGCGTGCGTCTCCGCCGAGCAGTGTCTGGCCACCTACGGCTACAGCAACGACGACGTTCCCGTGACGTGGACCCTGGGCGGCTGGGCGGCGGGCCTCCCCTCCTACCCGCCGGACGGGCACGGCCGGCCCGAGTGCGTCTCACTCGAGACCTGCTTCATGGCCGGCACGACGACCGTCTCCCGCTCCAGCTGAACCGGGACGCGGCGCCCGACGTGTGCCGGGAGGCGCCGTCGGGTGCCTCGCCTCGCGCCGCCGGACGGTCGGGCCAATCACCTCCGCGCGCCGTCGTGCGGACGTTACGATCACCGCGGCCGGCACAGCGCCGGCCGCAAGACGACAGGGGAAGTCGTGGTTTCGCCGAACCATCATCGCCCTCGCAGGTCGCTCGTCCCGAGTCCTCGCGCTGGCCCTGACCGCCGCCACCCTCGTGGCGGGTCCCGCGGCCTCCGCCGCCGAACGCACCCTCGCACCCACAGCGAGCACCGCTACGAGCAGCACCACGAGCACGGCCACGCCCTCACCGGCGACCGCGCCACCGACCTCGACCACGCCACCGACCACCTCTGTGCCCTCCACGTCGAGCTCGACAGCACCTGCGACCTCGAGCTCGACCCAGACCTCGACCCCGAGCCAGACCTCGACCTCGGGCGCTGTCGACCCGTCGGTGTCGACGCTCACCGCCACGCCGGGCTCGACGTCGGTCACGTTGTCGTGGTGCTGCGCCACGACCCCGGCGCGCACCTACACGATCCGGCGCGACGACGGCACCGGCACCCCGACCCCCAGCAGCGGCACGCTCGTCTACGAGGGTGACGCCCTCGGCGTCGTCGACCAGGGCCTCGAGCTCTGGAAGCAGTACCGCTACGTGCTCTGGGCCGCGGACGGTGCCGGTGGCTACCTCGCCCCGAAGATGATCGTCACCTCGACCCGCCTGCCGGTCGTGACCGGGCTGCAGGCGAGCGCCGCGAGCGCGACGAGCGCGAAGGTCACCTGGGACGCACCGACGGACCCCTCGGTCGCGGCGGTCGTCATCACCCGCACGGACGCCCGGAACGTCGCGCGTGACATCTACACCGGAACGGCCGCGGAGGTCACCGACACGGGCCTGGTTCCGGGCATGGCCTACACCTATACGGCGCACCCGAAGGACGCGTCCGGCCGCTACGGACAGATCAGCGGCTTCGTGCGGCTGACCGCCCAACGCACCTGGATGACGAGCACCGTCAGCCCGTTCGTCGGCTGGCCGGGTGCACTGGCGTGCGCGACGGCGACGTGGTGCATGCAGGTCAACAACGACGGCACCTACCAGGTCATGTCCGGCACGAGCTGGTCGAAGCCGGTCGCCGCCTTCGCGGGCACCGGGCACCCGGGCATCGCCCTGTCGGTCGTGACGTCCCTGACGTGTCCGGCCGCGGGGCGGTGCTCGGCCATCCGCTCCGGTCGTATCGTCGAGTTCGACAACGGCTGGCGCTCCACCGGCTCCCCCTCCTCCGGGTGGACGTCGATCGACTGCCCCACCACGACGTACTGCCTCGCGATCCGGGTCGACGGCTGGTCGACGGCCCGGGTCGGCACGAGCTGGACCACCCCTGCCCGCATCGGCACCCTCAAGGGCGTCAGCTGGTCCGACGTCGCCTGCCAGGCCGCAGCCCGCTGCTTCGCCGTCGCGGGCGGCAACGCGACCTCGAGCAACTGGCGCGGCACCCTCACCGGTTCCGGCTGGAGCACGGCCTACCTCGGCGGCAGCCAGCAGGGACACCTCGCCCGGATCTCCTGCTCCGCCACCACCTGCCTGGGCCTGGGCCACCGGACTCGTGTCACGGTGTCGGGCACCACGTGGTCCATCTCGGCGCAACCGTCGCTCGACCCCTCCGAGGACTACACGAACGACCTGTCGTGCGGGGCGCCGTCGCTGTGCGTGGCCCTCAACTACGGCAACGTCTCGCGGTGGTCGAGCACGGGCCTGCTCGAGCGCACCCGGCTCAGCGCCGGCATCGGAGAGATCGCCGGCGTCTCGTGCCCCCGCACGGGTGGCGTCTGCTTCGTGGCCGACGACCGGGGCCGCCTCTACCGCTGGACGTCGACGACGCGCTGGGTCCAGGTGGCGACGACCGTCCAGACGACGGGCGGCACCGGCAGGATCGGCTGCCGCGACGCCGCCTCGTGCTTCTTCGTCGACCTCAACGGCTGGATGGTCGCGTGGAACGGCTCGGCGTGGACCCGGTCGGCCAAGTACTTCACCCACCCCGCCATGGTCGAGTGCGCAGGCAGCGGCTTCTGCATCGCCGTCGACCCCACCGGCCGCGTCCATCGCGTCTGGTCCAACGGGTCGTGGGGAGCGTCCCGGACCATGCCCCTCGCCCCTGTGGACCTCTCCTGCAGCGGGCCGACCCTGTGCCTCGCTGTCGACGTGGACGGGCGGGCCTCCCGCTTCGACGGGGCCGGCTGGTCGACACCCGTCGCGGCTCTGGCAGACCCCTACGCGGGAGGGCCGCGGGTCTCGTGTGCCGTGGGCGGGCCGTGCATGCTCGTCTCGTCGCAGGGCACCTATCGCCGCTACGTCGGCGCGAGCCTGACGGCGACGGTCCGCTTCCCGTCGGCCGTGGCCGCCCAGAACAGGCTGGTGTCGTGCGGAGCACCGTCGTCGTGCATCTCGGTCACCTACGACGGCAGCTGGGCGCAGTGGGACGGTGCGACCTGGACGCCCCACCCTGCCGACGCGGGATCCGGCTGGTTCGGCTCCCTGACCTGCCTCACGGCGTCGCACTGCGTGGCCACGCACCAGTTCAGCAACGACTGGCAGGTCACGGTGTGGAACTCCGGGCAGTGGGGGTTCGGCGGCACCTACGCGCCGAACGAGGTCCCCTCGGCCGCCGAGTGCCCGACGATGGAGGCGTGCTTCGTCGCCGGTGGCACGACGGTCTCCCGCTCGAGCTGAGCGGGAGACCGTCGGACCGGCCGCTGTGGACCGGGAGGGCGTATGCCGTCAGGCCGCGTGGCGCACGACGTCGAAGCGGGTGCGCGCGTGGCCGGCATACCCCGGTCCTGACGTCTCGTGCTCGACGCTGACCTGGCCGTCGGCACGGGTGACGACGACGGTCGTCGTGAGCCGCTCCACCTCGTGGGCGGCAGTGCCGTCCACGGCCTTGTCGGTGGGCACGGTGAGGCCGTCGTCCTCGACGAGCACCGACTCCCAGCGGCCGTCGACGACGGGGTCGAAGACGTGCAGCTCGACCGTCTCGGGGCGGTAGCCGTCGGTCGACGCCGGCGCCTCGGTCCACATCGGGATGGCCGCGCCGGCGCGGGCGAAGAGGGGGATCCGTTCGAGCGGCGTCTCGACCGTGATCCGCTGGCCGCCGGGGTGCAGCTCGCCGGTGTGCCAGTCGTACCAGTCCCCCTCGGGCAGGTAGACGGTGCGGGAGGTCTGGCCCTGCTCGGTGACCGGCGCGACGAGCAGGTCGCGGCCGAAGAGGTACTCGTCGTCGATGTCGACGACGGCCTGGTCGTGCTGGTGGTCGAGGACGAGTGGCCGCTGCACGGGCTCGCCCGTCTCGCTCGCCCGGACGAACGCCGAGTAGATGTAGGGCATCAGCCGGTAGCGCAGCCGGACCGCCTCGCGGGCGAGGTCGTGGACCTCCGGGCCGAACGACCACGGGTACTGGTCGATGTTGTCGATCTCGGAGTGGTTGCGGCAGAAGGGAGTCAGCGTCCCCATCTGCATCCAGCGCAGGAAGAGCTCAGGGTTGGTGTCGCCCTGGAAGCCGCCGATGTCGGCGCCGACGAACGGCTGGCCCGACAGCCCGAAGCCGCACGCCATCGGCATGCTGACCCACAGGTGGTCCCAGCGCGCCTGGTTGTCGCCCATCCAGTTCGCGGCGTAGCGCTGGATGCCCGCGAAGCCGGCCCGGGACAGGATGAACGTGCGCGCCTCCGGGCGGGCCGCCCGCAGGCCCTCGATCGTGCCCATGGCCATGAGCAGCGCGTACTGGTTGTGGTAGCGCTCGTGCTTGGCCCGGCCCTTGTCGAAGAGCATCGCCTGCGGCGCGATCTCGCCCGTGGCGGGCTCGTTCATGTCGTTCCAGATGCCCGCGAGCCCCGACTCGACGTGCTTGGCGTTGAGCGCGCCCCACCACGAGCGCGCCTCGGGCGTCGCGAAGTCCGGGAAGGCCGTGTTGCCCGGCCACACCTGGCCGATGTAGGTGTCACCGCCCTCGGTGCGGCAGAAGACGTCCTGCTCGATTCCGTCGTCGTACACGGTGTAGCCCGGGTCGTGCTTGACGCCCGGGTCGACGATCGAGATCGTGCGGAAGCCCTGGTTGGCCAGGCCCTTGAGCATGCCGGCAGGGTCGGGGAAGCGTGCGGAGTCCCACGTGAAGACGCGGTAGCCGTCCATGTAGTCGATGTCGAGCCAGATTCCGTCGCAAGGGAACTCGTCGTCACGGTAGCGCTTGGCGATGCGCTCGACATCGGCCTGGGTGTAGGCGTGCCAGCGGCACTGCTGGTAGCCGAGGGCCCAGATCGGGGGCAGGGAGGCGCGGCCGGTCAGCCACGTGTAGCGCTCGAGGATGCCGGCCATCGACGGCCCGGCGAAGAGGTACTCCGTCCACTGCCCGCCGTGGAAGGTGACGCGGTACTCGTCGTCGTGGCTGAACTCGTACTCCCCCCGGTAGCCGTTGTCGACGAACGAGCCCACCGCAGAGCCGGTCTCGGCGTCACGCTGGTAGAAGAACGGGATCGTCACGTAGTAGGGGTCGAACTCGGTGCTCGACATGTCGGACCTGGGGTCCGAGGCGTCGAGCCCGGCCCGGAACTCCGCCGTGGCGTGCTCGTTGAGAACGTCGGTGTTCCACATCGTGAAGTCACGGCCGCGCCGGTTGTGGTGGCCGCCCTTCTCCCCGAGCCCGTAGACCGCGTCATCGCGGCCGATCCGGCGCCGCGTCGTCCACGCGTCGTTGAGCGTCGCGTAGGTCCAGTAGCGGCCCTCGGAGTCCGGCACCGACTCGAGCACCACCGACCCGTCGGTGCGGTGCACGTCGATGCGGAACGGGTCGAGCCACAGCGTGACGACCAGCTCGTCCGTCACGAGCCGCCAGGCGTCCTCACCCTCGGAGTTCGCGCGCTCGGCCCGCCAGGCCACCGGTCCGTCGGGGGTGGCTCCGAGCGGGTCGACGCACACGGCATACGTCGGCTTCGGGTCGAACGACCCGCCGCGGCTCATCTGGAGGCGCACGACGTCGGGGCGCACCGCGTCGATGCGCAGCAGCTCCCCGTGCAGCCGGGCCAGCAGGCCCCGCTCGGCCTCCTCGACGGAGTCGACGCGCTCGAATCGGATGAAGTGGTCGGTCCTCATGCGTCCACCCTGTCAAAGACGCGCCACGGAGACGACCACCGGTCCACGTCCGGGACGGGGCCGCCGGGTCAGGGAGCCCTGGGCGGACCCACCTGCGGGTGGCGCACCGGGGCGCCGGTCACGGCCGGCGACCTCCTCGAGGCGCGCAGCACCCGCGCCACCGTCGTCGGGCCCAGCAGGGCCGCCGGCGGGTCCTCGAGCTGGAGGACCCGGTTGAAGGACCGGGTGACGGGCAGGGAGGCATGGGCGGCGTGGATGACGCGCACCATGTAGCCGTTGAGCTGTGCCGTCCCGAGTGGCCGGTCACCGACCGTCTGCGGGTGGCCGAAGTCCCCGCCCACCGCGATCCGCCAGGGAGCCTCGATGATGCGGGCAGCCTTGCGGTGGAAGCGTTTCGGCAGATCGTCGGACACGACTCCCGTGCGGGCCACCACGGCCCCGAGCGCCGACGCCTGGAGCGCGGACGACGTCATGCCCTGCCCGTAGATCGGGTCGAAGCTGCTCGACGCGTCGCCGACGGTGACGAGGCCCCGCGGCAGCGCCCGCACCTTCTGGTAGTGCCGGCGCCGGCTCGAGGGGAAGCGGTAGGTCTCGATCTCCGAAACCCGCTCGCAGTGCCGGATGAGCTGGGCCACGGCAGGCGTCGACAGGGATGCCGCGAAGTCCACCAGCCCGTCGTCGGTCGCCGGCGGCAGGTCGCCGTGGACGCCCGACAGCGTCACCTGCCACCGGTCCCCCTCGACCGGCACGACGGCCCCGCCGCGGAACGAGCCCGGGTTCTCGATGCTGACGAGCAGCTTGCCCTCGAAGTCGCCCGGCGACCGGCGCAGGAAGAAGGACGAGTAGCCGATGTCGATGCCGACGGTCGTGACGGGCGGGTCGAGCACGTGGGCGGCGGCGAGGTCGTGGGCGATCCGGGAGCTGCGTCCCGAGCAGTCGACGACGAGGTCGGCCGGCCGGGGCTCGCCGTCCACGACGACCCCGGTGACGCGGCCCAGCCGCAGCGTGACGGCTGCGACGGTCGTACCCTCCTCGATCGTCACCCCCGGGAGGTCGGCCACACGGCCGCGCACGACGTGCTCGAGGAGGGGACGGGTCATGCCCAGGCCGGGATGCCCCCAGTGGCCCCGCGCCCGGTAGCCCCCTCCCTGGTGCACCCAGGCGTCGCGGCCCTCGACGGGGACGGCGCCCAGCGAGACCAGCTCGTCCTCGATCCCCGGGAACCACTCCCGCAACCGCTCGAGGCCCGCGGACAGGAGCACGTGCAGGTGGCGGCCCTGGGGCACGCGACCGCGCGGCGCCACCTCCGCAGGAAGCCGGTCGCGCTCGAGCACGACGACCGACTCGGCGTGGTCGGCCAGCTCCCGGGCCGTGAGCAGCCCGGCCATGCTGCCACCCACGACGACGACCCGACCGGAACGCCCGGCTGCCATGGCCCACCTCATCTCCCTGACGGCGACGACCTCTCAGACCAGACAAGGCTAGAGCTCTGGGGGTTTGATGGGGGCATGACGCAACAGCCCGACCTGCCGGACCTCGCCGCCCAGCCGTGCACCCACGTCGCCGGCGACGAGCTGAGCCCCGCCGACCCGACGCCGGGGATGAGCCGGCAGGTGGCCCTGCACACCAAGTCGATGTGGTCCGGCACCGTCGACACCGAGGCGGGCGCCGTCTCCGGATGGCACCACCACGGCGACCACGACACGACCCTCTACGTCGTGTCGGGCCGGATGCGGCTCGAGTCGGGCCCGGGCGGCGAGGTCGTCGTCGAGGCCGGCCCGGGCGACTTCCTGCGCGTGCCGGCCGGGGCGGTGCACCGCGAGTCCAACCCGGGCGACGGCACGTCACGGGCCGTGATCGTGCGCTGCGGCTCCGGCACCCCGACCGTCAACGTCGAGGGCCCGGCACCGGCCGCGACGCCGGCACCTCCTGCCTCGACCGACGACGTTTGAGCGACAAGGGGACTCGCGGTGCGCGCCACCATCACTGTCACCGGGGACGCCGACCCGTCGGTCGCGTGGTCCCGCTACGAGAACGTCTCGGTCTGGTCGACGTGGTCGCCGCAGATCCAGGAGGTCATCTCCGCCACGCCCCGCATCGCCCCGGGCCTCAATGGGCTCGTCGTCGGACCGCTCGGGGTCCGCGTGCCGTTCGAGGTGCTGACCGTCGACCCCGAGGCGATGGAGTGGAGCTGGAACGTGCGCTTCGGGCCTGTCGACGCGACCCTCGACCATGCCGTGCGCGCCGCTCCGGGCGGGTGCGCCACCGAGCTCGTCATCGACGCCCCGGCGTTCGTCGCGGTCGGCTACCGTCCGCTGGCGGCGCTCGCCCTCAGGCGTCTCGTGCGCTCCGACCTCTAGCGTCGGCGGCCCGGCACGTGTCGACGAGCTCGCGCAGCGCGCCGTCGCGGTCGGCGGCGTGCTCGAGCGCGGTGACCTCCCGGTCGGGCCCGTGGACGCGTATGCCGTGTGGCATCGCCGAGCTCGTCACGAGCGGCAGGGGGTCGGCGTCAGGGTGGCGCAGCGAGACGTCCTCACGGTCGAACCGGCCGACGTAGACGGGCTCGACGCCGCGACCGTTGCGAGTCGGCCGCACGACGACGACGTTCACGTCGTCGGTGGCCGGGGCGATGCTGACGGCCTGCTTGGCGGCCGCGAGGACCGCGGAGGCCAGGCCCGCGGCATACACGATGTTGCGCTCGCGAGCCGTCCGGGGGCGCCAGCCGGGGCGCCCGGCGGGAGCGTCGTCGCGCTGCTCCTCGGCGACGATGCCGATCGTCGGGAAGCGGACGAGCACGGTGACGTAGGCGCGGCCGGTCACGGGGTCGGTCCCGGCGTCGAGGCACGTGACGTCGCTCCCGGAGAGGCGCAGCGCCTCGTCGACGACGGCGACGACCGCTGCCGGGTCGTGGGCGCGCAGCAGCTGCCAGGCTCCCGTCGCCAGGGCAGCCCGGCGGTCGGCGAGGACGCGACGCGCGACGTCGCTCGCGGCCAGGAGGGACTCGGCGCGTTCGGCTGCGAGGGCCCGCAGCTCGGCGGCCCGGGCGCGCGGCAGCCCCGCAGCGGTGGCCCCGGTGGCCGCGAGCACCCGGTCACGGATGTCCGCCGCCTCGGCGCCCGAGAGAGGCGCGAAGGGCGCCGCCACCGGCGGCCGGATCGTGACGAAGCCGACCCGGTGCAGCGAGCGCAGGTCACGCTCGACGGCCAGGGCCTCGTCGCGGTCGCCGGCGTGACGGGCCGCGAGCGCCCTGCGAGCGAGGTCGTGGATCGAGAGGTCGCTGGGCTGGTGGGTCGCCTGGCCGGGCTCGGTCCGGGCGTCCCCTGCGTCCGGCGTGCGCCGGCCTCGCAGGCGCCAGCGCAGGCCCTTGGGTCGCCCGGCGCTCGTGCCTCGACCGACGTCGTCGGTCGAGGGTGGGCGGGTGGCGAGGCCCGGTGTCGCCGCCTCGATCGCGGGCGTCATCACCTCGGCGAGCGCCTCCGCGACCGGACCCCCGACGCGGAACTGGACCCGCAGCCCGGAGGGGTGGGCCACGAGGCGCAGGAGCGGGGACAGCCGGATCCCCGGTGTCATCACGCCCTCGTGCTGGGACTCGTCCTGCGAGGTGTGCTGGGATCCCGGCTCGTCCTCGTGCCCGGGTGCGGCAGAGAGCTCGTCGACGAGCACGCCCGCCGACCCGTTGAGCACCGACCCGTTAGATCCAGACCCATTGGAGACAGACCCGTTGGATCCAGACCCATTGGATACAGACCCGTTGGGCGACGACCCACCGAGCACCGCACCGTGGAGCGCCGACCCGTGGAACTCCGAACCGTTGAGCTCCGAACCGAGGTGCCCGTCGTCCACCGACCCGCCCAGCAGGGCGCCGCCGGCGCCGGCACGGGCACGTCTCGCGGCCTCGGTGCGGCCGCCGGGCTGGTAGTACTCACGCCCCGCCTTCGTCGGCGGGGCGTCGGCGGCCGAGCTGCCGTAGGCCGTGCCACCCTGGCGCCCCCGCTCGGGGAAGAGCACCGCGAGCGACACCGTCGACTGCGCGGCCACCGTGGCGAGGGGGAAGGACACCCGGCGCGGGCGGCTGCCGGTCCGGTCACCACGACCATCGCCGTCGCCGGAGGCCCGACGCGGGGGCGCCGTCACGGACCAGAACGTCCAATCGGTCGGGGGCTCGGGCCAGTCGGGCTCGGGGAGCCAGTCGTCGTGCGGCACCCACGTCGGAGGTGGCACGGGCCACCCCGGCGGCGGGTTGAATCGAATCGTCACAGCACGGCCCCCTCGGCCACCCCTCATGGCCCTCCCCGCCGGGCGACGTCGCACCACGGGCTCGCGGCGGAGGGATGGTTCGGACTCCGCGCACCCGTCGTCGCACTGTAGCGCCGCAACCACCCCCGTGGTCCCTTACCGTCGAGAGGCCACGAACGGCCCCCTCCCAACCGTCGAGAGGCCACGAACGGCCCCCTCCGAACCGTCGAAAGGCCACTGAAGGCCGCTCTGCGTATCAGGAGGGTCGAGCGGTCCGTCAGTCCTTCGCCCGGTCGGTCGAGGGATGGGTGTACGACTCGGTAGCAAGGTCCGTCGCAAGGTCGGTCGCGAAGTCGGACGACGCGTCGGTCGCATAGGGCGTCGCCGGGTCGGTCGCATACTCCGTCGCCGGCTCGACGCCGGCTTCGAGCAGCCCGTCGAGCGCACCGTCGTCGAGAGCCTCGGCGCAGAGCCGGACGATGTCCATGACGTCGGCCTCGGGCGCGACGGCGACGAGGTCGTGCGCGGCACCGTCGAACTTCAGAGGTCGGACCGCCGAGCCGAGCAGCAGCGGCACGGGGTCGGCGAGCGCGGGTCTGAGGGTGACGGCCTCACGGCTCAGGCTGCCGACGTAGATCGGCTCGAGGCCCTCACCGCCCTCGAGGGGGCGCACGACGACAAGGTGCACGTCGTCGGCCGCGACGGCGACGCTGATCGCCCGTCGGGCAGCCGCGAGCGCGAACGACGCGAGGCCGCTGAGGTAGAGGGAGTTGCGCTCCGCGCGGGTGCGACGACGCAGCATCCTCCGGCCGCTGGAGGAAACGCCGGGGCCGCGCTCGCCGACGATGTCGGCGGCGGGGTAGCGCGCGACGATGGTGACGTAGCCCCGAGACGTCTCGGCGTCCCACCCGGCGTCGACGCAGGTGCAGCCGCACGCGGCGGCCTCGAACTCGGCCTCGAGCTCGGCGATGACGGCACAGCGGTCGTGGCCGGCCAGGTCGTTCCACTGGTCGTCGAGGGTGGCGGCGCGGTGCTGGGAGATGACGACCTGGGCGAGGTCGAGGGTGCGGCTGAAGCCGTCCGCCTCGGTCTCGGCGATCGCCTTGGCCTTGGTGCGCGCCGCTCGCTTGAACATCGACACCTGCGGCAGGGCGGCACGGAAGGCCTTGCGCTGCAGGAGGGTCCGCTCCTTGGCGGTGATCGCGGTGGCCTCGGGCGGCTCGGGTCGGCGGCGTGGCGCGTGGTGCTCGAGGTGGAAGGAGGTGAACGCCTCCTCGATCGAGCCCAGGGCGTGCAGGTCCCCGGACGCCTGCGCCTGTCGGGCGCGCGCCTCGAGCTCGGCGAGCGGCAGGTGCTCGACGTGGTCGGCTGCGGAGATGGTGTCGGGGGTGCGCGCCCCGACGCCCGTGCCGAGGTGGCTGCGGTGCGGGTCGTCGAACGACGCCCGGAGCCCGGACGTCGAGGAGCTGAGCCGCACCTCCGGTGCGACCCTGAGCAGGACCTCCACGTCAGAGATCCAGTCGGCCGGCAGAGGCGAGCAGCCCGTCCAGCTCCCACGCGCTGTCGGCACCTGCGCGCTGCCGGGTCGGCTCTGCGGCCGAGCTCGACGAGGTCGCAGCGACCAGGGAGTCGGATGCGGCGCGGGCGCGCAGGGTCGCCAGCCAGCTGCCACGGTCGGTGCCGTAGGCGGCGGCCGCGGAGGACTGCGACGCGGCAGGCGCAGACGCATACGTCGCGGCGGTGCTCCGGGGCGCCGAGCCGAAGCGCGGCGTGCCCACGCCGTCGGCGCCACCGGCGTCGGCCGCGGGCGAGCGGTCCACGAGCCAGAACGTCCAGCCGCGCGGGGGCGTCGGCCAGCTGGGGTCGGGCATCCAGTCGTCGCCAGGAGCCCACGACGCCGACGGAACCGGCCACCCCGGAGGAGCGTTGAAGCGCACCGACATGTCTACCCCTTTGACCCGAGCCCTCACGGGACCGACCCTGACCTCGGCCCTCAGCCGCACGCTACGACCAAAGACGGTCAAAGTCTCCGAAATGGACAAAATGCCCCGCTCGACCCGGCCTCGCGCGCCGGCCACCTCTCAGGGGTCGCTCGGGGACCGGTCGGGGTCGACCCCGATGGGCACCGTCACCGGAGGACGCCACGCTGGACGCATGACGACGAGCACCCTCCTCCCCGCCCGACCGGGCGGCACCGCGACGGTCGACACGGCATACGTGGCGTATGCCGTGTCGCCCACGACCGCGACCGCGGGGGCCTCGCCCACGCGCACGGTCACGGACGTCGTGGACCGGGTGCCGCTCCTGGCCCTGGTCGCGCCGCTCCTGCTCTTCACGCACGGGATCGTCAGCTGGGTGGACGGCCTCGACAGCCTCGACGACACCGGCATCCTCGGTGGTCTCGGCGGTCTGGCGGCTGCTCGCGAGCAGGGCGCGCTGTCGGTTGCAGCGGGCATCCTCCTCGTCACATCCGTCGCCGGGTTCGCCTGGCTGACAACGACTCTCGGCGCTCGACTGAAGCACCTGCCGCTCGCGCTGCCGACGGCGATCCTCGCCGCCTTCGGGGCCGGTGCCACCGGGACCGTCTGGCTCGGGCACCTGACCGGCCTGCTCGGCGACACGCTCCCTGCTGCCCTCTCCTCGGGTGGGGCGGTGCTCACGGGCGTGGCTCTGGCGGCGGTGCTCGTCGCCCTGGCCGTCGAGGGCCGGTTGCCCGTCGGCTCCCTCGCGCTGGCCGCGGTCGGCACCGCCGTGCTCCTCCTCCCGTGGGGGCTCGAGCCGTTGGGCGCCCTGCTGCTGCTCATCGCGCTCGGGCCGCTGACCCGGTCGCCCGACGTCGACTGAGGGGGCGGGACCGGACGAGGCCGGCAGAGGTGCGGTGGCAACACAAATTGGCCGGGTCGCTCGACGCGCGAACCGGCCGGTAGCCCCCGAGGATGTGCTCGTGCGCCCGAAACCCGGGCGCCGGCACCAGTCCCTCACACCATGGGAGCTCACACATGCGACACCCCAGCCTGACCAGACGCGGCATCGTCGCCGTCGCGTCGCTCGCCCTCGCCTCCACCGCCGCCATCGGTGGGGTCGCCGTCGCCTCGACCGATGCCGAACCGGTCTCGACGCCTGTCACCATCGCCGCCCCCGACGGCACGCTCATGAGCTACGTCGTCAACGCCCGCATCGCCAACCCAGGGCAGACCCGCCTCGTCGAGGCAGCCGTCAAGGCCGCCGGCGGCGTCGTCGTCCAGTCGTGGCCGCAGATCGGCGTCGTCGTCGCGCACTCGAAGGTCTCAACCTTCCGTGCCGACGTCGTCGCCAAGGGGGGCAACGCCGTCGACTCCGTCGGCGCGACCCGCACCGTCCCGGTCACCGAGGGCACGCCCGAGGTCGCGGGGGCGTCCTGGGGCCGAGGCGCGTCCGGCTACAAGCAGGGCGCGAAGAAGCCCTTCAACGGTGACCTCGAGTCGGTCGAGTCCCCGGCCACCGCCACCGACCCGCGCGAGGGCGAGCAGTGGGACCTGACGATGATCAAGGCCGACCAGGCCCACAAGATCACCGACGGTTCGCGCAACGTCCTCGTCGGCGTCCTCGACAGCGGCATCGACCCCGACCACCCGGACCTCGTCAAGAACATCGACGTCGCCGACTCGGTCAACTGCACCGACGCCGGTCGCCCCGACACCTCGGCCACCGGCTGGTACCCGACCACGAGCGACCACGGCACCCACGTGGCCGGCACGATCGCCGCGGCCCGCAACGGCGTCGGCATCGTCGGCGTCGCGCCCAACGTGCGCATGGCGGCGGTCAAGGTCGTCAACGACGACGGCTTCATCTACCCGGAGTACGCCGTCTGCGGCTTCATCTGGGCGGGCCTGAAGCACATGGACGTGACGAACAACAGCTACTACGTCGACCCGTTCGAGTTCTACTGCGAGGACCAGCCCGACCAGTACGCCGCCAAGGAGGCCGTGCGCCGCGCGGTCACGTGGTCGACGGAGCAGGGTGTCGTCCACGCGGCTGCGGCGGGCAACTCCGCCCACGACCTGAGCGACAAGTCGTCGTTCAAGGACAACGGCAGCCCCGACGACCAGCCGGCGTCGGGCCAGGTCTCGCGCACGCTCAACAGCGGCTGTGAGGACATCCCGACCGAGCTCGACGGCGTCGTGACGGTCAGCTCGATGCAGCGCTTCCCGGCCGGCACGATGGACAGCCGGCTCTCGTCGTTCAGCAACCGTGGACTCGGCAAGATCGACGTCGCTGCCCCCGGCTCGTCGATCCTCTCGACGATCGTGCGCGACAACGGCTACGGCCTCAAGAGCGGCACGTCGATGGCGTCGCCGCACGTCGCGGGTGTGCTCGCGCTCATGAAGTCGGTCCACCCGACGTGGACGCCCGCGCAGATGATCGAGAAGCTGCGCCAGCAGGCCGACGACAAGGCGTGCAGCGCCGCGACCGGCGGTCCGGCCTGCGTCGGCCCGGTCACCGACAACAGCTACTTCGGTGAGGGTGTCGTCGACGCCCTCGACGCCGTGAGCTGACCGACCCCGCTTGACCACCGAACGCGGTGTTCGGTGTCGAACTCAGTGCTGCAACACGGTTTTCGACACCGAACGCCGCGTTCGCGCGTTTCAGGCCGGGGTGTGGTGGAGGGAGCGGACCGTGCGGGCGAGGAGGGCGAGCGCGACGAGCTGGCTGACGGCCACGACGACGACGAGCGCCGGCACCGACCGGTCGTAGAGCCAGCCGGCCACGAGGCCGCCGACGATCGCGAACGCGCCCTGGACCCCCGCGAAGACGCCGTATGCCGTCGCGCGCCTCGGTGCCTCGACGACCTCCGCGACGAGCGCCTTCACCGTCGAGTCCTGCACGCCGTAGGCCAGGCCCCAGACCCCGACCCCGACGAGCGAGAGCCACATGGACCCGGCCAGCGCGAGCGGGGGCACGAGGGCGACGAGGATCGGCACGGCATACAGCACGGCGCCGCCGCGGCGGTCGTAGACGAGGCCCACGCCGAGGGCGGCGAGCGCCTCGACGGCCATGGCTCCGGCATACACGACCGGGACGGTGGCGACGGGGACGAGCCCGCCGACCGTCAGGTGGTAGCCGATGATCCCGAAGGTGACCAGCCCCCCGGTCATGAGCCCGGCGGCGAAGGCGTAGCCGAAGAACTCGCGCGGCAGCCCCGACCCCACCGCGTCGGCGAACCAGCCACGCAGCCCGCGACCGGCCGGAACCGGCTCAGCCGCAGCGGCGCCCGGCTCCCCGGCAGCGTCGCCCGGCTCCACGACGTCGTAGACGGACGGGTCGGGCACGCGCGAGCGGATGACCGCGAGCAGCAGCATCGCGGCGACCCCGGGGATCGCGAGCACGGCCATGCCGGGCCAGATGGCGCCCGCGGCGGCGATGACGGCGGCGACGAGCAGCGGCCCGGCGAAGGCGCCGACCTGGTCGAGCGCCTTGTGCACCCCGAAGCCGCGACCGCGGCCCACCGCCGACGCGACGTGGGCGAGCAGCGCCGACTTCGACGGGCTGCGCACCGCCTTGCCGGAGCGCTCGAGAAGGATGAGGACGGCCGCCACGACGAGGCCGGCTCCCCCGATGAAGGGCGTCACGGCGAGCAGCGGGACGCAGACGGCGGTGAGGCCGTAGCCGGCGATCGTCAGACCCCAGTAGCGCCCGGTCCGGTCGGCCAGCGGTCCGAAGACGAGGCGCAGCACGAGCGCCATCGCCTCGCCCGCGCCGGTCACGAGGCCGACGACGAGCGCGGACGCCCCGAGCGAGGCGAGCAGCGGGCCGTACATCGAGCGCGCGCCCTCGTAGACCATGTCGGCGGCGAGGCTGACGAAGCCGAACCACCACACGACCCGCCACGCCGACCAGCGTCCGGGGGTGCCGGAGCCCGCCGCACCCGCCGCACCCGTCGCGCTGCCGGGGCTGACCGATCCGCCTGGGCCACCCGGAGTGCCCTGGCTGTGGTGACCACCGGGGTTGCCGGTGTCGGGAGAGGCCGCGGCCGCATCGGTCATGCGCGGCAACCTAGCAACCGGACCTGCCAGCGGGCCTAGCCTGACCATGTGAGCAACCCCGACCGCCACCCCACCGAGATCGTCTGCGGAGAGGGCCCGTCCGCGTCGTCGCAGCCGACGGCCGCCGTCGTGCTGCCCTACCGCGAGGTCCCGCTCGGCGGACCGCGGGCCATGCCGGTCCGTCGCAGCCTGCCCCAGCGCGAGCGGTCGCTCATCGGCGCGTGGTGCTTCGTCGACCACTACGGCCCCGACGACGTGTCGCAGACCGGCGGCATGGTCGTGCCGGGCCACCCGCACACGGGGCTGCAGACGGTGTCGTGGCTCTTCACCGGCGAGGTCGAGCACCGCGACACGACGGGCGTCCACGCCTTCGTCAGGCCGGGCGAGCTCAACATCATGACCGCGGGCCGCGGCATCGCCCACTCGGAGTACTCGACGCCGGACACGACGGTGCTGCACGGGGCGCAGCTGTGGGTGGCCCTGCCCGACGCCGACCGCTTCACGTCGCCGGGCTTCGAGCACTACGCGCCGCCGGTCACCGAGGTCGACGGCGCCCGCGTCCTCGTCTTCCTCGGCTCGCTCTTCGGGCAGACCTCGCCGGTGACGATGTTCTCCGACCTCGTGGGGGCCGAGGTCACCGTGGGCGCCGGCACCTCGTTGACCTTCGAGGTCGACCCCGCGCACGAGCACGGGCTGCTCTGCGACACCGGGCTGCTCACCGTCGGCGACGTCACGGCCAAGCCGGGCGAGATCGCCTTCCACGCCGTCGGCACCGAGCGGATCACAGCCTCGGCCGGACCCGACGAGCCGGCCCGCTTCCTCGTGCTCGGCGGCGCACCCTTCGGCGAGCAGATCGTCATGTGGTGGAACTTCATCGGCCGCAGCCACGACGAGGTCGTCGGCTTCCGCGAGGCCTGGCAGCAGGCTCGCGAGCCGGACGGCTCCGAGGCCTACGGCAGCTTCCCCGACGCCTGGGACCACACCCTTCCCGCGCCGGGCCTGCCCAACCTGCGCCTGCGCTCCCGCGGCTGAGGGGTTCGACCGAAGGCTCGACGAAGGGTTCGACGAGCGTTTGGGTCGGAGTCCCGATCGGGAGAAGGATGGGCGCATGCGCGCGACGACGATCCATGCCCCCGGCGACATCCGCCTGACCGACGTTCCCGACCCCACCATCGAGGAGCCCACCGACGCCATCGTGCGGGTCGTGGCCGGCTGCATCTGCGGCTCTGACCTCTGGCCCTACCGCGGCGCCAACCCCATCGAGGCCGGCTCGACCATCGGCCACGAGGCCGTCGGCGTCGTCGAGGAGACCGGCTCCGAGGTCCGCCGGATCAAGAAGGGTGACTTCGTCGTCATCCCGTTCGTCCACTGCGACAACACGTGCCCGCACTGCCTCGCCGGCATGACCTCCGTGTGCGACCACCAGGGCTGGACCGAGAGCGGGCAGGCCGAGCTCGTCCGCGTCAACCAGGCCGACGGCAGCCTCGTCGCCACCGACGGCATGCCCGACGACGCCCTGCTCCCCTCCCTGCTGACGCTCGCCGACGTCATGGCGACCGGCTGGCACGCGGCCGTCTCCTCGCGCGTCAAGCAGGGCGGCACGGCCGTCGTCATCGGTGACGGCGCCGTCGGCCTCTGCGGCGTCATCGCCGCCAAGGAGCTCGGCGCCGAGCGCATCGTGGCGATGTCGCGCCACGAGCCGCGCCAGGCCCTCGCCCGCGACTTCGGCGCGACCCACGTCATCGCCGAGCGCGACGACGCCGGCGTCGAGGCCGTCATGGAGCTGACCGGCGGCGTCGGCGCCGACTCGGTGCTCGAGTGCGTCGGCACCGACCAGTCGATGAAGACCGCCTTCCGCATCGGCCGCCCGGGCTCGACGGTCGGCTTCGTCGGCGCCCCGCACGGCGTCGAGCTGCCGGTCCGCCAGATGTTCGTGCGCAACGTCGGGCTTGCCGGCGGCATGGCGCCCGTGCGCACCTACCTGCCCGACCTGCTCGAGCGCGTCCTCGACGGCCGCATCGACCCGGGCAAGGTCTTCGACCTGACGCTCCCGCTCGCCGACGTCGCCGAGGGCTACAAGGCCATGGACGAGCGCCGCGCCATCAAGGTGCTCCTGCGCCCCTGAGGGCCCGTCGCCAGGGCTGGACAGTCGCCGCCCGGCGACACCGATCGGGTATGCCGTGTGCACACCAAGCCGTGGACGTGCGGTCTCCGAACCCGTCACGTGACACGCGAGACCGAGCACACGGCATACCCGATCGGGACCAGCACGCAGACCCACACCACGGCCCGGAAGGCGGCGCACCACGTGACGCACGCGCGGCTCATCGACACGGCGGCGCCGAGCGCCCCCCGCGGAATCGCGCTCGTGCTCCACGGCGGGGCCGCGCGGCGACGTCCGATGCGGGTCAGCCCGACCCAGCTGTCGGTGCTGCGCATGGTGCCGATCGCCGGCCGGATCGCCCGCGCCGCCAAGGGTGAGCTCGCCGTGCTGCGCCTGCTCAACTCGACCCGCGGCTGGGACGCGCACCACACCCCCGTCGACGACGTGCGGTGGGCGCTTCGCCAGGTCGCCGACCGCTTCGGCCCCGACCTGCCCGTCACCCTCGTCGGGCACTCGCTCGGCGGGCGCGCCGCCCTGCTGGCTGCCGCGGAGGAGCCCGTCGTGAGCGCCGTGGCCCTCAACCCGTGGGTCTACCCCACGGAGGGACGACTCGACCTGACCGGCAGGCAGGTCCTCGTCGTCCACGGCGACGACGACCGCATCGCCCGGCCCACCAACTCCGCCGCCGTCGCCCGCGACCTCGCCCGCACCGCAGACCGCGTCGGCTACGTCACCGTCGAGGGCGGCAAGCACGCGATGCTCCGACGGGGCACGGTCTTCGACCGGCTCGCCGCCGACTTCACCGCCGCGACCCTGCTCGGACGCCACCCCGAGGGCGTCGTCGGCCGCGTGCTCGACGGCGAGGAGTGGGTCGACGTCTGAGGCCTGGCTCGGCCGACCCGGTCGGGTGTCCCTTTTGGGAGTGGGTGACCATTAGGTCATGCAATGCGAACTTGCTTTGCAGACGCCCCATTGGGCCAATACAGTCGGGGGCATCCCCTCCAACGACCGGTCCGGAACTAGGTGAGGACCTGGCTTGGCCCCGAGATTTGCGTCCGTCGATGACTACATCGCCTCCTACCCCGAGGAGACGCGGACCCAGCTTGCGGACGTTCGGGGCGCGATCCGCGAGGCGGCCCCTCACGCCGGCGAGAAGATCAGCTACGGCATGGCGACCTTCACGGTCGACGGCAAGCCGCTCATCTACTACGCCGGATGGAAGAACCACGTCGGGCTCTACCCCGTGCCGACCGGCGGTCCCGAGTTCGAGAAGGCCATTGCGCCCTTCCGGCGCGCCAAGGACACCGTCCGCTTCCCGAGCAACCGTCCGGTGCCCCTCGAGCTGATCTCCGAGATCACCGCGCTCTGCCTGCAGCGACGGGCCGCCGCCGAGCAGTCCGAGTAGCTCGAGCAGTCCGAGCAGCGCGAGCCGTCCGGGCAGCTCAGCATCTCGACCGGTCCGAGACGCTCAGCAGACGGGGTGGCGCAGCGCCATCGCGCCGGGCCGAAACTTTTTCGGTGGAATGCCAATCCAGTTCCGTCCGCGACGGCGAACCCCCGTGCGGAGACGGTCGACGACGACCCCCCGTCTGAAGCAGAGCAGGATGGACGGTTTGTCTCCTCGTCAAGGAGGAACACAGATGCGCACCACCACCACCACTCGGATCGCCGGCGCCAGCCTCGCCGCAGCCGCCGCCCTGGCCCTCAGCGTCGGGCCGGCCTTCGCCGCCGACGGCTCGGTCAGCGCCAACCTCAAGCCCGTCGCCGGCAACGGCGTCATGGGCAGCGGCACGGCCATGGTCGACGTCAAGGGCAACACGATCACCGTCACGATGGCCGCCACGGGACTGCTGCCCAACAGCCCGCACGCCGCGCACATCCACTTCGGCGCCGCCGCCCGTCACGAGTGCCCGATCCTGTCGGACGACAAGAACGGCGACGGACACATCAACACGACCGAGGGCGGCCCCGCCTACGGCGACATCGTCGTCTCGCTGACCAAGACCGGTGACACGAGCCCGAAGTCGGGCCTGGCCATTGACCGCTTCAGCACCGCCCCCGGCGGCAAGATCGCCTACCAGCGCGGCAGCATCAAGGTCTCGAGCGACGTCGCCCAGGCGATCTCGGCCGGCGAGTCCGTCGTCGTCATCCACGGCGTCGACTACAACAAGGACGGCAAGTACGACGGCAACACCAAGAGCGACCTCATGCCGTCGCTGCCGACAGAGGCCACCGACCCGGCCCTGTGTGGCGCCCTGCGCGTCGCTCCCGCCGGTGGCATGCACACCGGTGGCGGCCTGCCCACCGACACCCTCAAGAGCGGTGGCCAGAACGAGGCCCTCATGCTCGTCGGCGGCGTGGCCCTGCTCGCTGCGGCCGGCACCGGCTCGTTCGCGGCACGCCGTGCCCGGGCGCGCGCCTGAGCGACACGACCGGACGGAGCGGGTCCATGCCTGAGACCACACCTGAGTCCCAGCCCGAGCCCGCGTCGGCCTCGACGGGCCGTCGCGTCACCCGCCTCAGCGCGGGTGTCGCGGCGGCCCTCGCCGCCACGGCCGTCCTGGTCGTCGTCGGGATCGTTGCGCTCGTGCTCGGCCTGCGAGGGTCGTCGGGCGCGCCCGGTTCGCCCCAGCAGGCGGTCGCCGCCGCCACCTCGACGGGCCGGTCCGCCAGCCCCTCGGCCCAGCCCTCGACCCGTCCGTCGGCTTCCCCCGGTCAGGGTGGGACGCCGGCGACGACGAAGTCGGGAGCCTCAGGCTCGGACGGGAGCGGCATCGGGGACTTCCTGGAGGCCTCCGAGCCGACGTCGCTCGAGATCCCGTCGATCGGGGTCCGCTCGACGCACTTCGTGCCCCTGAGCATCCAGCGCAACGGCACGATCTCGGTCCCGGGCACGGCCCAGGAGGTCGGGCTCTACGACGCCGGCCCCACGCCGGGCCAGCTCGGCCCGTCGGTGCTGGCGGCCCACGTCGACACCCCGTCCGGCGTCCCGGGGATCTTCCACGAGCTGCGCCGGGTCAAGGTCGGCGACGTCGTCAAGGTCACGCGGCAGGACGGCTCGCACCTGACCTTCACGGTCGACCGGGTCCAGGCGTTCGAGAAGACGCAGTTCCCGACCGAGCTCGTCTACCGCGGTGACTTCAGCAAGGCCGAGATCCGCCTCGTGACGTGTGGCGGCCCGACCGACAGCCGAAACGAGTACCGCGACAACGTCGTGGTCTTCGGACACCTCACCAGCTCCACCTGAGCGGCACGCCCGGTGGCCCCTGTGGCTCTACTGGGCGTGCTCGAGGTCGAGACGCACCAGCAGGTGCTCGAGGGCCTCCTCGAACTCCTCGTCCGCGTGGTCCTCGGCGAGCGAGGTGCGCAGCCGCGCGACCGTCGGGTAGTTCTCGACGTCCAGCTCCTGGTCCTGGTTCGGCAGGTCCGCGCCGCCCTCGTCGAGCGGCTCCTCGACGGGCGAGAGGGACGCGCCCCGCACGGCCGACTCGAGCAGCAGGTGGCCCAGCAGGAAGCTCGTGAACGACCGGTACGCCTCGACGGCCTGACGGTCGCTGAAGCCGCGTGCCCGCAGGCCCTGGAGGAAGGCCTCCACGACCCTCAGGCTCCGCAGCGGGGGTCGCAGCCACGGCGCCGCAGGGTGGCGGGTCGCGACGAGGGGGAAGGCCAGCGGGTGCTCCTTGGCGAGACGTCGCACGTCGTGGGCCAGCAGCTGCAGGAAGGCCTGCCACCCGTCGACCGGCTGGAGCTCCGCCGGTCCCGGGACCTCGATCGTGTCCACCAGGGCTTCGACCACGGCCTCGAGCAGGTCCTCACGACCGTTGACGTAGCGGTAGAGCGACATGGCCTCGACATCGAGCCGGGTGCCGAGCCGTCGCATCGTCAGGGTCGACGCACCCTTCTCGTCGATCATCTCGATGGCCGTCAGGACGATGCGCTCACGGCTGAGCCCCACTGCTGGACGTCGCGAGGAAGGCGAAGACACAGGGGTCCTCCTAGGTCGGCGTGCCCGGGACCCCTCCTGTCTACCCCATCCCCCGGCCGCGCGTACGGGGTGCGGGCCACGCGGGTCGTATGCCGTGACGACCCGGTGCCTTCGCCCCTCGGTCGGACGCCCTGACCGTTCCTCGGGTCAGGGCCGTGTCGCCCGTCCGCCGTTGGGTACGCGGGACAGCGCACGGGCCGCCGCCGGGCCGGTCGCGCGGCCTCCAGCGCCGCAGGGACCAGCGACCACCGTGACTCCCGGCCGTCTCGCGGGTACGAGCCCCCTGTTGGACTTACAACGTAAGGGAGATTCGACCATGACAGACAACCTCAGCACCGCCCTGACCGACCTGTGGAGATCGGTGGCGCTCTTCGTCCCCAAGTTCGTGGCCTTCCTGGTGATCCTGCTCGTCGGCTGGCTCATCGCCAAGGCCGTCGGCAAGGCCATCGACAAGGTTCTCGAGCGCGTCGGGTTCGACCGCGCGGTCGAGCGAGGCGGCATCAAGAAGGCCCTCGCGAAGAGCCAGTACGACGCCTCGGCGATCGTCGGCAAGCTCGTCTACTACGCGCTGCTGCTCTTCGTGCTGCAGCTCGCCTTCGGAGTCTTCGGCCCCAACCCGATCAGTGAGCTGATCACCGGCGTCATCGCCTTCCTGCCCAAGGCGATCGTCGCGATCATCATCATCGTCGTGGCATCCGCCATCGCCACCGCGGTGCGCGAGCTGATCTCCAACACCCTCGGCGGCCTGTCCTACGGCAAGGTCCTGGCCAACATCGCCGGCATCTTCATCCTCGGCCTGGGCATCATCGCGGCCCTCAACCAGGTCGGCATCGCCACGACCGTCACGACGCCGGTCCTCATCGCCGTGCTGGCCACCATCGCCGGCATCCTCATCGTCGGCGTCGGCGGCGGACTGGTGCGTCCCATGCAGTCGCGGTGGGAGCAGTACCTCGAGACGATGTCGCACGAGACGGACCGCATCCGCGCCCACGTCCAGCAGGCCCCGAGCGTGCGGGAGCAGGCGCAGGCGGCCAAGAGCCGCTACGACGCGGCCGGTCAGGACGACCTGGAGGCCCGCGCGGCGGACGACTTCTACCACGACCGCCCTGCAGCCACCTCGACCCAGGTCATCGACTCGGACCCCACCGGGACCCACTGAGTCAGGGCTTTCGTCAGCGCGACCGAGGCACGATCGAGGCGCGACCGATTCAGGGACGCGGGGACAGGGTCACCTGTCCCCGCGTCCTCCCATGTCTCCGGCCATCCCACGCCCCCTCCCCTCGTGTCTTCATCCCCAGAGCCCCGCCCTCTCACGACCCCTCTACCTCACGTGCGCCAGCCGGACGGCATACCCGAGCAATGCTCACGGCGAGCGCCCCTCGGATGTGACCCCCGTCTCATCCAGCGGAGGGTAAAGCGTTGGTAAAGGCTGAGAAAGCGGACATTCACGGCATCTTCAGCGCGTCGCCGTTACCGTGGCGTGACATTTGCCAGTTGACTCGTCTACTCTTCCGGGAGTCCGGCTACCTGGTCGGGCTCTCGTGAGGTGGACCGCCTAGTCCTGTCACCGCCTCGTCGAGAGAGATCAAACCTTGTGACAGGAGCGGAGGAACCACACGTTTCTCCGGGCGTCCGGCGCAACGAATCCGGACGTCCTTGGGGTTAAGCCTTGGCCCCCGCGCGACGAATTCCGTCTCTCGGGTCCGAGGCCGGGCACCTTTCCGCCCGAACCCGACAGCTAACTTCGTAGGCGCGGAGAGGCAACACGCGTGAACATTGAGAACACCCGCGGCCGCCACCGTGCGCCAGGCCGCCACAACCCCCTCATCGAGCTCAAGCTCCTCGCCCGCGAGTCGGCTCAGCCGGCCATGAAGGCAGGCGCTGTCGTCGCCGCAACGGGTGGCCTCGTCGCCACCTTCGCCAACCCGGCGAGCGCCGACACCCTCAAGCCCGCCTCGGGCAATGTCGCTGCTGCTGCATCGGCCGACTCGGCAGCCCCCGCGGCTGTCGGTCCCGCGACCGCTGCTGCTCCTGCCGCATCGTCCGCGCTCTCGAAGATCGGCTTCGCCCCCGAGGCGCAGCAGGCCGTCGCCCAGCGCGTCTCGACGTCCAAGCCCGAGGTCATCGAGGACGTCCAGGTCCAGGCCCAGCGCGCCGCCGCGAAGGCTGCGGCCGTCAAGGCTGCCGCCGAGCGCAAGGCCGCCGCTGCGCGCGCCTCGCGTGACCTGACCCGCCGCACGCTGACGTCGAGCACGTCGTCCGCCAAGGCGAGCTTCAACGGCTCCGTCCCCGGCGCCTCCGCCGGCATGCGCGCCTCGTCCAACTGGGCCACCGCCGGCCAGTGCACGTGGGGCGCCCTCAACAAGTGGTACCAGTCCGAGGGCTACTACCCCGGCGGCTGGACCGGCAACGCCATGGCCTGGGCCTCGGGCGCACGCTCCGCGGGCTACACAGTGAGCACCGCTCCCCGCACCCGGTCGATCATCGTCCTGCAGCCCGGTGTGGCCGGCTCCTCGAGCGTCGGCCACGTCGGCTGGGTGACCGCCGTCAACGGCAACCAGGTCACCATGATCGAGATGAACGCCACGGCCGGCGCGTACAACTACGACACGCGCACCGTGACCCTCAGCGGGGGCATGAGCTTCATCTACGCGCCGTGATCATCGGCCGGCTCTGACCGAGCCGGACGCGTACCGAAGGGGAGGATGCTGCGGCATCCTCCCCTTCGGCATGCCCGGCCGATCCCCCTGCCCTACCCAGGTCGGCGGGTGTGGCCGCCGTGGGATCGGCCACACGCCCAACCCTGGACAGGCGGGAATGATCCTTCGCCCGGACGGCTTGTCGCCTAGGTAGTTGAAGGCTCCACCGAAACTCGGCGGAGGCCTCCGACATCACCTGCAGTCCCCCAACACGTGAAGGAGACGGCCTGTGTCCACGGCCTTCGACAGCATCCGCATCGGCCGCTGGGACCTCCCCCAGCGCTTCGTCATGGCACCGCTGACGCGCAACCGCGCGGGCGAGGGCCAGGCGCCCACCGCGCTCAACGCCGAGTACTACGGCCAGCGCGCCAGCGCCGGCCTCATCATCACCGAGGGCACCCAGCCGAGCGCCGTGGGCCAGGGCTACCTGGACACCCCCGGCATGCACTCCGACGAGCAGGTCGCCGGCTGGCGCCTCGTCGTCGACGCCGTGCACCAGGGCGGCGGCCACGTCGTCGTGCAGCTCATGCACGCCGGCCGCGTCGCCCACCCCGACAACAAGGGCGGCCTCGAGAGCGTGGCGCCGAGCGCCATCGCCGCGCCCGGCGAGATCGTGACCCCGAAGGGCCAGCAGGCGTATGCCGTCCCGCGTGCCCTCGAAACCGACGAGATCCCCGCGCTGGTCCAGGAGTACGTCCACGCTGCGCGCCAGGCCGTCGCCGCCGGGCTCGACGGCGTCGAGGTCCACGCCGCGAACGGCTACCTGCCGCACCAGTTCCTCGCCCCGAGCAGCAACCAGCGCACCGACGCCTACGGCGGCTCGCCCGAGAACCGGGCGCGCCTCACCGTCGAGATCACCAAGGCCGTGGCCGAGGCGATCGGCGCGGACCGCGTCGGCATCCGCATCTCGCCGGCCCACAACATCCAGGGCGTGCTCGAGGAGGACGAGGCCGACACCGCCGCGACCTACGAGTCGCTCGTCGAGGGCATCGCGCCGCTCGGCCTCGCCTACCTCAGCATCCTGGGTGACCCGGAGTCCGACATCGTCCGCGACCTGCGCAAGCGGTTCGGCGGTCCGGTCATCCTCAACACCGGCTTCGGCAAGGTGACCGAACTGGCCGACGTCGAGGACATCCTCGAGCGCGACCTCGGTGACGCCGTGGCCGTCGGGCGCGAGTTCCTCGCCAACCCGGACCTCGTCCGTCGCTGGCGCGAGGGTGCCGCGCTCAACGAGCCGAACTCCGACACCTTCTACGGCGGCGGCGCCGAGGGCTACACGGACTACCCGGCCCTCCCCTGACCCCAACCCATCGATGGAGCGCCCCGTCACAGACCATCCGTGACGGGGCGCTCACCCGTCCGGGGCAGCCCAGCAAACCCACCACCCCCAGCACGCCAACCCAGCCCCGGCTGACTTGCCGGCGGGCGGTCCAGCCCAGCCCGGCGCGCCAACTCCGCCCCGGCTGACTTGGCGCGCCGATCCACCCCCGGACGGCACGCCGACTCCGCCCCGACCGACCTCACGGCGGCGATCCGCCTCGCGCGGCACGCCAACCCAGCCCCGGCTGACCTCCCGCGGCGATACAGCCCCGCGCGGCACGCCAACTCCGCCTTGGCTAACTTCGCGCAGCGGTTCGGCTTTCGCCCGGCGCGCCAACTCCGCCCCGGCGGACTTCCCTGGCCGATCCAGCCCCCGCCGGCACGCCAACTCCACCCCGGCTGACTTCGCCGGCCGGTCCAGCTCCGCGCGGCACGCCAACCCAGCCCCGGCTGACTTCCTGGGCAGGTCAAGACCCGCCCGGCACGCCAACTCCGCCCCGGCTGACTTGGGCGTCACGGTCGACCCGAGCCCGGCGCACCAACTCCGCCGGGGCTGACTTGGCGGGGCGGGGCGCTCGCTCGACTGTCGGGTCAGGTGGGGTCGGGGGGCTCCACACCCGGAGTGGGGTCGCCGCCGAGGGGCCGCTGCACCCAGGTGACGTCGCGCGGGGCCCCGAGCTTCCAGCCGATGGCCCGGTAGGTCCCCACCGGCTCGAACCCCAAGGCCGCGTGCAGCCGCGCGCTGGCCTCGTTGGGCTGGGTCATCCCGGCCGCCGCCATCCGGTAGCCCCGCGCCGTGAGCTGCTCGAGCAGCTCCTCATAGAGCCGACGGCCGCCACCGCGGCCACGTCGGTCCTGGGCCAGGTAGACCGACACCTCGCACGACCACCGGTAGGCGGCGCGCTCCTTGAACGGGCCGGCATACGCATAGCCGAGGACCTCGCCGTCCTGCTCCAGCACGAGGAAGGCGTGGCGCGCCTGGGCCTTCGCGATCCGACGCGTCATCTCCGCCGCGTCGGGCGGGTCGGTCTCGAAGGTGATCGTCGTGCCGGTGACGTAGGGGGCGTAGATCGCCGCACAGGCCTCGGCGTCGGCGGCGGTGGCGTCCCGCACGAGGGAGTCGGACATGCCGCGATGCTAGGGCCCGACAGCCGGCGCGCACGAAGCACCCATGAACCGCGGACGGCGCGACCGCTGCTCCGGGACACTGAGCCATGCTGACCGCGATCCGGGCCCGCGTGCTGCCCGAGAACCAGCGCCGCACCTTCGAGGAGCTGACGTCGGACCTCGACCTCAACGAGGGCGACCTGCGGGCGAAGCGCTCGGCGTTCTGGACGATGCTCTTCCTCGCCGCCTGCATCGCGAGCGCCGGGGTCATCGCGGACTCGACCGCGACGGTCATCGGCGCCATGATCATCGCGCCGCTCTCGACCCCGATCATGGGGACCGCCCTCGCCCTCGTGAAGCGGGAGCGGACCGGAGGCGTGAAGTTCGTCGTGCTCGGCGGCCTCATGGTCATGGCGGTCGGGGCGGTCTTCTCGCTCATGCTGCCCAGCCCCTACGACCTGCTCACCAACTCCCAGGTCGCGGCCCGCACGAGCCCACGCCTCGTCGACCTCGTCGGCGCCCTCGCCACCGGGTTCGCCGGCGCCATCGCCCTGGCCCGTCGGGACGTCGCGGCGATCCTGCCGGGTGTCGCCATCTCGATCTCGCTCGTGCCGCCCCTGTGCGTCGTCGGCATCTGCCTCGCCGAGGGCAGCCCGAGCCTGGCGTTCGGCGCGCTCGTGCTCTTCCTCTCGAACTTCCTCGCGCTCGTCTTCGCCGGCAGCCTCGTCTTCACGACGCTGGGCTACACGAGCGCGATCCGCGAGCAGGGCGGCGCCTCCCGGCGCAAGGTGCGCGCCACCTTCGCCGTGCTCGTGCTGCTCGTCCTCGTGCCCGTCGTCCTCAACTCGCTCATCAGCCTCGCCGTCGCGAAGCTGACCCAGGTCGGGCGCGACACGACGCGCACGTGGCTGGCGACGACGCGCGGCGCGGAGATCGTCGACGTCACGAACCAGGGCTTCACCCTCGTCATCCACGTCCGGGCACCTGACGGCCTCCCCCTGACCACGGCGCTCATGAGCGATCTCAGCGCGAAGCTGCCGACCGGCATACCCGTCGTGCTCGAGAGGTCCGTCGGGGAGAGCATCCCCCTCGGGTCTACGACCTGAGCTCAGCTCCCGGCGTCCGGCGCACCGTCCGCACCCGCCCCCGTCACTCCATCCGTCGCCGCCCCTGTTGCCGCACCCCGCCCGGGCCCGGCGGCGAAGCGCGACACGATGAGCGCGACGAAGGTGACGAGGAAGACCTGGCCGATGACCGCCTCGCTCGTGGCCGCCAGCCGCGCCATGTCGGTGATCGCGGTGAAGTCGCCGTAGCCCACCGTCGAGATCGTCGTGAGGCTGAAGTACGTGTAGACCGTCGTCGACACCTGTCGCCCGAAGAAGTGATCGGGCGTCGTGCCGTCGATGGTCTGGAAGAGCGTGGCGTAGGCGACGGCGATCTGCAGGTAGGCCGCGACGGCGCCGAGCACGGTCTGCACCCGCACGACCTGGTGCTGGAGCAGCCGTCGTCCGATGATGACGGGCAGGACGAGCGCCGCGACGAGCCACACGCCCTCGGGCTGCACGACGTCGGGCGAGATCGGCGTGGTGCCGCGCGTCGGCAGGAGCAGCAGGAGGTTGCTGACGACGGTGACCGCGACGAGCACGTCGAGGATGCGTCGGGCCCGACGCCTCGCCCCGGACGCGCGCGTCGCGACGACGAGCGCGATCCCGGTCACCGAGTGCGTGACGAACGAGCCCCACACCGAGCCGCGGGTGTCGACGAGCGCCTGGCTGACGATGACGGCGAGGACGAGCAGCAGCACGAGGTCGAAGCGGTCGAGCAGCCGGTTGCTCACCCCACCGAGGATAGGGCGGTCGACGCTCCCGCGCGGTGAGTCGTCAGAGCCCGCGACGACGCGTGACCAGACCCTTGCCGTATGCGTGGTCGACGACCTGCTGGGCGGTCTCCTCGGGTGTCAGCGCGGAGGTGTCGAACCACCAGCCGAGCTCGCCGAAGCCGTCGCGCATCCCGGCGACGAGGGTGTCGTGCCCGTCGAAGGCGAACTGCTCGTCGGCGTGGCGCTGCTCGTCTCGGTCACGGCACGCCTGCGTCCCCGGGTCGAGGACGACGAGGACCAGGCCGCGGTCGACGAGCCCGTCCACGTAGAGGTCGAGCTGGGCCCGGTCGGGCACGATCCAGTCGATGACGGGTGTGATGCCCGCGTCGACGAAGTTGCCCGCCAGTGCGATGAGGTTGTCGTTGCACAGGCGTGTCTGGCGGGCCGCCTCGTCGGCGGGCTCGCCCAGCGCCCAGACGTGTCCGCTGACGACGAGCCGGCTGACGTCGTCCCCACGCATCAGGGCCGAGCGGGTCAGCGCGGCGGCGACGAGGCGGGTGACGGTCGACTTGCCCGAGCCGGGCGCACCCGTGACGAGCAGGCAGGCGCCGCCCCGGTCGATCGACGCATCGGGGGCCGTCATGCCGCACCACCCTCGTCGACCGCGCCGGACCAGACCCAGCGCAGCGCGTCGGGCAGCAGGACGCCACCGTGGTTGGCGCTGTGGCCGCCGTCGCCGAGCACGAGCCGCACGTCATGGCCGGTCTCGGCGAGCGCCGCCGCGGTGCGGAGGTTCTCGGCGAACCAGTTCGCTTGCGGTTCATGCCAGTTCAGGTCTCGGTGCCCTGCCTGGAGGAAGACGCGCAGCGCCTTGCGCGGCACCGTCGGCAGCAGCGCGGGGTACGGGTTGCCACCCGGCATCTGCGCGAAGCTCGAGAGGAAGGCGACGACGCGGCGGAAGCGGTCGGGTCGCTGCCACGCCGCGGTGAAGGCGCCGTTGCCTCCGCTGCTGCCGCCGCAGATGCCCCACCGGTCGGGGTCGTCACTGACGGCCCAGCGCGCGGTGACGAGGGGCATGACCTCGTCGAGCAGGAAGCCCACGTAGCGGTCGTCGAAGGCGTCGTACTCGATGTTGCGGTTCTTGCGGGTGTCCGGGTCCTCGCGATCGGCGAAGATGCCCGGGTCGACGAAAACCCCGATGGTCACAGGGATCTCGCCGGCGTGGACGAGGTTGTCGAGCACGATCGCGCCGCGGATGTCGCCCTCGGGGTCGAGGTACCACCAGCCGTCGTTGAAGACCATGAGCGTCGCCGGCTCGGCCGGGTCATACCCCGCGGGCACGTGCACCCAGACCGTCCGTGAGGTCCCGGGGTAGACGTGGCTGTCGTCGATCCGCAGCTCCACGGTCTCCCCGGCCGGCACGCCCTCGCGCCGCACCGAGTCGGGCCCGTGGTCGTAGACGACGTCCGTCTGGTCGATCGGCAGCGGTCGGTACGGCACGCGGGTAGCCATGCGCCGCAACGTACGGACCCACGAGACCGCGGGCAACGGGATTTCCCCGCCACCCGGCATACGCGAGCATGGGTCGTATGCCGTGTCGCCGCGTCCTCGTGCTCACCGGGCCGCCCGCGGTCGGCAAGTCCACGACGGCCCGCGCGCTCGCGGCGGGGCGGGAGCGGTGCGCGGTCATCGACGTCGACGACGTGCGCCAGCTCGTCGTGTCGGGCGGTGCGGCTCCGTGGGACGGCGAGGAGGGCGTGCGCCAGCAGCGGCTGGGGGCGGTCAACGCGTGCGCCCTCGCCCGCAACGTCTCGGCGGCGGGCATCGACGTCGTCGTCGCCGACGTGCTGACCCTGGAGACGGCAGGGCTCTACCGCGAGCTGCTGCCGGGCTGCCTGCTCGTGCACCTGACCGTCCCGGTCGCCGAGGCGTGGCGGCGGGCCGGGACCCGACCGGTGTGGCTGACCGACGCGGAGTTCGTCGCCCTCCACGAGGCCGACGCGTCGTTGGTCCGCGCGGACGGCCTCGCTGCCGACCACGTGCTCGACACCGGCGACCTCGATGCCGACGGGCAGGCCGCGGCGGTCGAGGGGGTGTGGCGCGGGCGGTGACGTACGCTCGAAACAGGTCCGTGACGAGTGGAAGGAGACGGCGCATGAGCATCCTGCGTGAGCGCGCGTCCTCCCTGACGTCGTCGCCGGCGTCCTCCCTCATCTCGTTCCGGGCGACGTCCCTGCCCGCGCTCGTCGCGAGCCTCGCCGCGACCGTCGTCGTCCTGCTCGGCACGCTGACCAGCTCGGTCACCGACGCGAGCGCCGGCCAGGTGCTGCTCACCGCAGCCGCCGTCGGCGTGCTCACCGCCGTGCTCGCCTCGACCGGTCAGCACGTCGTGCGACCCCTGCCGGCCCGCGCCAACCCCTCGGGTGTTTCCGGCGCGGTGCCCGCGTCGACGGCGTACTGGTGCGCCCTCGACGCCCCGAGCTGTCCCCAGCGTCCTCGAGCCCCGGGTCGGCACTGACCCCGTCCGCCGCACCCGCGACGTCCGGGTCCGCGCCCTGCCCCGTTCGAGAACTGGCCCGCGTCGCGAAGATGCGGGCCGAGCCGAGGAGCTCACCCGTGCCTGATGTCCTGTCTGCCCTGCTGTCCCCCGTCACCCATTCGGTCGCCGCGGTCCTCGCGGCCACCCACGACGCCGCTGGTGCGGTCGGCCTCTCCCCCGGCTCGGCCGGCGCCTGGCTGCTCGCCGTGCTGCTGCTCGTCGTCGCCGTCCGCACCGTCCTGCTGCCCGTGACCGTCCACCAGGTGCGCTCGTCGCACGCCCGCGCCCACGCGGCGCCCCAGCTGCGCGAGCTGCGCCGGCGGTATGCCGGAATCCGTGACCTCGAGCAGCTGACCGCGATGCGCACCGAGCAGAAGGCGATCCACGCCGAGCACGGCGTCTCGGGGTGGAGCCTCGCCCCGGCGCTGCTGCAGCTGCCCCTCTTCTACGCCCTGTACCGCGTCGTCTCCGACCTGACCGCCGGGCACTCGGTGGGGGCGCTCGACGCCGGGCTCGTCGCCTCGGCGTCGGCGGCCTCGCTCGCCGGGCTGCACCTGACGAGCCACCTCGGGGCGACCCTCGCGTCGAACCCGCTGGCGGGGGTCGTCCTCGTCACTGCCGCGCTCGGGGCCGCGCTGCTCAGCCTGCTCTCCCAGCGCTGGTTCGTGCTGCCCATGACCGACGTCGCCGACCTGCCCGAGGGGATGGCCACGGTCCAGCGGCTCATGCCCTGGCTCGGCGCGGTGGGCGTGCTCGCGGCGGCGGCCTTCGTGCCGGCGGGGCTCATCGCCTACTGGCTCTTCAACAACGCGTGGACCTTCGCGCAGCAGGGCCTGGTCTGGCGGTTCGCGCCGACGCCCGGCTCACCCGCGGCAGCGCGTCGCGAGGCCAGGGCGCTGGAAGGCGCCGTGTCCTGATCGGGCGGCCACCCGGCATACGCACGCTCGTCGCGACGCCGGAGTTCCCTCGGGGGCGACGTCGAAGGGACGATCCCGCTCAGCACGCCCTGCCGCGCGAGCACCGACCAGTCAGAACGCCGCGTCGAGCTCCGCTCGAAGCTCGTCGATCGTCTGCCAAGACTGGGCCTCGAGCGTGGCCATGGCGCGCTGCTCGTCCGCGTCGAGGTGCCCGAGCAGAAAGGCCGCCGCCTCGCCGACGGCCTCGTCGAGCGCGAGGTGGCGCAGGGCCTGGCGCGTCATGACGGCGTCGTGGTGCTCACCGAGCGCACCCTGGACGGCCTTGGCCAGCTTGACTATCCGGCGGTACGGCTCGTCGCTGACGGGCCGTGCGGCCTCGGCGGCGTAGCGCAGCCGTTTCGTCGCCTTGCGCACCTCGTGGAGGTGGGCGGCGTGGTCGACGGCGGGTGGAGCCGCGGACCCGTGGTCGTGGGGCGAGGCTCCGTCGGCGCCGAGGTCGGCCCGGGCAGCCTCGGCCAGCCGGGCGAAGCGGCGCGCCTCGTGGCGCACCCGCTTGCGGGCGACCTTGGCGGCGTCACGCTGCGCGGCGTCGGTGAGGGGCGGGTGGGTGACGAGCTCGTCGAGCAGGATGGACAACGCGGCATACCTCGTCGAGTCGAGGATCTCCTCGACGTCCTCGCCCGCGGCGGCCGCGTCGAGCCGGAGCCGGGCGCGCAGGCCCGCGACGGCGTCCTCGTCGAGCCCGTCGAGCTCGACGTCCTCGAGGAGGCGGTCGGTGTTGTCGGTGGCGACCTCGGCGTCGCGGGACTGCCCGAGCCGCCCCGAGGCGTCCTTGAGCTCGGCGCGCAGCGGCTCGGTGACCGACGTGTCGAAGACGGGACGGAACGTCGCGAGCAGCGAGCGGATGCGGCGCATGGCGACGCGGAGGTCGTGCAGGCCGGTCGGGCCGCCGGCTCGCACGGCAGCCTCGGCCGTGCGCAGCGCGTCGCGCTGGTCGGCGAGGCGCTGGCGCACGAGGATCCCGGCGGACGGCATACCCCTCTATACCCGGCGGGCGAGGTACACGTCCTCGCTTCGCCGGATCCTGTGAACTGTCAACAAGGCTCTGCCGCTGGCGTCGCGGGAAACGTACAGTCGAAAAGGTGGCACGGGTCACCGCTCCCCCCGCAGTCGACACCGCCGTCGCGCCAGGCGCCCGGCTGTCCCTGCGCGCGCCGGAGCCTCAGCCCGAGGAGCCTCCCCCGCCCTACCGCGGGCGGCGTTGGCAGACGGTGCGCGCCCGGTTGGCCGCGGTGCCGCGCCGAGCCTGGTGGGTCCTCGTCGCAGCCGTCGTCGCCGTGGGGGTCGTGATCGCGTATGCCGTGTCGCGACCTCCCGGCCCACCCGTCCTGACCCAGCGCGACGTCGACACGAGCGTCCAGCGCGGGATCGCGAGGCAGGCCGAGGCGGCCGCAGCCGCGCCGGCCGACGGGACCGTCGCGCACTCCGTCATCGAGCCGTCGCTCGTGCTCATCGAGACCCGCGACGTCGTGGGCGGCCGCCAGGCCGAGGGCAGCGGCGCCGGGGTCGTCGTCAACGCCGACGGCACGGTGCTCACGGCGCTGCACGTCGTGTCCGGGTCGAGCGCCATCACCGTCACCTTCGCCGACGGCACGACCTCGCCGGCCACGGTCGCGACGCGGTCCCCGCAGAACGACATCGCGACGCTCACGCCGGCGCGACTCCCCCAGACCGTCGTGCCGGCCGTCATCGGTGGCAGCGTGCCGGTCGGGGCCCCGGTCTTCGCCGTCGGCCACCCGCTCGGGCTCACCGACTCGCTGTCGGCCGGGGTCGTCTCGGCGCTCGACCGGACGGTGCGCGTCGACGGCAACCGCAGGCTCGAGCACCTCATCCAGATCGACGCGGCGGTCAACCCCGGCAACTCCGGCGGCCCCCTGCTCAACAAGGCCGGGCAGGTCGTCGGCATCGTCACCGGCCTCGCCAACCCCACCGACCAGAGCCTCTTCGTCGGCATCGGCTTCGCGGTCCCCATCGCGACGGCCGCCGGGGCGGCAGGGAGCCCGCCCCGCTGAGAGGTCACGTGCTCGCCCGGGCGGCGACACGGCATACGCGAGCACCACCAGCCAGAGAGAACCCGAACGGCAGGAGCACGGCATGGACGGCGAGGCAGCCGCTGGTCAACAGGAGTCGCACGGCCAGCACGGTCGGCACGCGCTCGAGCAGGCGCTCTACGAGGTGAAGCGGACGATCGTCGGGCAGGACCTGCTCGTCGAGCGGATGCTCGTCGCACTGCTCGCCCGCGGGCACCTGCTCGTCGAGGGCGTGCCGGGGCTGGCCAAGACGATGGCGGTCAAGACGCTCGCCCAGGCGATCGGCGGCGACTTCCAGCGCATCCAGTTCACGCCCGACCTCGTGCCGGCCGACCTCGTCGGGACGCGGATCTACAACCAGAAGGAGGGCGAGTTCCAGGTCTCGCTCGGGCCGGTCTTCGCCAACCTCGTGCTCGCCGACGAGATCAACCGCGCGCCGGCAAAGGTGCAGAGCGCGCTGCTCGAGGTCATGCAGGAGCGCCAGGTGACGATCGGCCGCGAGAGCTACCCGGCGCCCGACCCGTTCCTCGTCATGGCGACGCAGAACCCCATCGAGTCGGAGGGGACGTATGCGCTTCCCGAGGCGCAGGTCGACCGCTTCATGCTCAAGGTGCTCATCGGATATCCCTCTGCCGCTGAGGAGTTCGTCGTCGTCGAGCGCCAGATCGCGGCGGCCGCGGCGACGGTCCAGGTGCTCGACCCCGAGATGCTGCGCGGCTTCCAGCGCGAGGCCGACGCCGTCTACGTCGACCCCGCGGTGATCGAGTATGCCGTCCGGCTGGCCACCGCGACCCGCGAGCCGGCAGGCGTCGGCCGGGACGACCTGGCGCGGCTGCTGACCTACGGCGCGAGCCCGCGGGCCTCGATCAACCTCGTGCTGGCGGCTCGTGCGCTGGCCTTCCTCCGCGGGCGCGACTTCGCGCTGCCGGGCGACGTGCGCGACCTCGCGCGGGAGGTGCTGCGGCACCGGATCGTGCTGTCCTACGAAGCGCTGGCCCAGGACCTGTCGCCGGACGACCTGCTGACGCCGATCCTCGAGGCGGTGCCGGTGCCGACGGCTCCGCTGCGCGAGCAGGAGCGGCAGGCCATGCGGGCCGGCGGCGTGGCCGGCAGTGCGGGGGGCGGCGCGTACGGCGCCGAGTCCGGCGGGATCCCAGCGGGCGGCACGGCGGGACCGGGTGACTCGACATGGGCCCGACCGCCCCGCTGACCGCCGAGGCCCTGCTGCGTCGCCTCGAGTGGAGGGTGGTGCGGCGCCTCGACGGACGACTCCAGGGCGACTACCGCACCCTCTTCCGCGGGTCGGGGATCGACTTCACCGACCTGCGCGAGTACGTGCCGGGCGATGACCTGCGGCACATCGAGTGGAACGTGACGGCGCGGCTCGACGAGCCCTACGTGCGCGAGTTCGTCGAGGACCGGGAGCTGACGGCGTGGCTGCTGCTCGACCACTCGGCGTCGATGGGTTTCGGACCGGTCGACCGGCAGAAGGACCTCGTGCTCGCGGAGGTGGCGACGACCCTCGCGCACGTGCTGACCCGTGGCGGCAGCCGGGTCGGGGCGCTCGTCATGGACACGGGGGTCGACCTCGTGGTCCCGCCGGCCTCGGGCCGCAACCAGGTGCTGCGCATCGCCCACCACCTGCTGGGGCGCCGCGACTCGCGCGCCGGCGACCCCGCCCCGCCGGGGAGGGTCACGGACCTCGGGGGGATGCTCGCCGCGGCATACGGGATCGCGAAGCGGCGCTCCCTCGTGCTCGTGGTCTCGGACTTCATCACGGCGGACGGGTGGGAGGCGCCGCTGTCACGGCTGGCGCGGCGGCACGAGGTCGTCGCGATCCAGGTCGTCGACCCGCGCGAGAGCGAGCTGCCCGACGTGGGCGGCGTCTACGTCGAGGACGCGGAGACGGGCGAGCAGATCTTCGTCGACACGAGCGACGTCGGGTTCCGGGCGCGGCTGGCGGCGGCTGCGGCGGCGCGGCAGGCGGAGCTCGAGGCGCGGGCGCGGCGGGCGGGCGTCGACCTCTACCCGGTGCGGACGGACGAGGACCTCGTGCGGTCGCTCCTGCGGGTCTCCGAGCTGCGGCGACGGAGACGGCGATGAGCTGGTCTACGGGTTCGGGCGACGAGGTCGGCGACGGGGCCGGTCATGCGGTGGGCGCGATGAGGTGGCCGGGGTGAGCGGGCTGTCGCTGACGTGGCCGTGGGCGCTGGCGGGGCTGCTCGTCGTGCCGGTGCTCGTCGCGCTCTACCGGCGGGGGCTGCGCGCGCAGGAGAGACGGCGGGCAGCGCTGGCGGCGGACGGGCTCGTCATGGCGGCGCCGGCCCGGTCGCGGTGGCGCCACCTGGGTCCGGCTCTGCTCGTCGCGGCGCTGGCGGTGATGCTGCTGTCGCTGACGCGGCCGGTGGCGTCGGTCGCGGAGCCGCACCGGGAGGGCACGGTCGTGCTGGCCTTCGACGTGTCGGGCAGTATGGCGGCGACCGACGTGAAGCCGTCGCGGCTCGAGGCGGCCAAGGCCGCGGCACGTGCTTTCGTGGCGAAGCAGCCGGCGTCGGTGCGGATCGCGGTGGTCGCCTTCGGCGGGACCGGGCTCGTGACGCAGCGGCCGACGGACGACCGGGCCGCGGTGCTCGCGGCGGTGGCCCGCCTCAAGCCGTCGGGTGACACGTCGCTCGCGGACGGGATCCTCGGCGGGCTGAGCGCGATCGTCGGGAAGCCGGTCAAGGCACCGGGCGACGCGGAGCTGGGGACCGCCCAGGAGACACCGATCGGCTACCACGGCGGGACGGCGATCGTGCTGCTCACGGACGGGGAGGACACGTCGGACGCGGGCCCGGCGGGAGCGGCGCAGCTCGCGTCCGCGGCCGGGGTGAGGATCGAGCCGATCGGGCTGGGGACGCCGGCGGGGACGACGATCCAGGTGGACGGTTTCAGCATCGCGACGGCGCTCGACGAGTCGTCGCTGCAGGCGGTCGCGCAGACGACGGGCGGGACCTACCGTCGCGCGTCCGACGCGGCGACGCTGGCGGCGGTCTACGACTCCATCGAGCTGCAGTGGACGACGCGGACGGTGCCGCACGAGGTGACGTCGTGGGTGGCGGCGCTGGCGGCGGTGCTGCTCCTCGGCGGCGCGACGGTGTCGGTGCTGCGTCAGGGGCGGGTGATCTGAGGTGTCGTTCGGTGTGCCGCTGCTGCTCGTGACGCTGGTCTTCGTGCCCGTGCTCCTCGGGCTCTACGTGTGGCAGCTGCGCCGTCGGCGGCGGCAGGTCGTGCGGTTCTCCAACGTCGCGCTGCTGCGGGCGGCCGGCGCGGGGTCGGCGTCGTGGAGGCGGCACGTGCCGGTGGCGATGGTGCTGTGCGCGCTGGCCCTGCTCGGGCTGGCGAGCGCCCGGCCGACAGTGCGCGCCGCGGTGCCGACGTCGAGCGCGACGGTGATCGTGGCGCTCGACGTGTCGGGCTCGATGTGCGCGACCGACGTCGTGCCCAACCGGCTCAGCGCGGCGCAGGCGGCGGTGCGGACGTTCGTCGAGGGGCAGCCGGACGAGACGAAGGTCGGGCTCGTCGTGTTCTCGGGGTTCGCGGAGCTCGCCGTGGCGCCGACGACGAACCGGGACGGGCTGTTGGCGTCGCTGGACGCGGTGACGACCGGGCGCGGGACGACGATCGGCGCCGCGATCCTGCGGTCGATCGACGCGATCGCCGAGCTCGACCCCAACGTCGCGCCGGCCGACGCGGTGGACGAGCCGACGACCGACGGGCCGGGCCTCGGCACGCCGACGCCCACGCCGTCGCCCGGTGGTGGCGCGGACCTGGGCGCCGGGGCCGTCACCGGATCGGCGACGGACAAGGCGCCCGAGATCGTCGTGCTGCTGACCGACGGCGCCAACACGCGCGGGGTGACGCCGGCCCAGGCGGCGGAGCAGGCGGCCGCCCGCGGGGTGCGGGTCTACCCGATCGGCTTCGGCACGACGAACCCGACCCAGATGGCGTGCACGCGCGACCAGTACGGCGGCTTCACGCCCCGGGTCCGCGACTCCGGCATCGGCGCGGGGTCGTTGGCCGGCCGCAACTTCCTCGTCGTCGACGAGGCGGCGCTGCGAGGCGTGGCCCGGACGACAGGTGGCGCTTACTTCGCCGCCACCGACGCCGACGGCCTCACCAAGGTGCTGGCGGACCTGCCCAAGCACGTGACGGTGAGCGAGCAGGACGTCGACCTCAGCGCGGCCGCGGGCATCCTGGCGGCGGTGGTCCTGCTCGCCGGACTCGCCGTCTCGCTCCGCCGGATCCCGACCTGACGAGCTCGTGGGAGACGTCCGAAAGGCTGTCGGCGCCGCTCGGGGCCGCCGTCCGGTGGTGTCTGCCGCCCGCTGCGCGGGCTTCAGGTAAGGCTCAGAGCCGCCGCTTATCGTCGACATGGTGGTGAGAGTTCACAGACAAGACCTGCACACGACCGCGCGGCTGCTCGTGGCCTTCGTGGCGGCCGCCTTCACGCTCGGCGTGCTGGCGGCGGGCATCTCCGCCCCGGCCGTTGCCGCCATCGGCCAGCTGACGACGGCCGGCGACTCGACCTTCATGTCGCTGCCGAGCTCCATCACCGTCGCGCAGCTCACCCAGGGCTCGCGCATCCTCGCTGCCGACGGCTCCGTGATCGCCACGCCGGAGGACACCGACCGTCGGCTCGTCACGCTGAGCCAGGTCGCGCCCGTCATGCGGCAGGCGCAGGTCGCCATCGAGGACAGCCGCTTCTACTCGCACGGCGCGATCGACCCCCAGGGCGTCACGCGCGCCGTGATCGAGGACCTGCGCACCGGGACCGCCAGCGAGGGCGCCTCGACCCTGACCCAGCAGTTCGTCAAGATGACGCTGCAGGCCCAGGCCCTCAGTGCCGGCAAGGACGCCGCCGCCCAGGCGGCCGTCGCCAAGACCCTGCCGCGCAAGCTCACCGAGCTGAGGTATGCCGTGGGGCTCGAGCGCACGTGGAGCAAGGACCGCATCCTCGAGGGCTACCTCAACCTCGCCTACTACGGCGACGGCGCCTACGGCGTCGAGGCTGCCGCCCGGCACTACTTCGGGGTGCACGCGAGCGCGCTGACACTCCCGGAGGCGGCGACGCTGGCCGGTCTCGTGCAGAGCCCGAGCACGACCGACCCGGTCAACCACCTCAAGCAGGCCCAGGCCCGGCGCGACGTCGTGCTCGGCCGCATGCACGACCTCGGGCTCGTCACGACCGCCCAGTGGCAGGCGGCGCTGCACCGGCCGCTCACCAAGGACCTGCACGTGACGTATCCGCCCGCCACGTGCGCCGCCTCGCCCTACCCGTACTTCTGCTCCTTCGTGATCAGCTGGCTGGAGCAGCAGCCCGCCCTCGGGTCGACCGCCCAGGCCCGGCACGACCGGCTCTTCAGCGGCGACCTGACCGTGCACACCACCCTCGACCCGTCGGTCGAGCGTCAGGCCAACGCGGCGCTGCGCGCGGTCGCCCCCACGAACAACTCGCTCGGGGTGGCGGCGGCGGCCTACGTCACCCAGCCGGGGACCGGCAACGTGCTCGCCCTCGGCCAGGACACGGCATACGGCTCCAAGGGCGCCAGCGCCACCGAGCTCAACTACTCGGTCGACACGAAGTACGGCGGGTCGCGCGGGTTCCAGTTCGGCTCGACCGCCAAGGCCTTCGCCCTGGTCACGGCGATGGCCCAGGGCCTCGGCACGTCGGCGACGGTCGAGGCGCCGGCCGCCGACAACAACAACCCAGCGACCTTCCACCCCAGCCAGTTCCCGCAGCCGTGCGGCCTCTCCAGCGACTGGAAGGTCTACAACGACGAGGCATGGGGCGGGGGCTCGATGCCGCTCATGACCGCGACCGCGCAGTCGACCAACACGGCCTTCGTCCAGCTCGCGAGCCAGATCGGCGTCTGCGCCATCCACCAGACGATGAGCGCGTTCGGCATGCACGACGCGAACGGCAGCCCCATCGGCACCTATCCGCCGCAGGTCATCCTCGGCGCGCAGCAGGTCTCGCCCCAGACCCTCGCCAACGCGTATGCCGCCATGGCCGCCGGCGGCGTGCTGTGCCAGACCCGACCGGTCACGAGCATCACCCAGGGCACCACCGTGCTCCTCGCCCCGAAGCCGTCGTGCATGCGCGTCGCGGACGCCAGCGCGGTGAGCCAGGCGACGCAGTACCTCGAGCACAACATGACGAACGGCTCGGGCATCCTCAACCAGCTGGCCGGGCGTCCCTCCGCGGGAAAGACCGGCACGGCCGACGGCAACTCGCAGTCGTGGTTCGTCGGCTACACCCCGCAGCTGACGACGGCCGTGTGGGTGGGCAACCCCGTCAACCAGAACCGGAAGATGTTCAACGTCTCCATGGCCGGCAAGAGCTGCGCGTCGATGACCGGCGCCTGCTACGCGGCCCCGATCTGGCGCCGGATCATGGATGCCGCACTGGCTGACCAGCCGGTCGCGCCCATGCCCTGACCGATGTCGACCCGACGCGTCGCTCTCTCGGAGCAGCCGGGTATCGCTGCTCAGCTGTCGCCTCCCGCACGAGCTCGCCGTCGCGGGGCACGAAACGACGAGCCGGCCGAGAGCCTTTGACGCACTCCAGAAAGGCGGCTCCGATACGGGCCTCTAGCTCGGCGAGCCATCGCTTTCAGGATCTTCCGAGATCCAGGTCAGCCCGCACCGTTCACACTCGCGGTCATGTCCCGGATGCATGCAGCCCACCCACTCGACCCAGGCTGGCGAGTTGGTCACAGCATCCGGGTCGCCTGGAAGCCCGATCACGAGGTGTCGAACCTCGCCCACGCCGCAGGCCGGGCAACTGCCGCGCGGAAGGTCGTATGCCATGGCCTCGTCAGCGTCCGTGCCAGCCGGCGGAATCATCCCGGCATGGCCTCATCACCGTCCGACGACTGTCGGGGCTTCACAGGTGATTCCACGTGGCGAACACCGAGCCCGCAGACGACCGCGGCCGCAACGCGAATGTCGGGGCTCTTCGGCGCGGCCCGCGGACGACTCAGCGAACGACTCAGCGAACGACTCAGCGAACGACTCAGCGGGCGTCGCCGGAGCGGGTCGCCTGCAGCAGGTAGTCGGCCACCAGCCGAGGCTGCACGAGTGGCAGCAGATGGCCACCCGGAACGACGTCGGCCTCGACACCCAGACGCTCGCGGGCGACCCGGCGCTGCAAGCCGACCGGGAAGAAACGGTCGTCAGCGCCCACCAGGACCCGGATCTTGATCGCCGGCCACGCCGTGAAGTCACACACCGACTCAAAGACGACGTCGGCCTCGTCACGCTGATAACGCTCGCCCTCGGCCGCGACCTCGGCGTCGACATCGTGCAGAAAGTACGTCATCACGTCGAAGGGACCGTAGCCACCGGCGCGGGCTGCCTGCTCCTGGGCTTCAGCGGCACCCGTGTGCGCCCACCACTCGCCCGCAGTCTCGCCCGGCTCAGGGATCATCGCGTTGACCAGCACCAACTCGCCGACAGGCACCCGCTCACAGACGAGCGGCGCCGTGAACCCTCCCAGCGACCCTGCCACGAGCACGGGGTCGGCGCGTGAACCGATCGCGTCCACCACCAGCTCCGTGTAGCGATCCAAGCCGGCAGTTTCGTCATCGCCGGGCAGATCGACCGCAAGCACTTCGTGCCCCGCCTCGAGCAGGAACGCCGCAACCCGACTCCAGACCCACGCTGACCCACCTGCTCCCGGAATGAGAACGAAGGTGGTCATGCCCGACTGTAGGCAGACCGACGGCGCGTGTCACAGACCATCGCAGGACTACGTCCTCCCGCGGCCTGTCGCCCTTGAGCCGGGGTGACGTCTTTCACCCGCTCGCTCACCGCCAACGCACGCGGAGGAGCATGGGGAAAGACGGCCATGCCGTCCAGGCGGGGTCAGCCCGAGGAGATACTTATGACCGCAAGGCCGGACGCGTCCGAGCTCCCCGAGGACTGGGCCAGTGCTCTGGCCAAGCGCGGGCTCGACCGAGAGGCTGTCGTCGCGCTCGTGGCTGACACCTATGGACACAGTCCCGCGGCCGTCCACCCAGACCGCTCAGACGTGTTCCGAGCGTTCCACCTGACCAGACTGAAGGACGTTCGAGTAGCGATCCTGGGACAGGACCCATACCCGCACCCCGGGCAGGCCAACGGACTCGCGTTCTCCGTCCCCGAGGACGAGCCGACCCCGCGATCGCTCAGAGCCATCTATACCAACCTCCGGGACGACCCAGCGAATCAGATCGCGCAACCACTTCACGGAGACCTGTCCGCTTGGGCTAAGAACGGCGTCCTCCTCCTCAACACTGCGCTGACAGTCCAGGACGGCCACCCCGGGTCACACGCTCGGCGATGGGAGCATTTCACCGATCTCGTTCTGCGGGTGCTCAACGAAGACTGCGGCCATGTGGCGTTCCTTCTGTGGGGATCAAAAGCCATCCGCAAGGCAACGTCCATCCCGATCGACGAGCCACCGCACACTGTCATCCGATCCGCTCATCCAGCCGTATGGGGCAAGACCAAGGAACGGCGTTTCATGGATTGCCACCCGTTCAGCGAGGCAAACGACTTCCTGCGGACACACAGACTCCCGCCCGTCGCCTGGGACCTACCGACGGCGAAATGACGACGACCTGAGAGCGCCCGTCACGTCTCACGAGCCGGGCCTGGTCGCCGCGTGTATGGCAATCGCGCGGTAGCGCGGCGGAGGGACGGTCCCACCCTCGGCAGCTGTCTCCGAGCGGCAGCGGAGACTCTCAGGCGGGGAACACGCCGCTGGAGAGGTACCGGTCGCCGCGGTCACAGACCACGAAGACGATGGTCGCCCCCTCGACCTCCTGGGCCACCTGCAGGGCGGTCCAGCAAGCGCCGGCCGCGGAGATACCTCCGAAGATGCCTTCTTGGCGGGCCAGCTGGCGGGCCGTCTCCTCGGCGTCGGCCTGGGTGACCTCCACGGTCCGGTCCACCGCCGAGGGGTCGAAGATCTTCGGCACGTACTCCGCAGGCCAGGCACGGATCCCGGGGATCTTCGAGCCCTCCGCGGGCTGTGCCCCGACGATCTGGACACCGGGGTTGCGTGACTTCAGGAACCGCGAGACCCCGGTGATGGTGCCTGTGGTGCCCATCGCGGACACGAAGTGCGTGATCCGTCCGTCGGTCTGTCGCCACAGCTCCGGGCCGGTCCCTTCCTCGTGGGCTCGCGGGTTGTCCGGGTTGCCGAACTGGTCCAGGACCCGACCACGGCCCTCCCGCTCCATCCGCGCGACGACGTCCCGGGCCTCTTCCATGCCGCCACGCGCCGGGGTCAGGACGAGCTCGGCCCCGTACGCCTTCATCGTCTGGATCCGCTCGGTGGAGGCGTCCTCGGGCATCACGATGACCAGTGGATAGCCGCTGATCGCCGCCGCCATCGCCAAGCCGATCCCGGTGTTGCCGGAGGTGGCTTCCAGCAGGGTGTCGCCGGGAGAGATCTCCCCTCGCTCCTCGGCGCCGCGGATCATGCTGATCGCAGGCCGGTCCTTCACCGAGCCGGCCGGGTTATTCCCCTCGAGCTTGGCGAGCAGCACGTTGCCGCGGCGTTCGTTCCCCACCCCCGGAAGGCGCTGCAGACGCACCAGCGGCGTGTCGCCGATGACGTCCTCCATCGTTGGGTACGCCGGAGGATTGCTCACGCGCCCGAGTCTACGGCGGCGGTCCCCCAACCATCTCGGCCCGCTGCTGGACCTCCACGCATCCACCGATCGCGAAGAGGTCCGCCGCCACGACAGAGACAGCTGCGCACGGCTTCATCCAGGTGGTGCCGCCAGCCACTGCTTGATCTCGACGCGTTCTTCGTTGGTCAAGGGAATCCCCGCTGCTTCGGCCCGAGAGAGGGTGTTCGCGGCGAAGGCGTCCCGGATCTCGTCGGAGCCGGGCGCGGGCTCACGAAAGAGGGGAGCGCCCCCGTAGGCCGATCCGCGTGCGACGACGCCCACAGCCGATCGGTTGGCAGGCACACCGAGGGTAGAAAGGCGGTCTCTCGTCCACCGGGTGCACTCGGTGAGGTTGAAGGGTCGGTGAGACTGGGCGTACTCAGCTAGCTCGTCGTACACGGCCTGCCAGTCGGCCGCGCCGAGCCTAGGTAACGACAGCGCCGAGCGCACACGCTGGATCGCAGGTGGCTGGCCCGATTCGGTGGAAGCGGGCGCATCGTGGCGCGTGGAGTCCCAGAGCTCGTGCTGGCTGAAGACTGCACCGGGCAGGGCCAACCGCCTAACGAAGCGCACGAATCCTTCGGCGCCGAACCATTGGGTGTCGACAACCGGCTGCCCGACCTCGGCGCGGACGCGGGCGGCGAGCGAGGCGACGTTGATGGGCCCGTCTGCTGCGTCGTACGCAGAGCGCACCATCTCCGTCGCGCGCTGCAGAGCCCGCGTCGTGTCTTGGTCCGAAGGTGCTGTAGTGGCGACATCTATCGGCGCCGTGCCTGATTCGAGCGGTTCACCTGCCTCCTCGTCGAACTCGTCCTCGGGCTCTTCCTCGACGGGCTCCCCCTGGACCAGCTCCAAGACCTGCACCCCACTGATGCTCCGGTCGGCGACCGCGATGAATCCCGCCGCGGCGTCTGAGGGGGAAACGACGGTCGTCCTCCGGTCCTCAGCGCGAAGCCTCACAAGTAGCGGCGTCATGTCCGAGTCGCCGGAAGCGATGACGAACTCGTCGTAGCGGGTCGTGCCGCGCACGGCATCCATCGCGTCGACGACGAGGCGGATGTCCGCTGCGTTCTTCGTGTGCGTGATGCGAGGACAGTCCACGACGTCGAAACCAGCGCGCGTATAGGGCGGCCGGAACTCCGAGAAGTACAGACGTTCCCCCGGCCGCTCCGGGTGTGGCACCCAGCCGTTCGGATTGAGGTAACAGCGCAACACCAGAAAGCGCCGATCCCCGTCGATCACGAGCGTCGAAGCGAGCCGTCGGAGCCAAAGCTCGGGAGCGCGTGCGAATGTCAGGGCCACTGGCGGGTCGAGTTTGAGTAGTCCGCCAAAGACGTTGTCGAAATCCAAGTACAGAGCCGTTCTGACTGGTTCCAATCTTTCCCCCTCGACGATGGAGCGCGGCAACTTGCTCATCGAGTCGTGTCTATCAAGTTTTGGAGGTGCCCCTACGACGTGTTGCTCGGCGAACTCCGGTGCGCAACGGTTGAGGCGCTTCCTGTACGGCGAAAGGGCACCGGACTCGCTGCACACAACACGGCTGCTGGCCCAGCCTGCCAGCGCCGACGCGCTACGCCTTCCAAGTCAACCCTGCGTCACACCGACACCTGCTGGCGTACACGCTTTACCCGCTTGATGAATATGCGAGGACGTGGGCTCGTGAGGCTGTCCCGAACTGTCGACGTCTGGCGCGGCTTCGGGGGGTCTTGCTGCTCAGTAGCCGGGGAAGACCTTCCGGAGCTCGTCCAGCGTGACGTTTCCGGTCACGGTCACGCCGGCAGCGTGTTCGGCGCCGAGCCGTCCGCTGAGCAGCCGCACCACGGCTTCCGCCGCACCCTCGAACGTGGCCGTTGCATGATCGACAGAGTCGGTCACCGCGACCGCGTCGGTGATCTCGAGAGCGCCACCCGGGATCGCCAGGCGGACCTCCTGTTCGATCGTGTCCGGCTTTGCGGAGAACCCCAGCAGGAAGGCCAACGGCCCGCGGAAGAGCTCGACGAGCAGCTCGGCAGAGTCCGGGTCCACGGTCGCCGACGGGTCGACTCCGACGCGCACGTCCCAGGCATGGTTGGCGACTTCATTGAGCCGCATGCCGAGCGCGACCAACAGCGGCACCGGCTCGGGAAGGAAGCCCAGGTCGACCATCAAGGTGTCGTGCTGCTCGGTGCTGAGCGCCTCGACGGTGTCGAGGTACGCCTCGTCGTGCGTGACGAACGCGGCTGCCTGGTCGGCCGGCGAAGACGCGTTCCATCGTGCCCAGATGGACTGGTTGTCCTCAGCTTCGACCCGCTCGCCCGCGGCGGTCGCGATCGGCTTGCGGCCGATCTCCGCACCGCTGCCGAGGTGCGAGAGCGCCTGCGCGACGGTCCACTCCGCCGCCCCACTGGGGGCGCTCAGGTCGTCCTCGGACAAGGTCGGCACCAGGGCGGCGAGGGAGTTGTGGTTGACACGCAGCGCCTCGACGGTGCGCTCGACAAGTGTGGTCATGACCACGCAACCATGCAGACCACGGCCTTCTTCCCGCGGTCCCCCAGCACCTCGCAACCGCCGGATCCGGTTGCTCGCCCTCCAAGGCCGGCCGGGACTGGACGAGCACCACGGCGGTGGCGATCCTCTGGACGGCGGCCATGTCCGATCAAGGGCCCTCCGTGCGGGGCCAACGGGATGGAGCGGTGGACGCAGTGACACGACCTCGTCGCCCAACCGCGGGTCTCGGCATACGCCATGCCGCCGCTCGTGCGCCTCCATCGTCCGAGGCTCGACGGACGCGGCTGATGCCACTCGCCCGAACCGCCGACCCACGAGCGGCTGAGAGGACGCCGGACCGGTGGGCGAGGCCCCCCGGGGTTCTCGACCCGGACGTGCACCTTGACCTAAGTCGCGGCCACACGGTCGCCTGCAGTTGCCCAAAGGCCAGGAGCGAGTGCTTGCTCGCCTGGGAAGCTCGCCCATGACTCCAGAAAGCGGAGCACGTTGCGTCGACTCCTGCTTCTACTGACGAAGTCGGTCTTGATAGACCGGACGACAACGCGTACCTGGCCGAGGTGCTGCTCCGACACGGCGACCCAGATGATCTCGCCCATCCACATGTCTTGGCCGAATGAGACGCCAGTCGCGGCGAGGATCCTGGCCCCCTCGACGCGTACGACCCGAGCTCCCAGGTCGACCAGCGCTGCGAGACTGTGCTGCTTGACGTCGTCTTCGTTTCCTGAGACCAGGACCTCCCCCTGCTGGGGCGTGGCTGCTGATCCGCGCCCGGGATCTCGACGAACGTCGCGGATGGTGCGAGCGAGCACGATATCGACGCCGACGCCGACCATGAGTGCGAGAACCAGAGACCATCCTGGCAGATGCGTGACCCTTGGGCCGTACACCAGATAGGCGCCTGTCAGAAGGGTTGCGCTGATTACCCCGGCGCCACAGATCCACAACGTGCGCGTGCGCATGCGCTCACGGGCCGTCTGCGCTTCAGGATCGTCGGCTGCTGCGTCGTACCGGCGTGCGAACAGTTCGGAGAAGGGCGGGGGCGCGGAGTATGAGCGGACGCGTGATGGCGAGTGGCGGCCCGACAGCGCATGCGATCTGCGGCTGCGCGAGGAGGTGACAAGGTTTGGGATCGCACGCAGCGCCGCGGCCAGCACCGCGAGAACGCCCGGCAGGATCTTTATCAGGTCCTGCGCTGTGATCTCCACACCAAAGAATTCCATGTCTCACCTCGCATCGAGCCAACGCCAGAGAGTCGGCCAGCGATCATTGAATTGGTCAGCGATCGGGCGAAATCTCTTCCTGTAGAGGAGGGCGTGCTACGTGGTGATACCTGTCATATCGAACAGGTCCCTGGACAGGGCGCGGCCCACTCCTGCCTCGACGGGACAACCGCCGCGAGTCGGCGGGCCTGAGCTATTGCACTTCTCGCACGCGAAGGTGCAGCACGCTGTTGCCGTTCGCCCCAGGCACCTCGCGGATTTCGAGGTTGGGTTGGTCGCGGACGAGCTGTCCGAGTCGGGCATAGCCGTAGTTTCGCGAATCGAAGGTGGGGTGATTTGAGACGAGCTGAAAACCGACGTTGGAGAGAAGCGCCCAACCATCATCGCCCTGACACGCGGCGAGCGCGGAGTTCAACATCTCGTCAAGATCGGGGGCTTGCCCGGCCGTGGGCGTAGTCGCTGGCTGCGCTGCTGAGTCTCCAGATGGCTCAGGCTCTTCGAGTCCGCCGATCGACCCGGTCATCAACTCGTCAGGCTCAGCGAGGACGGGTGCGGCACCGAGCACCTCGACAAAGGTGAATCTGTCGCATGCGCTACTGAAGGCGGCTGGTGTGTGCTTGGCTCCGATGCCGATCACGCGCTTCCCAGCTTCACGCAGCCGCATCGCCAACCGCGTGTAGTCGCTGTCGCTGGCAACGAGACAGAACGTGTCAACTTGCCCGGAGTACAAGAGATCCATGGCGTCGATGACAAGTGCCATGTCGGTGGCGCCTTTGCCTGCCACGTAGGCAATCTGCTGCACGGGCTGAATGGCGAGCGGCACCAGCTGCTGTCGCCATCGGCTCAGATGGGGACTTCCCCAATCGCCATATCCCCGCTTGACTCCTAGGACCCCGTGCGTGGCCGCTTCAGCGATCACCGCCGAGGCTCGCTGCCAACTGACGTTGTCGCAGTCAAGAAGGACTGCAACCCGAGGCTGATTGGTCATTCGGATCCCCCGCTCTGTGCTGTCTACCGTGATCAGGCTAGGGGGCCGCGACGTCAAGAAACCGGCTCGGGCCTAGACCAGTCTTCTGCTGATCAGCCGGTCTCTCGACATTCCTGGTCAGATGCCCGTCTGCGCCTATTCGCCACCTCTCCGCGCGGCGCTGCTGCGAGCATGGAGAGAGTCGCAACGTGCCAGGGCCGCACGTTGCGGGGCGCAGACAGGGGGCGGTTGTCGTGACCGGGTCGCAGAGGTTGGTGCTCGCCGGCGCCATCGCCGCCATGCTGGGTGGCCTGTTCTGGGCGATGAAGGCGACCGGCCTGATGGTCGCCCGCTACCAGCCGCCGGTCGTCTACGAGATCGCGCCGATCTTCTTCGCCTTCGCGGTCATCGGCCTTCACGCCAGTCTCGGCGCCTCTCGGTCGCGGTTGGCGCGAGCAGGCTTGGTGCTGGCGGGAATTGCCGAGCTGTGCGCCGTCGTGGCCGCACTGGGGCAGTTCCTCGGGCCCGCCGACTGGATCCCCACCGGGGACACCGTCACCGTGCTCACCCCGTTCATCACACTGTCCATGCTGGGCTCGGTCGCGGGTCTCCTGCTCGTCGGCCTCGTCGTCCGACGCACCGCAGCGCTGCCCGGCCGGTGGGCGGGCTACCCTCTGGCCCTTGCCATTTCGGTGATCCCACTCATCGCGTCGAGCGCCGTCTTCCAGGCCATCCACCCGCGGCTCTTCGAGCTCCCGACCCTGGTGGTCGGCCTCGGGTGGATCGTCCTCGGCGCCGTCATGGCCCGTCGCCCTCCCACGAGGCCCGGTGAACACCCGGAAGACGCCTGACGACGCGCGCGCATCGAATCGCGAATTGCGTCCCTGATCGGGTCTGACGACTGCTAGCCTCCGCTCGGCGCTCAGCAGGGCGCCACCCAAACGCTGTCACACCCAGGGGGTTGCCCGAATGTCATTCGGTGAAGCACTGAGCACTGTCTACACCCAGAAGTACGCCACGTTCAGCGGTCGCGCGCGCCGGTCCGAGTACTGGTGGGCCTACCTCGGCAACCTCATCGTCGCCATGGTCCTCAACGTCCTGGTGACGGTCACGCACTCGAGCGCCCTGCAGATCGTCCTCGTCATCTTCGCGCTCGCGGTCCTGATCCCGGGCCTGGCCGTCACGGTCCGCCGCCTGCACGACACCGGTCGCAGCGGCTGGTGGATCCTCATCGGCCTCGTGCCGTTCGTCGGCGCCATCGTCCTGCTCGTCTTCCTCGTGGGCGACAGCCAGGCCGGCCCCAACGCCTACGGCCCGCCGGTCAAGAACATCGACGCCTACCCGGTCACCGCCTGACCCACGCGTCGGCGGGCGCAGACCCGTCACCGAGCGCCGCCCCCGACCTGCCAGGTGCAGGTCGGGGGCGGCGTTTCGCTTGTGTATGCCGTGTGGCGCGCCAGCGAGCGGACGCTCAGTCCTCGGGCACCTCCGGGCCGTCCGAGATCTGGCGCAACGTGGAGATCACGGTGACCTCGGGCCAGTGCTCGGCGTGCAGCTCGGCGAACCGGCGCTGGTCCGCCACGGCCTCCTCGACGGTGTCGTACTTCAGGAGCGACCAGCCTCCGATGACCTCCTTGGCCTCGGCGTACGGTCCGTCGTGCTGGGTGACCTCGCCCCCGCTGACGACGAAGTTCACGGCGTCCTCCGTGCCGTACAGGCCTCCACCGTCGAGGAAGACGCCTGACGCGGCGCGCTCGCCGATGTAGACGTCCATCGCGTCGAAGAGCGCCTTGGGCGGCGTCCCGATTCCCTCTGCCATCTTCACGAACCCCATGAAACGCGGCATGTCGATCTCCCTACTGGTTGCTGGTGGTGTCCTTCGTACTCGTACGTCGACCGGCTGTGGCGCTCTTCGACACGCCCGTCGAAACTTCTTAGGCGGGCCTCCGAGGCGGCCAGGTGGTCGGCGGGGCTAGAGCGTTGAGCCGCCCAGCGCGGCCTGGCGGATGTCCCAGAGCCCTGACCAGCATCGTCGGGCTTCTGTTTGACGTTTCTCACGGCGAGAACGACGTGATCTCGAACATCGTGGTCGACGCTACTGACACCCGACTCCTGTTCTCGGACCAGAAGGAACGCGGCGGCCAGGTGCCTCTGGTCTCCCGGACCCCCACCGGCGCCTGGGCAAAGTCGACGGTGCCCAGAAGATGCGTCTTGCTTGGGCTTCAGGTGGCCGGGGGGCGAATGTCCGCAAGGCTGACGACGCCACGCCGGAGAGACTCGTTGGCCAGCCGCGCTCGCGTGCGCTCGGCCGGGAGCGCGAGAGCGAACTTGTCGTAGAGCTTCACCAGATGCTGCTTGACCGCGGCATCGGTGACATGGAGCACCGTCGCGATCTCGTGGGTCGTGGCGGGCTCGAAGAACACAGCATCCGGGAGCCTGCCTCGAAACAGTGCGAGGAGCACGTCCCGCTCGCGCCTCGTGAGGTCAGGAACACCGAGCGGCGTCGCCGTCCGGTCGATGGCCCGGGTGGACGACTCCGGGCGATACACCAGGCGTGAGCGACCGATGCGGATCTCGTCACCGCGATGGAGCGGTCTCTCGGACAGAACGCGCTCACCGTTGACGAAGGTGCCGTTGCGGGAGCTCAGGTCGCGCACACTCCACGACCCGGCGAGCGGTTCCAGCAACGCGTGAACTTCGGAGGCTTCCGGGTCGGCGAGGGTGATTTCGTTCTCCGCGCCCCGCCCGATGGTCATACGCCGGCCCTCGAGAAGCACCAAGCTCGCCCGGCCGAGCGACCAGAGCTCCAGCACGTCAGCCATGCTCCGCAGTCTAGGTCGAGATGGTTGGGGAGGCAGCCGGTCTGGCCCCACCTCCGACGGGGTGACTGACCTGTCGTGCGACGGCTCACCCCTCAGGTCAGGTGGCTCACACGATCCACATCTGGTCGAAGAGGACACCGAGGACGGGATGACGGAGGTAGTTGTTCACCCGACGGGACACGGTGTCGACGGAGGACGGGTTGACCAGCGGGATCCACGGTGACGCATACGTGACGCGCTCGTCCGCCCGGGCCCAGAGGTCGTTCGCGGCCTGCCGCGACGTCGACTCGAGCTGCCGGGCCCGCGCGATCAGCGCGTCGATGCTCGGGTCGCAGAACCCGGCCCAGTTCGTGTTCTGCGTCGGGCGGGTGGCGGAGAAGGAGTCGCAGGCGAACAGCGGAGCGATGAAGTCCGCTCCGTTCAGGTCGTCCGCACCCCAGACGACGAGGGCGGCCTGCACCTGGTGCCGGGAGTCGGCGACGTACCCGAAGAAGTCACCCCCGGGATCTCCGATCTTGAGGGTGACGCGGCGATACCCCAGGTCAGTCAGAGCGTTCGCGACCTGCCTCAGCGCGGGCGCCTTGTCGGGGGGTGACCAGAGGGTGATCGGCGCGTTCTTGGTGTGCGATGCGGCGACGAGCTTCTCGGCGCTCACGAAGTCCGGCGAGGCCCACGACCCTCCCTGGTTGGGTCGCAAGGTGAATGGGCAGTTGGGCCGGTAGCCAGGGAAATTGGGCGGGATGATCTGGCAGGTGAGCTTCGCGGAAGTGGGCCAGGCGGCGACGGCCGCAGCCCGGTCCACGGCGAAGTTCAGGGCACGGCGCACCCTCTGGTCGTCGAACGGCGGGATCCGGGTGTTGAGGAAGACCCCGATCGTTGCGTTGCCCGGCGTCTCGTGCAGCCGATCCCCGAATCTTGCGCTCAGCTCCGCCACCGGGGCGGCGACGCGGGCATCCGCCCAGTCGTCCCGTCCCGCTTCGACGTTCGCGACCCCGACCTTCGCCTCAGCGACCGAGATGGGCGATCCGCCGCGCGCGATCTCGTAGTCGATGGTGGTCGGGTACCCATCCGGTTGCGCCACCGCCGACCATTGCCGGAAGTACGGGTTCCTCATGAGGGTGATCGCCTTGCCGGGGAGGTAGGTGCCGATCCGGTAGGGTCCGGTCCCTGGCACGGGAACGACCTTCTGCTCAGCCAGGGGAGTACCTGCTGGTACGGCAGGGCACCAGGTGGCGACCTGGTCGAGGAATACGGCATTCGGCCGGACCAGGTGGACGGTGACGGTCCCTGCGGTCGGGTCGACCGCGATACCGCTGACGTGGCAGGTCTTCACCGTGCAGCCGCTGGCGCCCACGATCTCGTTCTGGATGAGGGAGAGGCCGGACACAATGGCCCGTTCGAACCCCCGTCGGACGTCGAACACGGTGAGCGGGACACCGTCCGACCATCGGTGCCGTCGCGCAGACGAAAGACATAGGTGCGCCCGTCATCGGTTGGGTTCGGGAGCGAGGTCGCGAGATCCGCGACGAGCTCGGACCCGTTCGCCCCTGCAGCGTGGCGGTAACCGATCAACCCGTCGTACGTTCCGGTGAGCAAACCGGACATCTGCTTGGTGCCGCTGTAGGAGGGGTCGACCGTGTCGGGGCGTACGCCGTGCATCACGAGGCGGCCACCCCGGTGACGAGCCGGATCGATGGTCCCGGTCACCCACACCACGTCGCCGCCGTCCGATGACGTGAGACCGGCGGGGATGACGCCGAGTGGGACCGAGCGGATGAGTCGTGGTGTGGACGCCCGGATGTCGACCTCGTACAACCTCTCGCTGGTCGTCGAGCCGATCCAGAGCATCCCACCCGCCTCGACCATCGCAGCCGGCTGGGATCCCGCTCCGAGAGTCAGAGTGGCCGTGACCGACGTGGCCGGTGGCGCGATCCGGACGACGGTGCCGTCCAGGTTGTTCGTCACCCACACGTCGTTACCGACCACGTGAATGCCCTCGGGGTCGCGACCGACCGGGACGGTGCGCAGTACGTGACCGCTTCGCGGATCGATCTCGGACACGGTGTTCGACCTGGCGTTGGCCACCCAGATGTCCTTGCCGCCGCTGATCGCCCCGGGGCCGGACCCGACCCCGACGGTCTGGACCACCTTGTTCTGGGCTGGATCGATCCGCATCACCGTCGCGTCGGCGGTGTTCGTGACCCACACCGCCCCGTCGGCAAAGGCCACGCCGCTGGGGTAGGAGCCGACCGTGATGCTGCGCGTCCGTTCTGTGACAGGGTCGATGCGAGTCACCGTTCCCGAACCGCCGTTGGTGACCCACACCGAGCCGTCGCCGGTCGTGATGGCGGACGGTGCCGAGTCGACGACGATTCGCCTGACCACGCCAGTGGCGTGATCGATCCGAGAGACCGTGCCCGAGGTGGTGTTGGCCGTCCAGATCGCGCCGAACCCTTCGACGACAGCTGCCGGCCCGGCGTCCACGGGCGTGCTGCTGGTCAACGAGCCGGTCGCAGGGTCGAGCACGCCGACCGAGTTCTCACCGACCGCGCTGATCGTGGCACTGGCGTCATCACCGCCGGAAACGGCCGCCAGCACCGAGGAGACGGCCAAGAGGCTCACGGTCACCAGGGATGCCACTACTCCACGCGACCGACGAGGACGAAGCAGCACCGCCCAGGGGCGACGCAACGCGGGACGCCGCGTACCTGCAGTTTCATCGAGAGCCGACCTGGCCGCCACGGCCAGGTCCGTGGCGCGCCGGTACCGCCGTTCCGGATCCTTGGCCATCCCCCGCTCGATCACCCTGTCGAACATGGCCAGTGCCGACACGCTCGCCGACGGTCTGGGCGGCGGCGCCTCGAGATGCGCGTACAGCAGGTCCGGCAGTGTTGAACTCTCGAACGGACGACGTCCTGTCAGGCATTCGTACAACAGGCAGGCCAGCGCGTAGACATCCCCCGACGCCGCCGGCCGTGCGCCGCGGAACCGCTCGGGCGCCATGTAGGCCAGCGTCCCCACGGGTCGATCCTCACGGGTGACCGTCGGGGCATCGACCGCCCGGGCGATGCCGAAGTCGACCAGGTAGGCGAAGTCCGCGCCTCCTGAACCGTGGGAGATGAGGACGTTGGAGGGCTTGACGTCGCGGTGCACGAGGCCCTCGTCGTGAGCCGCTTCCAACGCACCAGCCACCTGCTCGACGATGTCCACCGCCCGTCGTGCAGGAAGCGCCCCGGCCTCGAGCACCGCGGAGAGGTCCGAGCCGTCGACGAGCCGCATGTCGAGGTACAGACGACCGTCGATCTCACCGAACCCGTGGACAGGGATGACGTGGGGGTGTCTGAGCCGCGCGACGATCTGAGCCTCGAGCCGGAACCGGGCCGCCAGGTCCTCATCCTCGCTGACCTCGCGCGACAGGAGCTTGAGGGCGACGTAGCGGTCGTGCCGACCGTCAAAGGCGTTGTGGACCTCGCCCATGCCTCCGCGGCCGATCAGCCAGTTCAACGTGTACGGACCGAACTGCGTCGTCGGAATGGGGATCAGCCTCCCCTGTCGGAGTGAGGCCCCCTGTCGAACGACCGTGCCGCTCGCAACCCACACATGGCCTGGTATCGACCTGTCCTCGGGTGAAGAAACCCTTCCCCGATGTGAGGTCAGTCTAGCCGCTGGGGCATAACGCATCGAGGCGATTGAAGCCACTCTCGAAGGAGTACTCCATCAGGGGTGCAACACACCTGCTGAGCATCCTGCACAGCGAGCCGGGCTCGACCCGACACAAGGAGATCGAGGCGAAGAACATGAGAAACATTCTGAGTCGGGGCGCCGCCGCTGTCGGCGTCGCCACCATCGGCGCCATCCTCCTGGCGGGCCCCACGCTGGCACAGACGCCCCCTGGCGACGGAGGGGCCAGCGTCAGCATCTCCGACCGAGGTGCGCGGGTTCGCGCCGACCTGGCTGACCTGGCCGCCAACCAGGCCGCGGGATCGTTGCCCGGTCTCCAGTCGGAGACGCCGAGCACCGGGACAAGCCCGGACCTCACCATCATCGGCGGTGGGGCTGCAGGCCTGGTGGTCGTGGCTGCAGCCGGGGTCACCATCGCCCGGCGCCACACCGCGACGACCGCCCGCACCGCATGATCCCAGCGCGAGATCCCGCACACCCGCCGACGCTCTTCCAGCAGGCGGCCTGTGCCACATCGCCGAGGTCAGCGATGGGGTGCCCAGTCGGCCTCTGACGAACGGGTGTAGCGACCGGCGTCGAGGTCCTCGAGGAGCGTCGGACCGGTCGGCTGCCAGTCGAGCAGGTCGCGCGTGGCCTGGCTCGACACGGGCGAGTCCACGCCGATGAACCCGCCCAGCCAGCCGAAGTGGGCCGGCGCGTCGGCCGGGTCGATCGACCTGACCGGCATGTCGAGCCGGCGTCCGATGGACTCGGCGACGTCACGCAGGGCCACGCCCTCCTCGGCGACGCCGTGCAGCGTCGAGCCGGCCGGCGCCTGCTCGAGGGCGAGGCGGTAGAGCCGGGCGGCGTCGGACCGGTGCACCGCGGGCCACCGGTTCGAGCCGTCGCCGACATAGGCCGAGACCCCCTTCTCCTTGGCCACCGCGACGATGGCGGCCATGAATCCCTCGTCACCCGCGCCGTGCACCGTCGGCGCCAGCCGGACGGTGCCGGCGCGGACGCCCCGCGCGGCGAAGGAGAGGGCGAGCTCGGCGTTGAGCGCCCGAACTGCCGGGCCGACGGCGCTGGGGTCGACGTCGTGCCCGTCCGCCTCCGTCGCGACCAGGCCCGGGGCCGTCAGTCCCAGCACGCCGGACGCGATGAAGAACGGCCTGCCCGACCCCTCGAGGGCCGAGCCGAGGGCCTCGATGGCCTCCCGGTCCGAGGTCGCCGCGCCGGCGAAGTCGCCCGAGAAGGCGATGTCGTGCCTGAAGGCGAGGTGGACGACGCCGTCCGACGCCGCTGCCGTCTCGCGCAGGACGTCGAGGTCGTCGATGCTGCCGCGCACGACCTCCGCCCCCGCGTGCTCGAGCGCCGCGACCGACGCGTCGGAGCGGGCGAGACCGACGACCTGGTGGCCGTGGCCGAGCAGCTCGGGGACGACGGCCGACCCGATCCAGCCTGATGCTCCGGTGACGAAGACGCGCATGGTGACCCTCCTGATCCCGACCGACGCGACGCTGCCGGATGCAGCGACGGTGATGTCAGTCTGTGACATCAGCACGATAGCCCTGATGTCAGGATCTGTCATCGCTAGGATTCAGGCCATGGGTCGATGGGAGCCGGACGCGCATGGTCGTCTCATGGCGGCGGCGATCGAGCTGTCGCTCGAGCACGGCTTCGAGCAGACCACCGTCGCCGACATCGCGGCGCGCGCCGGGCTCACCGAGCGCACCTTCTACCGGCACTACGCCGACAAGCGCGAGGTGCTCTTCTCCGGGTCGATCGACCTGCACGCCCTTCTGGCCGAGTCCATTGCGGCACAAGCCGACTCGGCTCCCCCGATCGAGGCCGTCGCTGCCGCCCTCGACACCGTGAGCGGCCTGATGCAGCAGAACCGCGAGGGCTCCCGGCTGCGACAGCGCGTCATCGACGCCAACCCCATGCTGCGCGAGCGCGAGCTCATCAAGCTCGCCTCCCTGGGCGCCGCCATGGCCGAGGCCCTACGGGCTCGCGGCGTCACCGACCCCACCGCGAGCCTCACCGCCGAGGCCGGCATCGCCGCCTTCAAGGTCGGCTTCGAGACGTGGATCAACGACAGCACCGACGCCCACGACCTGCAGCACCACGTGAGCGAGTGCTTCGCTCAGCTCCGGGCCGTGACTGCCGGACACTGAACGCCCTTCAGCCGGCACAACAGGGCCACGCCGTCCGCGAGAGCCGGGCACCCGGCATACGCCATCGGTGGGCATCGCCCGGCTAGCGTGTGGGCCGTGACGACCGCACCCCTGACCAGCGACGACACGAGCGACCGGACGGCCGTCCAGGCCGTGGTCGACGCGTTCTTCTCCGCGTTCGTCTCCGGGCCCGACTGCTCGGAGCGGATGGACCGGCTGCGCGGGCTGCTGCTCCCCGAGGCCGTCGTCGTGCGGACCTGCGGTCTGGAGCCGGCGGTCATGACGGTCGAGGAGTTCATCGCGCCGCGCGAGGCGCTGCTGACCGGCGGCTCGCTCACGGACTTCCACGAGTGGGCGCTCGAGGGGCGCATCGACGTCTTCGGCGACATCGCGCACTGGTTCGGCAGCTACGCCAAGGCGGGCACACAGACCGGCGAGAAGTTCACCGGGCGCGGCATGAAGACGATCCAGCTCGTCCGCACCGCGCAGGGTTGGCGCGTCAGCGCAGCCGCATGGGACGACGAGCGCGAGGGCCTCGAGCTGCCGCACGCCTGACCCACACTGTGGCATTGCGGTTCACTGGGCATCGTGGCTGCGCAGCGCCTGGGGACCGCTCCCCTGCCGGACGGGGGACGGGTGGCGTATGCCGTGACGGGCCGTGGTCCGTTCCTCGTGGTCGCCCCGGGGTGGCTGAGTCACCTCGAGATGGGCTGGGCCATCCCCGTCGAGCGGATGTTCCACGAGGCGCTGTCGTCCGGGCGCACCCTCGTGCGCTACGACCGGCCCGGCTGCGGGCTGTCGGACCCCTACGACGGCCCGCGCACGATGGAGCTCGAGATGGCGACGATCGCTACCGTGACCGAGGCGGTCGGCGCGGACCGCTTCGACCTGTTCGGCTGGTCGCTCGGCGCAGCGGCCGCCGTCCGGTGGACCGCCGAGCGACCGGACACCGTCTCGCGACTCGTGCTCTACGGCGGCTGGCCCGCCGGCGAGTCCATCGGTGACGCCGACAGCCGGCGGCACGTGCTCGGCCTGCTCGCGACGCACTGGGGGCTGGGGTCCGACCTGCTCACCGAGCTCTTCGCCCCCGACGCGGATGCCGGCACGCGGCGGACCCTCGCCACGCCTCCTCGGGCGGGACGGCCGTCGCCCTGCTTCAGCTCGCGTACGCCCTCGACGTGCGCCCGCTCCTCGGTCAGGTCCGCGCGCCGACCCTGGTGCTGCACCGGCGCGGCGACCGGGCAGCACCCTTGACCGGGGGCGTCGCCCTCGCACAGTCCATCCCGGACGCGGATCTCGTTGAGCTCGAGGGTCGCTCACACCTCCCGGCCCTCGGTGACGCGCAGGCGGTGGTCGACGAGGTGCGGCGCTTCCTCGGGCTGCCGACATTGCGCCGTGCCGTGCCGACGGGTCTCACAGCACGCCAGACCGAGATCGCGGCGCTCGTCGCCGACGGCCTGACGAACCGCCAGATCGCCGAGCGGCTCGGCATCTCAGAGCGATCCGCGGAATCACACCTCGAGCGGATCCGGCTGCGCCTCGGGTTCAGCTCTCGGTCGCAGGTGGCCGCCTGGTACGTCGCGCGCACCGGGTAGACCTGCCCGACCGACGCAGTCCCCGGGAAGTGGGGTAGTTCCACGCCTGCGTCTCCCGCCGCGTCCGGCCAGCCTGAAGTCATGTCACGACGCATCGCCTTGCTCGCCGTCTCCGCCGCCGCCTGGTGCGGCTTCGTCGCCGTCATCGTGTGGACGATGGCCTTCCTCGCCGGGGTGTGGCTCCCCCGGACCGTCGACGGCCCGGCCCGGATCCCGACCGGTTGGGCGGTCGCGGTCGACCTCGCGCTCCTGCTGCTCTTCGCCGTCCAGCACTCCGTCATGGCCCGTCGCCCCGCGAAGGCGTGGTTGCGCCGGCACGTCCCCGCCGAGCTCGAGCGCACCACCTACGTGCTGGCCACCGACATCGTCCTCGCGCTGCTGCTCGCCCTCTGGCAACCCTGGGACCAGGCGGTCTGGCACGTCGACGGCGTGGCGGCATACGGCCTCTGGGCGCTGAGCGCGGCGGGCTGGGCCCTCGCGATCGCCGCGACCTACGCCGTCGACCACCTCGAGCTGTTCGGCCTGCGCCAGGCCGGTTGGGGCGCCCGCCCCCGGCCCGACGCCGGCGCGCCCGGGGCGCTGCAGGTCGGCGGTCTCCACGCGATCGTGCGCCACCCGCTGATGACCGGGATGGTGCTCGCGTTCTGGGCCACGCCTCGGATGAGCGCGCCGCACCTGCTCTTCGCCGTCGCCGCGACCGGCTACATCGCCGGGGGGACCACCTTCGAGGAGCGCGACCTGCGCCGGACTTTCGGGGACGCCTACGTGGCGTATGCCGCCCGCGTCCCCGCGTTCGTGCCCGGCCTCCGCGTGGGGCGGGGTGGGATGGCGGTCGCGCCGTCACGCCGGGGCCAAGCCTGACCAGCCGCTCGGCAAGCGGCCGGTGTCACTCCCCCCGGATGCGGTCCGGCTTGAGCACGACCAGGGCCGCCGCGACGACGAGTCCGGCGACGATGCCGACCACGAGGCCGCGACCGACGTCCTTCGTCAACGCGCCACCCATGAGCCCGACGAGCGCGCCGATCGACGCACACCCGGTGAACGTCGCGATGACCTTGGCCCAGAAGGGCGCCTGCACCTCACCAGCCATGCCGCCACAGTAGTGGCGTGCCGGTGCCGACCGGACGGGTCTCAGCCGCGGGAGCGGTGGCGCACCCAGAGAGCCAGCTCGGTCCGCGTGCTGAAGCCGAGCTTGGCCAGGGCGCTGCGCACGTGGGATTCGACCGTGCGCACCGACACGAAGAGACTGTGGGCGATCTGTTTGGTTGGTGCACGCGTCGGCGACGGCCGGCGCTGCGGCCGCCACGTGTCGGCGGTGGTGGCTAGGGTCGGCGGCATGGTGGCCCACCAGCTCACGGTCGAGCACGCGCGTCGCATCGCCGTGCACGCGCAGCTGCTCGACCGGCCGCGCCCGACCGACCTCGTCGCCACCGTCGAGCGGCTGACCATCCTGCAGATCGACCCGACCGCGGCCATCGCCCCCAACGCCGACCTCGTGCTCTGGAGCCGGCTCGGCCGCACCTACGACCCCGCCGACCTGACCAGGGCCGTGGAGCACGACCGCAGCCTCGTCGAGACCGTCGCCTACGTCCGCAGCCCCGTGGACGTGCCGGCCGTCATCGCCGAGGTGCGTGAGACCGAGCCCTACCCGTTCATGGCCGACTGGCTCGAGGCCAACGACTCGTTCCGGCGCGACATCCTCGCCCGGCTCGAGTCCGACGGGCCGCTCCTCTCGCGCGACATCCCCGACACGAGCGTCGTCCCGTGGCCCTCGACGGGCTGGACCAACAACCGCAACATCACCAAGATGCTCGAGGCCCTCGCCCTGCGCGGCGAGGTCGCGATCGCCGGGCGCAAGGGCCGCCAGCGCTACTTCGACCTCCCCGAGCGCGTCTATCCACCCGACCTGCCGCGCCTCACGCTCGAGCAGGCCGTCGCGCACCGCAACGAGCGCCGCCTTGCCGCCCTCGGCATCGCCCGCTCGAGCGGCACCGTCATGCCGGGCGAGGGTCCCTTCGTCGGCGAGGCGGGTGAGCCCGCCGAGGTCGCAGGGATGCCGGGCACGTGGCGCGTCCACCCGGCATACCTCGACGTCGTCGACGACTTCCGTGGGCGCACGGCCCTGCTCAGCCCGTTCGACCGGCTCATCCACGACCGGGCTCGCGCCGAGCAGCTCTGGGGGTTCGAGTACATCCTCGAGATGTACAAGCCCAAGCAGCAACGCCGCTGGGGCTACTTCGCGCTGCCGATCCTGCACCACGACCGGCTCGTCGGGAAGCTCGACGCACAGGCCGACCGCAAGGCCGGCACCCTCGTCGTCAACGCGATCCACGAGGACGTCCGCTTCACCAAGGCCATCACCACGGCTGTCCACCGCGAGATCCGTGACCTCGCCGCGTGGCTGGGCCTCGAGCCCAGCGGCCCCGCCGCGCCCTAGACCGACCACCAGGAGACCCAATGCGCAAGATCGTCGTCTACACCATCACCTCGCTCGACGGCTCCGTCGACGACCCGACGCGATGCTTCCCGCCCGACGTCGACCCCGAGCGTCCCCACCCGCCGACCTTCGACGACGGCCTCATCGAGCGCGAGGCCGCGCTCATCGAGCAGCAGGACGCCGTGCTGCTCGGCCGTCACATGTACGACGAGTGGTCGCGCTACTGGCCCACCTCCGACGAGCAGCCCTTCGCCGACTTCATCAACGGCGTCAAGAAGTACGTCGTGACCTCCTCCCCGCTCACCACCGAGTGGGGCGACGCCGAGGCCGTCACGGGTTCCCTGGCCGACATCGTCCGCGACCTGAAGGCGCTGCCCGGCAACGACATCGGCGTCCACGGCAGCATCGAGCTCGCGCAGTCACTCCTCGCCGAGGGGCTCGTGGACGAGCTGCACCTGGCCGTGGCGCCCGTCGTCGACCCGGAGGGTCGGCGCCTCTTCGAGCGGGCCACCGGCCTCCAGCGCCTCAACCTCGTCAGCGCGACGCCGACGCCGACCGGCGCCCTCTGGCTCGTCTACCGACCCGCCGGCGCCGAGTCCCGCTGACCCAGCGTGCGGTTGACGCGGTAGCCGCGCACGGCCCGCTTGGACTGCGCCGACAGGACCGACCCGTCGCTCTGGTGCGAGAGCACCGACAGCCTCGACATGTTCGACAGCAGCGAGGCGGCGCTCATCGACGACCCGATCGACAGGAACGACGCGAACGAGCCCACGCTGCCGATCGACAGCACCGACCCGACGCTCCCGATCGAGAGCACCGACCCCGTCGACCCGATCGACAGGAACGAGTCCCGCGACGCGATCGACCACTTCCCCCTGCGTGACCTCGGCATGCGGCCCAGCCTAGGCACGGCATGCCGCCGGCCATGCCGAAACGCCCCCCGACCAGACCTCCCCTCGGTCCGCGGCTATCGCGCGGCGCGACCGCGGGACGGAGGAGGGGACGTAGCCTTGGCGACCCGCACGCGGGCCGGGCGTATGCCGTGTCGTCCCGTCTTCTCGCGCGCGCCGTCCCGCTCGACCCTCAGGAGCCCGCATGACCGTGCCGCCCGTTGACGGCCCGACCGAGCCGCCGCACGTCACCGAGACGCGGACGGCCTACGACACCGTGGCCGTCGACTACGCGAGGCTGCTCGAGGGCGAGCTCGCGCGCAGCCCGCTCGACCGGGCGCTGCTCGGGCACTTCGCCGAGCTCGTCGAGCTCGAGGGAGGCGGACCCGTCGTGGACGTCGGCTGCGGCCCGGGGCGCATCACCGGCCACCTCGCGGCCCTCGGTCTCGACGTCAGCGGCATCGACCTGTCGCCGGGCATGGTGGCGGAGGCGCGTCGCCGCCACCCCGACATCGACTTCAGCACCGGGAGTCTTGCCGCGCTCGACCTCCCCGACGCGTCCGTCACCGGCGTCGTCGCGTGGTACTCGATCATCCACACCCCGCCGGCGTCGCTCCCGCAGGTCTTCGCCGAGCTGCACCGGGTCATGCGCCCGAACGGCCTGCTGCTGCCGGCTTTTCAGGCCGGGGGCTTCTCCGTGCGGCACGAGCAGGCCTACGGCCACACGGTGACGTTCGAGGCGCACCGGCACGACCCCGACCACGTGGCGGGCCTGCTCGCGCAGGGCGGGTTCCGGGTCACCGTCCGCACCGAGCGCGCCGCCCAGGACTACGAGAAGACGCCCCAGGCCTTCCTCCTCGCGCGACGCGGGTGACGCCGGGGCACCGGGCCCGGCATCTTGTCCAACGTTCGGAAGGAATCGAACGAGTCGGCCGTTGTCGACTCAGACGTCCCCGACCGGGGAACCGACCGAAGAAGGAGCTGAGCGTGCGCGCGATCTGGAACGGCAAGGTCATCGCCGAGAGTGACGACACCGTGGTCGTCGAGGGCAACCACTACTTCCCGCGTGAGTCCGTCGACGAGAGCGTGCTGCTCGACAGCAGCACGCAGACGACGTGCCCGTGGAAGGGCCAGGCGTCCTACTTCTCCCTCGCCGTCGACGGTGAGACCAACCGCGACGCCGCGTGGTACTACCCGACGCCGAAGAGCGCTGCCGCGCAGATCCAGGACCGCGTCGCCTTCTGGCGCGGCGTCACCGTCACCGACTGAGGACCGGCGCCCGCGGCCGCGGCGCCGTCAGGCGGTGTGGCGGGCCGCGAGCGCGCGGGCGATCCGTTCGACGAGGTCGTACGGCACCCCGTCGGCGTAGAAGAACTGCACGGTGTCCTTCGTCGCCCGGTGAGGTGCGACCTCGGCCTCGAGGTCCGGGTCGAGCGCCCCGACGGGGTAGAGCCCGACGTGCTTCTTCCATCCCGCGAAGTGGATGCCGTAGCGGTCGGCGAACATCACGGCCGGCATGCCGTAGCGGATCTTCTCCTCACCGCCGGGCACGCCTCGCAACAGTGCCGCTCGCACCTGCTCGAGCACCTCACGCTGCTCTGCAGGAAAACCGTGGAGGTATGCCGGCACGGACGTCGGAGCCGCCGTGGCCTTCGTGGCGGCCTTCGTCGCGGCCTTGCTCGTGGACGTGGTCGTCGCCTTCGTCGTGGCCTTGCTCGCCGCCCTTGTCGTGCTTGGTGTTGCCGGTGGCGTGTCCGTGTCGCCCATGGGTCCCCTCACCGTCCCCTCACGTCCGGTCGTGGCCTCGTGACCGTGGCTCTGTTCTGCGGCCTTGTCTCGCCTGCCACTTCTCGGTCGGCCCGACCTCATCAGTGTGACCGACGACGTGCCGCTGCGGCCATGCTCGATTCGCCGGACACCGCTGCGCGGATCGCCTAGCGTGAGCCGATCACCAGGGGATCAGGGAGCACGATGCGCAGGACCAAGGGACTCGTCACGATCGCCGCCCTCGTGGCGCTGGCCGCGATCGGCGGCAACGCGGCGCGCGGCTCGGACGACCTGACCCCTGCCGGCCCCACGGCTGAGCCGCCCGTCACGGTGACCCACACCACGGCCCGTCCAGCGGTGGCGAAGCCGACGACCACCCCGCCCGCGAAGGCACCAGCCACGACGCCGGCGACCAAGCAGACGACGGCGAAGACCACCGCTGCCGCCACGACGTGGACGGTGACCAAGGTCGTCGACGGCGACACGATCTGGGCCTCCCGCGGTGGCGTGACGCAGAAGGTCCGCTTCATCGGCATCGACACCCCGGAGACGGGCCAGTGCGGGTTCACCGAGGCCCGCAACGCCCTGCGCGGGATCATCGGCGGCCAGCGCGTCACCCTGACCCCGGGCGCCCGGACCGACGTCGACCGCTACGGCCGAGCCCTGCGCTACGTCGACGTCAACGGTGTGGACGCCGGGTTGCGCCTCATCAAGCAGGGGTATGCCGTCGCCCGCTACGACTCGCGGGACGGCTACGGCTCCCACCCGCGTGAAGGCGCCTACGTGCGCGCCGATGCCGTGAGCCCCAAGGCCGCCTGCGCCGACCCGAACGCCGCCAGCACGTCGGGCGGCACGAGCGGCATCTCCGGCGGCATCTCGGGTGCGTGGCCACAGGCGGGCGACAAGTACCCCTGCCCCCGGTCGCGACCGGTGAAGGGCAACGAGAACTCGATGATCGCCCACGAGCCGAGCGACCGGTACTACAACATCACCAAGCCCGAGCAATGCTTCGCGACGATGGCCGACGCAGAGGCGGCCGGCTTCCGCCCCGCCAAGGTCTGACAGGGCGCCGTCCATCGGGATCATCACCCTGGTGTGGCGCCGCTGGCGCCGACCGCCCACGCGGCCGGCTTCGGCCCCCGCCAAAGGGCTGAAAGGTCTTCGCCGGTTTCCGCCCCGCCCGCCGCCGATCCCCCGCAACACGCCGGGAAACCGTCATACCTCGCCGGCTGCAACCGCCTGAGCTGACGGTCCCCGGGTGTGTTGCCGGAGCGGGGGCTCGAGATGGTCAGTCGGCGAGGGTCGGCGAGGGGTCAGCCGGGGAGGGTCAGTCGTCGAGGCCGAGGATGCAGGCCGTGCCGATGTCGACGAAGCCGACCCGGCGGTAGATGTCGGCCGCCGCGTCCGACCCCGCCGACAGGAAGACCGTCTCGACGCCCCGCCGCCGGCACGCGGCGACGAGGGTGCTCGTGATCGCCGTGCCGTGTCCGCGCCCCCGGTGACCGGGCGGCACGGCGATGCCCATCAGCTCGGCGACGTCGCCGCGAGGGGCCGCCGACCCCGCACCACAGAGGCGGTCGCCCTCGAACGACGCCACGACGACGAGGTCCCCGCGCTCCATCAGCTCGGGCTGCCGGCCGGGGTCCTTCGGCTCGACGTCGTCATGTCCGGCGAACCCCGCCGACACCGACCCGAGCGCGAGCGACAGGTGCGGCTCGGCCGGCCGCAGCTCCCGGGCCCGCGGGTCGCGGGCGACCGGGACGTCCGCCGGCATCGCGAGCAGGGGGTAGCGGTGCGGTTCGTGACCGGCCGCGCGCACCGCGGGCAGCAACGACGGCGTCACCTGCTCGACCCACTCGATCGCCCGCGGCACCCCGAGCGTCTGCTGGCGCTCGAGCACACGGCATACGTCATCGGCGGTGAAGCCGGCCTGACGCCCCAGCCGCGGCCGCGCGTAGAACTGCCACCCGGTGCCCTCGTCGGCGACGAAGAGCGTGAAGGGGCCGACCTCCAGGGCTGTCGCGACGGCGCGCGGGACGCAGTCGTAGTACGTCTCGATGCGGTCCAGCCGCGCGTCGTGAACTCGCCCCATCGCGCCACCATGACAGTCGCCGACCTCTGACGGCGACCGAATTGTGGCCGGTCAGCGCCGTCCGCGACGGGTGCGGAGGTAGTCGGCGACGACGTACTCCCCGAGCCGCGCGATGTCGGGCGTGAAGACGCGACCGCCCGCGCGCCGGGCGACGGCGTCGACGAAGCGCGCCAGCCCCGGGTCCTCCCCGAGCATGAAGATGTTGAGCTGGGCGCCGGACCGTCGCAGCTCGTCGACCTCGGCGACCGTCGCACGCACCGTCTGCTGCGTCGCCGGCCAGTGGAACGTCGGCCGGCCGTCGGACTCGAGGTGCGCGGTCGGCTCACCGTCGGTGACGACGAGCACGACCGGCTCGGCGTCGGGGTGGCGGCGCAGGTGCCGCCCGGCGAGCATCAGCGCGTGCTGGAGGTTGGTGCCCTGGACCCACTCGGGGTCGGCCTCGGCGAGCTCGACGGGGGTCAGGCGTCGCGCCGCGAGGTTGAAACCGATGATCTGCAGCGCGTCGTGCCGGAACCGGGTCTGCACGAGGTGCGAGAGCGCGAGCGCCGTCTGCTTCATCGGCCCCCACCGCCCCTCCTGCATCATCGAGAACGACATGTCGACGCACAGCGCGACCGCCGCCACGGCGCGCCGCTCCGTCTCGGCCACCGCGAAGTCCTCGACGAGCAGCTCCACCCCACCGCGTCCGTGTGCCGTGTCGCCCGTCACCGGGGACGCTCCCCCGCCCGAGCGGGCGTTGCGCTGCAGGGCGTTCGAGACGGTGCGGACCGTGTCGATGGGCAGCTCGTCGCCGAACTCCCACTGCCGGCTGAGGCCGGTCAGCTCGTCGGCCTGGCCGGCGGCGCGGTCGTCGTGGTCGCCGCGGCCGGCAGCCTCGACGCGCTCGAAGACCCGCTTGAGCGCGCTCTCCCCCAGCCGCCGCACGGCCCGCGGCGTCAGGCGCAGGCCGTCGTCGCCGCGCGAGACGTAGCCCTGCCGCTCGAGCTCTCGCTCGAGCTGGCGCAGCGCCTCCATGTCGCGGGCGGCGTCGGCGCCGAGGTACTGCTCGAGCCGCTCGACGTCGACGTCGTCGAGGGTCGCCCCGAAGTAGCTCTGCCCGAGCTGCTCGCCGAGCTGCTCGAGGTCGGCGAGCTCGGCGACCGCGTCGACGGCGTCGCCGTAGCCCATCGGCTCGCCCTGTCCCTGCTGCACCGGGCTGCGCCGGTCGAGCCCGGGGCGCAGCGCCCGCAGGTTGTCGGACAGCTGGGCCATCTGCGAGGCGAGGTCGGGGTCGCCGAGGGCGTCCGACATCAGCTGGCCGAGCTGCTCGCGCTGCTCGGGGGTCAGCGACGCCATGAGCCGGTCGGCCGCGGCCTGCCTGCGTGCGAGGGCGTCGATGAGCTCGTCGACGTTCTCGGGCTGCTCGGGGAAGAGGTCGCCGTGCTTGTCCATGAAGTCGCGGAACTGGTCCTCGGTGTCCTCACCGCGAGCGTGCGCGGCGAGCAGCTGGTTGAGGTCGGCGAGCATGTCCTTGACGGCCTGCATGGCCTGCGGGTCGTTGCCGGACAGCGCCTGCTTGAGCCCCTCGAACTGGGCGCCGACGACCTCGCGCTGGAGCATCTGCTGGATCTGCTCGTAGGTCTGGCGCGCCTCGGGCGAGTGCCACTCGTAGTCCCCGAGCGCCCGGACGGCGCCGGCGACGTCGTCGGGGATCGTCGCGAGGTCCATCTCCGCGAGGCGGGCGTCGTCGCCGGGCTCACCGGAGAGGGTGTCGCGCTCCTCGGCGAGCGCCTGGTCGAGCATGGCCCGCACCTGGTCCAGCGTGCCGCCGAGGTCACCGCGCCGGCGGGCGGCCTCGCGCAGCCGGCGGACGCGCTCGGCGAGGTCGTCGAGGCCGCGGCGCCCATCCATGCCCCGGCGGAGCAGCTCGCGCAGCGACTCCCGCAGGGAGCCGCCGGCCAGCACGTCCTGCCCCACCTCGTCGAGAGCGGAGCGCACGTCGAAGGGCGGCGCGAGCGGGTCGGGTCCGCCGTGCCAGGGCGAGTAGCGGAACCGCCCGTGCACGTCACCTCCATCACCGGGACCCCGCGGCGTCATCGGCACGACCTAGGCCCCGTAGACGGTGCGACCGGCGACGGAGTCCTTGTCGATGCGTCGCGTCAGGTGCAGCCCCTCGAGGACGAACTCGATGGCCGCGGCCACCTGTCCCGGGGTCGCGTCGTCGCCGTGCCCGAGACGGTCGAGGACCTTCGACAGCCCCGACACCGGCCCCACCTGGGTCAGCAGGTCGGCGCCGGGCACGAGCTCGCCGGTCTCGACGACGGCGCCCTCGGCGAAGAGGTTGGTGAAGCCGGTCAGGTCGAGGCCCGACAGCCGGGCGCGATACGTCTCCGCGACCGCGAGGCGCAGCAGGTGCGTCAGCACGTCACGCTCCCGGCCCTCCTCGCCCATCTCGAACTCGACCTTGCCGAGGAGGGTTGGCACGACGGTGGGGACGTCGCAGACGCGCGCCACGGCATACGACTCCCCGGTGCGGGCGGCGCGACGCAGCGCTGACCCGGCCACCCCCTCCGCCGCCGCGATGGCGAAGCGCGCCGAGACACCGGAGCGCTGGTCGACGGCGGACGACTCGCGCAGCCCGCGGGTGAAGCGGGCGACGACCTCGAGCAGGTGCTCGGGCACGTCGGCGACGAGGTGGGACTCCTGCGTGATGAGCGCGACCTCGTCAGCGACCTCGGTCGGGTAGTGGGTGCGGATCTCGGCGCCGAAGCGGTCCTTGAGCGGGGTGATGATGCGGCCGCGGTTGGTGTAGTCCTCGGGGTTGGCCGTCGCGACGAGGAGGATGTCGAGCGGCAGGCGCAGCGAGTAGCCGCGGATCTGGATGTCGCGCTCCTCGAGCACGTTGAAGAGGGCGACCTGGATGCGCTCGGCGAGGTCGGGCAGCTCGTTGAGGCCGAAGATGCCGCGGTTGCTACGCGGGACGAGGCCGTAGTGCACCGTCTCGGGGTCACCGAGGGTGCGGCCCTGCGCGACTTTGACCGGGTCGACGTCGCCGACGAGGTCGCCGACGCTCGTGTCGGGGGTCGCGAGCTTCTCGGTGTAGCGCTCGCTGCGGTGGCGCCACACGACGGGCAGGTCCTCGCCGAGCTCGGCGGTCATCCGCCGGCAGCGCACGCACGACGGCTGGTGCGGGTCGTCGCCGATCTCGCAGCCCTCGACGACGGGGCTCCACTCGTCGAGCAGTCCCGCGAGCGTGCGCATGAGGCGGGTCTTGCCCTGGCCGCGCTCGCCGAGCAGGACGAGGTCGTGGCCCGCGAGCAGCGCCGTCTCGAGCTCGGGCAGCACGGTCTCGTCGAAGCCGACCATCCCCGGGAAGGCGTCCTCACCGGCCCGCAGCCGGGCCAGGAGGTTCTCGCGGAGCTCGCTCTTGACGCTGCGGTGCACGTGGCCGGAGGCGCGCAGCTCGCCGAGGGTGGAGGCGCCGGTGTCGGGGTGGGTCATTGCTTCACGCTACGTCCGACTCCCGACAGTGTCGAAGGGTCCGTCGAGGGCTGGTCGTACGCTCGTCCAAAAGCGGACGAAATGGGCGTAACGCTCGGCCATGGGGATCGTTGACCGGTGGGCGTCGGGCGAGTCCGACGAACGTATGCCGTGTGCCCGGGGCGTCCAGAAGCGTGGCGACCCGCTGGTGGCTCGGTCACTGCACCACCCGCGCGGCACCGAAGAGGGTGCGCGCACACCTCCATGCATCACGGCGCGACCCGCGGATCCCGTCCCGCAGGTCGCGCCGTGGCGCAGGTGGCGCTGTTCGAGCGGTCGAGCGGTTGAAGCCGTGGCGCCGGTGGCTCAGCTCGCCGAGGACTCGCTGCGGTCGCCCGCCCAGTCGGTGTGGAAGCTGCCGTCGCGGTCGACGCGCGTGTAGGTGTGCGCCCCGAAGTTGTCGCGCAGCGCCTGGATCAGGGCGGCCGGCAGGCGGTCGCGGCGCAGGCCGTCGAAGTAGGCGAGCGACGACGCGAAGGCCGGAGCCGGCACGCCGCGCTCGGCCGAGACGGCGACGACGCGGCGCCAGGCCTGCACGCCCTCGCCGATCGCGTCGGCGAACCACGGCGCGGTCAGCAGCGTCTCGAGGTCGGGCTCGGCGGCATACGCCTCCTTGATGCGGTCGAGGAAGCGGGCGCGGATGATGCAGCCGCCACGCCAGATCGTCGCGACCTCACCGAGGTCGAGGTCCCAGCCGTGCTCCTTGGAGCCGGCGGCGAGCTGGTCGAAGCCCTGCGCGTAGGCGACGATCTTGGAGGCGTAGAGCGCGGCCCGGACGTCGTCGACGAAGGCGTCGCGGTCGACCTGGCGCTGCGTCGAGGGGTCGAGGTCGGCGAGATCCGAGAAGGTCTCGCGGACGGCGGCGCGCTGGCTCGTGTGGCCGGACAGGCTGCGGGCGAAGGTCGCCTCGGCGATGCCGGTGACGGGGACGCCGAGGTCGAGGGCGCTCTGCACGGTCCAGCGACCGGTGCCCTTCTGCTCGGCCGCGTCGCCGACGACGTCCACGAAGGGCTTGCCGGTCGAGGCGTCGGTGTGGGCGAGCACGTCTGCGGTCATCTCGATGAGGAAGGACTCGAGGTCGCCTTCGTTCCACTCGCGGAAGACGTCGGCGATCTCGGACGGCTCGAGCCCGAGGACGCTGCGGAGCAGGTCGAAGGACTCGGCGATGAGCTGCATGTCGGCGTACTCGATGCCGTTGTGGACCATCTTGACGAAGTGGCCGGCGGCGTCGGGGCCGAGGTGCGCCGCGCACGGCGTGCCGTCGACCTGCGCCGCGATGGAGTCGACGACGGGCTGGAGCCGCTCGTACGCGTGGTCGGAGCCACCGACCATGATGGACGGGCCGTTGAGCGCGCCCTCCTCACCGCCGGAGACACCCATGCCGACGAAGTGGATCCCCTTGTCGGACAGGGCCTTCTCGCGGCGCAGGGTGTCGGCGAAGTGGGCGTTGCCGGCGTCGACGAGGATGTCGCCCTCGTCGAGCAGCGGCACGAGCTCGTCGATGACGGCGTCGGTCGGGGCGCCGGCCTTGACCATGACGATGATGGCCCGGGGCTGCTCGATGGCGGCGACGAAGTCCTCGATCGTCTCGGCTCCGACGAAGTCGCCCTCGTCGCCGAACTGCTCCACGAGGCTCGTCATGCGCGAGGTCGTGCGGTTGTGGACCGCCACCGTGTGGCCGTGTCGGGCGATGTTGCGGGCGAGGTTGCGCCCCATCGTCGCGAGGCCGGTGACGCCGATCGTTGCGCGTGTCTCCATGAGGGCGGCAACCTCCTCGGCGTCCGGCGCATTCCATGCCGTCCACCCCTCGGCACGCACCACCCCTCCCACCACCCTGCCGACGCGCCCGGCGATGGGGTTGGGTGGACCCATGGACGCGGGAGTGCAGCGGCGGGTCAGGGAGCTGGGCGACGAGCTGGTCGGCGCGCTGTCCGCCCTGCCCGCGGACACCGACCCGGGCGTCCGCGAGGCGCTCACCGACGGCATCGGGTCGCTGCGCCGGCTCGCCGACGTGCTCGAGCAGGCGTCCGCCGCGGCCGCAGCGGGCCGACCGGCGCCCGTCGACGTCGTCGCGCCGGTGCTCGGGGTCGACGGCTGCAAGGCCGGCTGGGTCGGCGCGCTGCTCGAGCCCGGGGCGCCCCGGCCGCGCGTCGTCGTGGCTCCGACCGTCGCCGAGCTCGTCGCGATGGTGCGCGAGTCGACCGGCATCCGCGTGGTCGGCATCGACATCCCGATCGGCTTGCCCGACAGCACGATCCGTCGGGCCGACCAGCTCGCGAGGAAGGCGCTCCCGGGCAAGGCGTCGTCGATCTTCTCGACGCTCACGCGCTCGGCGTATGCCGCGGCGACGCGGCTCGAGGCCGACACCGTCAACCGTGGGCTCGTCGGTCAGGGTGTTGGCGCGCAGGCCTTCGCGCTGCGCGACAAGATCGTCGAGGTCGACGCGTGGCTGCGCACCCGGCCGACCGTCACGGTGCTCGAGATCCACCCGGAGGTGTCGTTCGCGGCCATGGCGGGCGCCCCGATCGCCGCGAGCAAGAAGACCGACGAGGGGCGCGACCGGCGCCTCGAGGCCCTCGCCGCCGCGGGCATCTCGCGCCCGTCCGTGCTCCAGGGATCGGGGTATGCCGTCGACGACGTGCTCGACGCCTGTGCCGTCGCATGGTCGGCCGCCCGGCACGCTGCGGGCCTGGCGCGGTCGCTCCCCGACCCGCCCGAGGTCTTCTCCGACGGCCTCCCGGCCGCGATCTGGGCCTGACGACGGCCCGCCGGCGGTCGTGCCCGAGCATGGGCCCATGCGCATCACGGTGGACGACCTGACCGACCCGGCCGTCATCGACCTGCTCGAGGGGCACGTCTCGCAGCTGCGGTCGATGTCGCCGCCGGAGAGCACGCACGCCCTCGACCTCGACGGGCTGCGGGCGCCGGGCCTCACGCTCTGGGTGGCGCGCGACGGCGACACGGTGCTCGGCTGTGGTGCCCTGGCCGAGGTCGGGCCCGGACACGGCGAGGTGAAGTCGATGCGCACCGCCCCGGACGCGCAGCGCCGCGGGGTCGCCCGCGCCGTGCTGGGCGAGATCCTCGCCGAGGCCCGCCGCCGTGGACTGGCACGAGTCAGCCTCGAGACCGGCTCGGACGACTTCTTCGCACCGGCCCGGGCGCTCTACGCGGCGCACGGCTTCACCGAGTGCGAGCCGTTCGGCAGCTACCGCCCCGACCCGCTCAGCACCTTCATGACCCTCGAGCTCTAGACACTCGAGCTCTAGACACTCGAGCTCTGAGTCTTCGGCGCTGACCCTGCCCACTGTGACCCGACCGGGCACGACGAGAACGAGGTATGCCGTCGCGACCGGCGCGTGACGGCATACCTCGTCTGCGTGGGGTGGAGGGTCAGGCGGTCGCGGCCTGCTCGGGAGCGCGACGGATGAACAGGACGATGACCGCGGCCAGCACCGCGGCTCCGGCGCAGAGCGCGAAGAGCTGGCGGTAGGCGGTCAGCGACGGCACCGCGAAGCTGCCGAGGATGACGGTGTTGGCGGCGAGGATGCTGCCGCCGAGAGCCGAGGCCAGGGAGCTGCCGAGGCTGCGGAAGAGCGTGTTGAGGCCGTTGGCGGCCGCGATCTCCGACGACGGCGAGTGCTCGTTGACGAGCGAGGGGATCGCGGCGTAGCCGATGCCCGTGCCGACGCCGACCACGGTGGTGCCGACGATGACCTCGGTCAGCGACCCGGTCCAGACGATCCGCATGAGCCAGCCGAGGGCCACGACGACCGCGCCGAGGGCGAGCGTGCGCGGGGCGCCCCACGAGCCGATGAGCCGAGCCGCGACCGGGGAGAAGAGGATCATCGCGATGCCGCTCGGCAGCAGGGCGAGCCCACCGGTCATGAGGCTGGCCCCGAAGCCGTAGCCGCTCGCCTCCGGCGCCTCGATGAACGACGCGGTGCCGAGGAACGAGGCGAAGAGGGCGAAGCCGAAGAGGACCGAGGCGACGTTGGTCAGCACGATCGGGCGACGGCGCAGGGCACGCAGGTCGACGAGCGGCTCGCGGATGCGGGTCTGGCTCCAGCCGAAGACGGCGAAGAGGACGGCGGAGGCACCGAGCAGCCAGTAGATGCGGGCGTCGGACCAGCCCCAGGCGGCGCTCTGCGTGAGCGGCAGCAGCAGCGCGAGCAGCGCTGCGCCCATGAGTGCGGCACCGACGAGGTCGACGCGGCCACCGCTGCGCCCCGGCGCCTCGGGGACCATGAGCCGGATGCCGAGGAAGGCGACGAGCCCCGCCACGGAGGTGATCCAGAAGAGGGCGTGGAACGAGAAGTGCTCGGCGACGAACCCGGCCAGCGGCAGGCCGAGGGCACCACCGACGCCGAGCATCGCGCTGACGAGCGCGACCGACGAGGCGACGCGCTCCTTGGGCATCGTCGTCATGAGCAGGCTGATGCCGAGGGGGATGGTGGCCGCGGCGAGGCCCTGGACGGCGCGACCGACGATGAGCAGCGCGACGTCGTCGGTGAGTGCCGTGACGAGCGAGCCGACGGTCAGTGCGGCGAGCGCGACGAGGAGCAGGCGCCGCTTGCCGAACATGTCACCGAGGCGTCCCATGATCGGCACGCTGATGGCCGAGACGAGCAGCGTCGAGGTGAGCAGCCACGAGACGTTGCTCGCGGACGTGTGGAGGTCGGCCGGCAGGGTGGCGAGGACGGGGACGAGCAGGGACTGCGAGAGCGCCACGACGAGCGCGCCGAGCCCGACGAAGACGAGCTGGACGTTGGCCCGACCGGCGGCCGGGGTGGGGGTCACCTCCGAGGTGGCGCCTGAGGGGGCGGGTGCTCGGGTCGAGGCAGCCGCCTCGGGCGGCTCGGTGCTGACGGACATGGGTTGCTCCTACGAGATCTGGGTGTGCTGGCACTGTACGCCCAATGTGGCACTCAGTGTCACTCAAGCCACTTGATGACAGTCGGTGCTAGGGTGGGCGCCATGACCACGCCCCCGACGAGCCTTCGCGAGCGCGCCCGCGGCGCCGTCCGTGACGAGGTGTCGAGGCAGGCGTGGAGCCTCTTCGCCGAACAGGGCTTCGAGCACACGACCGTCGACCAGATCGCCGAGGCGGCCGGCATGTCGCGCCGCACCTTCTTCCGCTACTACGACAGCAAGGAGGAGCTCGTCCTCGAGCGGCTGCTCGAGTCGGGCGAGGCGGTCGTCGAGGCGATGCGCGGACGGCCCGCCGACGAGTCCGCCTGGGCGGCCCTGCGCCGCGCTCTCGACGCCATCGTGACCGTGCAGGAGACGCACGCCGAACGCTCGCGGCCGCTCCAGCTCATGCTCCACCGCGAGCCGGTGCTGCGCAGCACCGTCACCGAGCAGCACCGCCGGTGGCTCGAGGCGCTGACCCCGCTCGTCGGCGAGCGCATGCCCCGACGGCGCTCACACCGGGGACCGGACGTGCGCGCGGCCGCCCTGACGAGCAGCGCCCTGGCCTGCCTCGAGATCGCCCAGGCGACGTGGGCCGCCGACCCCACCGTGCACCTCGCGCCCCTGCTCGACGAGCTCATGGGCGCGGTCTCACCGCTGGCCTGACTCCTCGCGGGAGCGCGACGAGGTATGCCGTCGCGACCGGACGCGACGGCATACCTCCACTCTCGCGGGACGGGGTCAGCCGGAGACGGCGGTCCGCAGGGCTCCGGCGGTCGCGTCCCAGCCGGGCTGGGTCGGGTGGACGAACTCGGCCGTGTCGCGACCGGGGGTGCCGACGGGCACGAGCCACGCCCTGGAGTTGTCGGCGACGACGTGCGGGTCGAGCCCGTGCACGCGTCCGCCCCAGGCCTGCTTCACCGTGTCGACGAAGTGGTAGTTGCCGGCACCGGGCTCGGCGTTGAGCTCGGCGATGCCCTGGGCCTGGAGCTGGTCGCCGAGGCGCTGGAGGTCGTTGAGGGCCTTGCCGGCGTCGTAGACCGGGGCGGCCTCGGGGATGCCGTAGCTCTCGGTGTTGATGAGGAACGGGTAGCTGAGCAGGTAGACCTGCGCGTGGCCGCCCGACTTCTGCTCGACGGCGCGCAGGGCGTCCTTGGTGCTCTCGACCATCTGGGGGGCCTTGGCCGTCGCGGCGTCCAGCGCCTGCTTGCAGCTCGTCGGGTCGCGCAGCGTCAGGCAGTCCACGACGATCGTCGAGAAGCCGATGTCGTTGCCCCCGATGGTGACGAAGACGTAGTCGGTGTCGGGCGTGACCGCGTCGATCTGCGCCCGCGTGGTGAGCTGGCACGAGACGGTGCCGGTGTAGAGGTCGTTGACGCCGGCGCCGGCGACGAACGTGTAGCGGTAAGAGAAGTCCGGCTGGGCGGGCACGCCGCACAGCCGCTCGGTCTGGGCCCGCTTCAGCCACTCGCTCTGCTGGTCGGGGTAGGCCGCCGGGTCGATCGAGTAGGTCGCGGACTTCGTGAACGCGTTGCCCAGGTCGCGTGGGTGGAGGATGTCGGCGACGACCCCGCCGCTGCACGCGACGTCGGTGTAGCTCGCACCGATGGACGTCGCGACCTGCGAGCCGTAGTTGTCGGGCGAGCGGTAGCAGTCACGCTCCTCGTAGGTCCCCGTGCCGTTGCCGGCCGAGTAGGAGTCGCCGAGCTGGACGACCTGGGGCGTCGTCGTCGCCGAGGCGCTCGTGACGGGCGCCAGCGCCGCCGTGGCGGCGAGGGTGCCGCAGGCCACGACGAGGGCGGCCGCAGCACGGCCGAGACGGGTGGTGCGTGGGGAACGGGGCACGGCTGGACTCCTTCGTCCGGTGTCGGTCTCGTAGAGAGAACGAGGCCGTCGCCGGGGAGGTCACGCGGCAGGCCCGGCGCAGCGCCCCACGGAGGTGGCCGTGGAGGTCACCCCACGCACGAGGAGGTATGCCGTCACGACGGGCGTGACGGCATACCTCCCTCTCGTGTGGCTGGGCTCAGCCCTGCGCGAGCTGGGACACGTCGTCCCACTTCTCCCACGTCTCGATCCGCGAGGCGTAGTCCGCCTTGGCGATCGAGAGCGGAGCGGCGCCGAAGAAGACGCGCAGCGGAGGCTCGTCGGCGTCGACGACCTTGAGGACCGCTGCAGCCGACGCCTTGGGGTCGCCGGGGCCGGAGGTGTTGCGCGCCGCGCGCTCGCGGTGGGTGCGCTCGCGGATGTCGTCGTAGGTCGACAACGGCTCCGAGTGCTTGGCCGACGGGCCGGCCCAGTCGGTGGAGAACCCGCCCGGCTCGATGAGGGTGACCTTGATGCCGAAGGGCGCGACCTCCTGCGCGAGCGACTGGCTCAGGCCCTCGAGCGCCCACTTCGACGCGTGGTACGCGCCGACGATCGGGAAGGCGGAGATGCCGCCGATCGAGCTGACCTGGATGATGTGGCCCGAGCCCTGCTCGCGCATGATCGGCAGCGCGGCCTGCGTCACCCAGAGGGCGCCGAAGAAGTTCGTCTCCATCTGTGCGCGGACGTCGTCCTCGCTCAGCTCCTCGACGAAGCCGAAGTGGCCGTAGCCGGCGTTGTTGACGACGACGTCGAGGCGGCCGAAGCGCTCGTGCGCCTGCTTGACGGCGGCGACATCGGCGTCACGGTCCGTGACGTCGAGGGCGATCGGCAGCAGCCGGTCGCCGTAGATCTGGGCGAGGTCGTCGAGGGTGCTGGTGTCGCGGGCGGTCGCGGCGACGTTGTCGCCCCGCTCGAGGGCGGCGGCCGCCCACTCGCGACCGAACCCACGGGACGTTCCGGTGATGAACCACGTTTTCGTCATGCGTTCGACGCTATGACTTCGAGTGCGCTCCAACGCAAGCCGTGCCGGCGCGGACGGCCGGGGGGGCATGGGTGGGCGCGGGTGGCCGTGGGTGGGCGTGGGAGATAACGCTTTCGCCACGTCAGTCACCGAACGGACACGATGGGGTCTCTCCGGCCGGAGGCGCACTCGTCGTGGCTATAGCGTTCGGACCATGCCCACCCGCCTGCGCCGATCCGGCGCTCTCCTCGCCGTGCCCGCCGCCGTCCTCCTCGCCTCGTGCGGTCCGGGCCAGGCGAGCCCGGCAGCGCAGACCAGCGCGTCCTCGGCCACGTCGACGACGCCCTCGTCGACGCCCACCACCTCGTCCGCGGCCCCCACGAGCGCGGCCCCGCCTGCTGCGGCCGCCCCCAAGCGGTCCAAGGCGTCGCTGGAGAAGGCGCTCCTGGGCATCGACGACCTCCCGGCCGGGTTCTCGGTCGAGCCTGCCGACCAGAGCGGCGAGGGTGGCCCCGCGGTCTCGTCGAAGGACCCGCGCTGCAAGACGCTCGTGACGATCATGAACGCCGACAGCGCTCCCGGCGCGACCGCCAACGCTGCGACGTCGTTCTCCGGCGGCCAGGACGGTCCGTGGATCGACGAGCAGCTCGCGGCGATGGGTGGGGCCGAGCGCGTCTCGGCCTTCCACGCCCAGGTCCGCGCAGCCGTCAAGGCCTGTTCGAAGCTGACGCTGCGACTGCCCCAGGGCACCTCGACGATGGCGGTGCGCACGGTCAAGGCCCCGACGATCGGCAAGGACCCTGTCGCCTTCCGGATCTCCGCCCAGGGCGGGCCCCTCGACGGGTTCGAGTCCACGCAGGTGGCGACGGGTGTCGGTGACGTCGAGCTGATGATGAGCTTCCTCGGCGCCGTCCCCGACGACATCGACGGAGGCACCCAGGTGGCCTTCGACAAGGCCGAGCAGACGCTGGGGGTCAAGGCTTCGAGCGTGAGCTGACCCCCTTGGCAGCTGCGCAGACGGTTCTGAGCATCTCCCGGGCCCGACGTCCCTAGAGTGACGCCATGGTCGACGTCAGCAGCCGTCCCGCCCGGCTCGCGGCCGAGCTGCACCGGCGCGGAGCGCAGTTCGTGGTCGTGGGCAGCACGGCGCGGTGGCTGACGGCGGGTGGCGGCTCGCCCCGCGACCTCGACGTGGCCGTATGCCCTGTGGACCTCCCCGCACTGGCGCGTGCCCTCGACAGCCTGGGGGTGAGGACCACGGTAGATCGCCTGGCGAGGGGCGGCCAGTCGCACGTCGACACGTCATGGGGACCCCTGGACGTCTTCGTCGACGACGCGCTGCGGTGCCGGGTCGGGACGTACGCCCGCGGAGGTCGCACGTGGCAGCTGGCGGTGCTGCCGGCATGACCCGCCGCCCGACGGCGAGCGGCCTCACGCCGTTGGAGGTCACTCTCCTGCAAGCGATCGAGGATCTCGGTGGGGTGGCCTTCGGAACGCACGTGAGCACCCTCCACGTGCTCGAGCGACTCGAGGCGGCGACCGGGCTCGGACGCCGTTACTCCGAAAGGGTTCTGGCCGACCTCGTCGCCGACTGGGTACGGCACCTCCCGCTCGTCGACGGCGACGGCAACTTCGGTTCCATGTCGGGCGACGAGGCGGCCGCGGCGCGCTACACCCGTGTGCGCCTCTCACCCGTTGGTGCGCTGACCCTGAGGTCCGAGCGGGGTGAGGTCGGCCCGCTCCCGATCGACCTCATCGAGGGCTCCCTCTACCGTGGCGGTCTCTTCGCACCGCTCGACCCGGCCACGACCATCCGCGCCGTCCTCGTTGGTGCCGGCAGCGGTGGGGTGCCCCGCACCCCCACCGGCACGATCACCGCCGACCCGGCCGGCGTGGACAACAGGGACGGCCGGTGGGTGCAGCGCTACCAGCTCGGTGCGACGATCCGTACGGGTCGTGACCACGCCGAGCTGGTCATCACCTCGCCACCTTTCCTCGTCGCGACCGACGCGCTCGTTACGAGCCTGTGGGACCGCATCGAGCAGGAGCAGCGCCGCACGGAGCTCGGCAACCTGTCCCTCCCAGGCACACCTCCCTCCGTCGCCGGCGACGAGCCGGTGCCCATCCGGGACGTCGTGGACGCGACGTCCGGACGCACGGGGACCTGGGTCGTGGTCTACCCGAAGGAGGGTGTCGACATCATCGACGCCGTCGACTGGGTCAGAGCGGTGTGGCCGGTCACCGTCCACGTCGACTGCCTGGCGGGTGACGAGATCTATGACCGTTTCGCGGACTGGCTCGACCTCGACAAGAGCGGCGTGCACGCCCTCGATGAGCTGCTCAACGAGGTCGAGCCCGACGACGACTGACCGCACAGGCCGTCGAGATGAAACACGGCTGTCACGCGGACCTGACCGAGGCGCAACGTATCGGGTGCAACGTGGTGGTGACGGCTTCGCACGCGTGATCGCGAAGTGCATGCGATGAGGCCGCCGCGGGGTCGTCTGCCGTGATCCGCGTCCCCGCGAAGGAGCAGCCATGAACCGCATGAGGTCGATCGTCCGCTGGCTCGACGACTACACGCTCTGGGCCTTCAACCCCACCGCCCGTTCGAGGTGATGCCGGCACCGACGCACGTGCCGACATCACCTCGAACCAGGTGAGGGTCAGGGGGCTGGCGTGGTCCGGGCGGTGCGGGCGAGCCACTCCAGCGCGTCCTCGGCCGTGCGTAGTACGGAGATGTGCCCGTCGTCGGGCTGGAGCCAGAGCTGCGCACCCGGGATCGTGCGGGCGAGCCACTCGCCGTGCGTCGCCGGCACCATCCGGTCCGCGCCGCCGTGGACGACGAGGGTCGGGGCGGTGATGTCGGCCGGGTCGAAGCCCCAGTCGTTCACGTAGGCGAGGTCGTCGTCGATGAGGGCTGCCGGACCGGCAGCGAGAGCCGGCCCGACGACCGACCCGAGCCAGCCCCAGGGCCCCGAGAACGCCGCCTCGTCGGCGGGCACGAAGCCGAAGTCGACCTCGCCCTCCGGCACCTGCGCGGCGGCGGCCTCGTGCGCCTCCTTCGTCGCACGCCCGGCGGCGGCCGCGCGCAGCGACGCCTCGCCCCCGGGCGCCATGCCGGCGAACCAGTCGAGCCCGGGGGCACCGAACGGAGCCACCGGCGAGATGCTGACGACCCCACGGACCCGGTCGCCGAGCAACGCCGCGGGGGCGAGGTCGTGCGTGCCACCGCCCGAGTGGCCCATCACCGCGAAGGAACCCACTCCGAGAGCGTCCGCGACGGCGGCCACGTCCCGCGCCGCAGAGGCGACGTCCCGGTCGGGGCGCGGGGTCGAGCCGCCGTAGCCGGGGCGGTCGTAGGACACCCACCGGACCCCGAGCCGCGCCGCGGCCTCGAAGAGCGGGCGCGGCGGGGCGCCGACGTTGGGCGTGCCGTGGTGCCAGACGACGACGAGCGGCTCGACGCCGGGCATGCCGGGGTCGCCCGTGTCGTAGACGTGCAGCACGTGCCCGTCGCCGAGGTCGACGTCGCTCTCGGTCACCGGGCTCGTCGGGCTCGTCTGGGTCGTCGGGCTCGTCGGGCTCATCGGGGTCTCGCTCACAGGGCTTCGGCCTTTCGTCGGAGGTGGTCCTGCTCGGGGATGCTCGTCGTCAGGCGCGACGCGAGCAGGTAGCTCTCGCGGGCGCGCTCGGTGTCACCGGCCAGCTCGAGCAGGTGCGCGCGGACGGCGTGCAGCCGGTGGTGCCGGGCGAGGCGCTTGTCGTGCTCGAGGTCGTCGAGGAGGGCGAGGCCCGCCGCGGGTCCCTCGACCATGGCGAGCGCCACGGCCCGGTTGAGGGTGACGACGGGGCCGGGTGCCAGCTGCTCGAGCAGCCCGTAGAGCGCGAGCACCTGCTCCCAGTCGGTCTCAGCCGCCGACGGCGCCTCGTCGTGGACGGCCGCGATGGCCGCCTGCACCTGGTAGGGGCCGAGCCGCGTCCGGGTCAGGGCGTCGGTCACGAGGGCGACCCCCTCGCGGACGTATGCCGTGTCCCACCTCCCGCGGTCCTGCTCGGCGAGCGGCACGAGCTCACCGGCAGCGTTCGTGCGCGCCGGCCGCCGCGCCTCCGTGAGGAGCATGAGGGCGAGCAGGCCGGCCACCTCGCCGTCGTCGGGGCGGAGCTCGCGCACCTGCCGGGTGAGCCGGATCGCCTCTGCCGTCAGGTCGACCCGATTCAGGGCGTCACCGCTGCTCGCCGTGTGACCTTCGGTGAAGACGAGGTAGAGGACGTGGAGCACCTCCCGCAGCCGCTCGGGCACGTCGTCGGGGGCGGGCATCCGGAACTCGGCGCCGGAGTCGCGGATCTGCTTCTTGGCGCGGCTGATCCGCTGGGCCATCGTGGCCTCGGGCACGAGGAAGGCGTGCGCGATCTGGGCCGTCGTCAGCCCGCCGACAGCCCTGAGCGTCAGGGCGATCCGGGCTGCCGGGGTGAGCGCCGGGTGGCAGCAGAGGAGGAGCAGCGTCAGGGTGTCGTCGTGGTCGGGCGACCCCACGGCATACGCCGCCGGAGCCACGAGGCTGTCCGCGGGCGCCCGGGTGGCGTCGGCGATCTCACGACGCTCGCGGGCTTCGTCGCTGCGCAGGCCGTCGACGAGGCGCCGCGAGCCGACGCGGATGAGCCACGCCTTGGGGTCGTCGGGCACCCCCTCCCCGGGCCACTGCCTGGCGGCGGCGAGGAGTGCCTCCTGCGCGGCCTCCTCGGCGCGGTCGAAGTCCCGGTAGCGGCGCACGAGCGCACCGATGACCTGCGGCGTCACGCTGCGCCACAGGTCGTCGGTGACCACGGCTCCGCCCATGTGCCAGTCCTCCTCAGAGGTCCTCGGCCGATCCGCCCATGAGGGGACGCACCTCGACGGCGGCGAACCGCGCGTCCGGGAATCGTCCGGCGATCTCCTCCGCCCGCTCGGGGGACGCGCAGTCGACGACGAAGTAGCCCGCCATCTGCTCCTTGGACTCGATGAACGGCCCGTCGGTGACGAGACTCTCCCCCTCACGCACGCGAACGCTCCGAGCGGTGAGCGGGTCGGCGAGCGCCTGGGCCGTGACGAGCTCGCCCGACTCGCTGATCTCGGCCATCAGCTCCTCGAAGTCGCGCAGCATCCCAGCACGCTCGTCGCCGGACATCGCCGCCGCCTCGGGCGTGCGCAGGAAGATCGGGTGCCCCCACGTCTGCGGGTTGCTCCAGATCATCAGCAGGTACTTCATCTCGACTCCCTCGTCGCGCCGTCGTCGCACGGCCTCGGCATCGCGCTGTCATCGGGACGTCGGAACGGCCAGCGCCATTTCGACACCGGTGCCGACCCTTCCACAGACGACCGGCCGTCGGGTGCCGCGATAGCGTCGCAGCGTGTCCGCCGACGGCCAGCCCGCCCCTGCCCCGACCGCCCTCGACGAGCGCGCCGCGGAGGCCGAGCGGTCGGTCACGGCCCTCTTCGGGGGCTCGCTCGGCGGCCTGCCGCTGACCCACCTGGCCAGCATCGCCCACCCCGCGCCGACCGGGCCGGGACCGCTCGGACGGTTCCGCGGCACGTGGCACTACTGGTGGCAGGCGCACTACCTCGACGCGGTCGTCGACGCCGGGCTGCGCGCCCTGCGCACCGGAGACGTGGCCGCAGCCCGGGCGCGCGCGGCGCTCGGCGACCGGCTCCTGGCGACCATCCGGCTGCGCAACCGCGCGCGGTGGACCAACGACTTCTACGACGACATGGCGTGGCTCGCGCTCGCCTCGGGCCGGCTGCAGGGTCTCCATGCGCAGATCGGCCGCACGGCCCGCAGCCGTCGGCTCCGATCGGCCGACCGGCACCTCACCGAGCAGCTGCGCGCCGCGCACACCGACGACCTCGGCGGCGGGCTCTTCTGGAGCCGGGACCGCGACTTCAAGAACAGCCCCGCCACGGGCCCGGCTGCCCTGCACCTGGCACGACTCGGCGGGACGGCCGAGGCGCGCCGCCTCGTCGACTGGCTCTACGCGCGCCTCTGGTCGCCGGCGAGCGGGCTCGTGCTCGACGGCATCCGGCTGAGGGCGGGGACCGAGGTGCTCGTGCCGGACGTCTGGTCCTACAACCAGGGCACGGTGCTCGGCGCGCTCGTCACGCTCGGGGACCCCGGGAGCCTCGGTCGCGCGGCCGCTCTCGTCGCGGCCGTCGACGAACGGCTCACCGTCGAGGTCGACGGCATGCGGGTGCTGCGGACCCACGGGGGCGGGGACGGCGGCCTCTTCACCGGCATCCTCGTGCGCCACCTGGCCCTCGCGGCCGGCACCGCGGCCCTCGACGAGGCGTCGCGGGCGACCGCCGCCCGGCTCGTGACCGGCACGGCCGACGCCCTGTGGCGCGGGCGGGGCAGCCTGCCCGTCGCCGGGCGCCGGGACCCGACCGCCTTCCCCGTCGAGCCGGGTGGGCACCCGCCGGCGCCCCCGCTCGAGCTGTCGCCGCAGCTGCAGGCGTGGACCGTCCTCGAGGCCGCCGCGACGCTCGCCTGACCCGACGAACGACCCTCCGTATGCCGTGACGCCCGTTCGCTGCGTGTCGCGCAGCGTGTCGCCCGACCGGTTGCACCGACGGTCGCCGGTCGCCCGCGGAGGTCTCGCTTCGGGCACGAAGGCTGGGAGCGGGCTGGGAATCGCGCCCCTGCGGGGTGAGACTCGAAGGTGCGCACCCGCCGAACCGTCACCGCTGCCGTCGCCGGCCTGACTGCCGCCCTGCTGCTCGGCGCCTGCTCCGCCGTGGGGCCCACCGACGACCGTGGCAACGGCACCACGGGTCCGCGGCCCACGGCATACGCCAGCCCGTCGCGCGCGACCAGCACGTCCCCGACCGTTGCGCCCAGCTCGACGTCGAGCGGCCCCCTCGGGCCCACGCCAACACCCTCGAAGGCGGCACCCGACCCCGCGTCGATCGACGCGCTCATCGCGACGCGCTACGTCGCCGGCGACCTGAGGCTCGGGCGGGAGCAGGGCAGCACCAGCGCCTACCGGCAGTACTTCGTGACCTACGAGAGCAACGGGCTGACCATCTCCGGGCGCATCAACATCCCGCGCGGCACGGGGCCGTTCCCGGCGGTCGTCCTCGCGCACGGCTACGTCGACCCGGCCGTCTACACCAACGGCGAGACGATGCTGCGGGAGCGCGACCACCTCGCCCGACACGGCCACGTCACCCTGCACATCGACTACCGCAACCACGCTCAGTCCGACAAGGACCCGCGCAACGACGCGAACCTGCGCGCGGGCTACACCGTCGATGCGATCAACGCCGGGCTCGCGCTGCAGAAGGCCTCCTACGTCGACCCCCGACGGCTCGCGATCGTCGGGCGGTCGATGGGCGGCGGGGTCGTCTACAACGCGCTCGTCGTGCGGCCCGGTCTCTTCCGCGCGGCCGTGGCCTACGCCCCGGTCAGCTCGGACACCGTCGACAACTTCGACAAGTGGGTGCGCCGGGACGCCTCCCGGTCGGGCGCGGCACGGGCGGTCATCGGGCGGCTCGGCACCCCGGAGGCCGATCCGGCTGCGTGGGCGGCGACGAGTCCCCGCACGTACTTCGGGCGCGTCACCGAGCCGCTGCTCATCCACCACGGCACGGCCGACGAGGAGTGCCCGCTCGCCTGGTCGCGCGAGTCGGTCGCCGCGCTCCGGGCCATGGGCAAGTCGGTCGAGCTCGACGTCTACCCCGGCGGCCGGCACACCCTCACCTCACCGCAGTGGGACACCTCGATCCGGCGCACCGAGGCCTTCCTCTCGAAGCACCTGACCTGACAACGTCGCTCAGCGCTCGGACAGACCCAGCAGTCGGGCACCGTTGTGCCACAGCACCGCCCGCATCCAGTCGTCACCGAGACCGAGCCGGGCGAGCGCCTCGAGCTGGTGGGCGTAGGCATACGGGATGCTCGGGAAGTCCGAGCCGAGCACGACCCGGTCACGCAGGCCGGCGAGGCGCTCGACGTAGCCCTCGGGGAAGGGTGCGAAGCGGTTGGTGAAGTCGGTGCCGTTCATCGTCGTGTCGAGGTGCACGCCGGCGAACTCGTATGCGAGGTCGGCGAACTCGTGGTACTCCGGCATGCCGAGGTGCGCGATGACGAGCACGAGGTCGGGGTGTCGGCGCAGCACCTCCCGCACTGCTTCCGGTCCCGTGTGGCTGCCGCGGAGGGGCGCCGAGCCGGCGTGGACCACGACGGGCACGCGTGCCGCCTCGAGCCGCGCCCACGCCGGCTCGAGTCGCTCGTCGTCCGGGGTGAAGTCACCGACCTGGACGTGCATCTTGAACAGGCGCGCACCGTCGTCGAGCGCTCGGGCCACGTAGTCGCCGACGCCCGGCTCCGGGTAGAAGGTCGCGCAGTGCACGGCATCGGGCACGCGCCGGGCGAAGTCGGCGCACCAGTCGTTCAGCCACTGGGCCATGCCCGGCTTGTGCGGATAGGCCAGCGCCGGGATCGCCTTGAGCCCCAAGGTGCGCAGGGTGTCGAGCCGCTGCGCCTCGTCGTCGCGGTAGGTGACCGGCCACGGCGCGCCGTAGTGGGTCTCGGCCTCGTCGAAGTAGCCCCACACCTTGCGCTGCATCGAGTCGGGCAGGAAGTGCACGTGGATGTCCGCGAGCCCCGGGAGCCCCAGTGAGGTCAGGTAGGCCGGCACCGCGGCATCCGTCGTCGGGCCCGGTGTCGTCGTCGTCGCGTCTGCCGTCGTCACGTCTCGCAGCGTAGGACGTGCCCGACCGCCGACGGATCACGGGCCGACCGGGACCGTGACGCACGAGCGCGCCACCGCCCGAGGGCGGCAGCGCGCTCGTCGACGCTCGTCGACACAGGCAGGACTCAGTCGGCGAGGGCACCCATCGGGTCCCACGCGGGCAGCACGATCGGGTCCTGGTCCAGCGCCGCCTGCAGCTCGGCGGGCAGCGCGTCACGACGGACCGCCACCTCGAAGACGAACTCGGCGAACCACGAGTCGTTCATCGTCATGAAGCCCTTGTCGCCCTTCTCGGTGCCCCAGCTGTTCTCGACGCGCCAACGACGGGGCACGTCGTCGTGCAGGTCGACGCCGGTGAAGAGCATGGCGTGCGTCATGAGCGACTCGTGGTGGAGCAGCCGGTCGGCCTTGCCGAGGCTGGGCTGGGTGCCGTAGAGCGCGGCGTGGTCGAAGAGCGCTGCGTCCCAGACGCCGAGGTCGGCGTGGGACATCTGCCCGGTGTCGCAGCCGAACCACACCGGCTCGCCACCGACGATGGCCTGCGCGGCAAGGGACTTCATGAGGTCGGGCTCGACGTTGAGGTAGGCGACGGGCGGCGCACCGACGACGTTGCCGAGGTGCTCGACGGTGAACGTGCGGCCGTACGGGCTGGTGGCGCGCGGGTCGTTGACGAGGCAGACGTAGTCCTCGAGCGGCACCGTCACGTAGCGCTCCGCGAACTCGAGCGGGGTCATGGCGCCGTCGCGGTGGAAGCCGCCGTCGCTGTCCTTCCACTGCCAGACGAACGACTCGGGCGGGGTGCCGAGGTGGATGCACAGCAGCCGGTGGATCGAGGCGAGCACCTGCTCCTTGGCGTCCTGCAGGTCGTCGTCGCCCGCGCCGCCGGCAGCGAGCGCCCGCAGGTCGCGCGCGGCCTGGCGCAGGATCGTGGAGATGTCGCGGTTCATCAGGCGCGTGTTGCTCGAGCTCTTCGTCTCGGGCATCGCGACCTTGGGCACGAGGCCGTGCTTGACGACGAGCGCGACGAACATGTTCCACTGGCCGCCGTCCTCGGCGGGGGTCGCGAGCAGGTGGGCGACCGTGCGGTCGTCGACGTCGCGGTCGGCCGTCGCGATGACCGACTCGAGCCAGTGGTTGGCCTTCTCGAACTTGTCCCAGAAGAGCAGGTGGTTCTGCGAGAACTCGAAGTCCTTGACGCCGAGCTTCTCCCGCGCCCCGGCTCGCAGCAGGTTGGTGCCGGCGAACAGCCAGCAGCGTCCGCTCTTCTCCTGCGACGTCGCGCTCCAGTCGTCGAGCAGGTGCGACACCGAGTGGTCGATGCCCGTCACGACCCTGCGGTCGAGCGCGATGTCGTCGACCGAGGTCGTCGTGACGGCGTTCTGCAGCATCCGTGCGGTGGGGTCGGCCTCGAACGCCTTCGTGAGGCGCTCGACGAGGTCGGGGGCGAGGTCGTGCGGCATGGGCCACTCCTTCGAGCTTCTCGGGATCCTTGCATCGTATGCCGGAGGTTTCCGTCCGCACGGGGGCTCCGTCCCGCGGGTCGACGATGCGTCCCGACGCGGCACGTCCCTGCCCCAACTCCCGTCGAGTGAGCGCCTCGTCCCAGCCCTCTCAGGCTCGCGCGCGGGCCGCGTCACGCGCCTAGCCTCGAAGGGGAGAGACGTCGCGGCGGCTCGAGCCGCCTGGAGGTGGACGCACCGTGGAGACCGAGCTGTTCGTGCACTTCGCCGAGATCGCCGGCGTCTTCGTCGGGTTCGGCGCCCTCATCAGCCTGCGCAGCGCACACGTCACCGACGTGCACGACGTCGTCTACCTCGAGGCCGTGCTGGCCCTGGGTGTGTGGGTGGTGGTCTCTGCCCTCGTGCCGGTCGTCGTGAGCAGGTACGGCGTCGTCGGCCACGCCCTCTGGCTGCCGGCGGCCCTGCTGGCGCTCGCGATCTGGGTCGTCTTCCTGGTCTCCTTCACCCGGAGGCCCGAGACGAGGGCGCTCAACCGCAGCGTGGAGCGCCTGGACCGCTTCTTCCCCGTCGTCGGGCGGGCCCGCTCGATCGAGCGGTCGCGCGAGATGACCGAGCACGCGCTGCGCTGCCGGGCGCACGACATCGTCGCCTGCCCGCGCTTTGCGCAGCACGTGGCCGACCTGACCGAGGGCCACGCGCCCAAGGCTCGCATCGCCGACTGGTCCTAGCCGCTCACGCCGAGAGCGAAGGTCCTTGGCGGGACGCCGGCTCCCGGCGAGGATCGGGCCCATGAGACTTCTCGTGCTCGGAGGCACCCACCACGTCGGTCGCGCGTTCGTCGAGGCGGCCGTCGCCCGCGGAGACGACGTCACCACGGTCACCCGCGGCATGAGCGGCACGCCGGTCGAGGGCGCCGAGGCCCGCCACGCCGACCGGCTCGACCCCGACGCCCTGGGCGCGGCACTGGGTGACGACGAGTGGGACGCCGTCGTCGACACCTGGTCGGCGGCGCCGGTCGCGGTCCGGACCTCGGCGCGTCTGCTGCGCGGACGCGCCTCGCACTACACGTACATCTCGTCGTGCTCGGTCTACACCTGGCCGATCGCGCCCGGGTACGACGAGAGCGCACCCGTCGTCGACGGGGACGCCGGCTCGCAGGACGCCTCCGACTACGCCGCCGCCAAGCGGGGTGGGGAGCTCGCGGCCCTCGCCGAGTTCGACGGCGACGTCGCGATCGCCCGGGCCGGGCTCATCCTGGGACCGTACGAGATGGTCGGCCGGCTGCCCTTCTGGCTGGGACGGGTCGCCGCAGGAGGTCGCGTGCCGGCGCCGGGTCCGCGCGAGCGACCGCTGCAGTACGTCGACGCCCGGGACATCGCGGACTGGGCGCTCGGGTCCCGACCGGTCGGCACCTTCAACACCGTGAGCGCGACGGGCCACACGACGATCGGCGCCCTGCTCGAGCAGGTGCGCGCCGTGACGAGCAGCGACGCCGAGCTCGTCTGGCTCGACCCGGAGACCGTCGAGGCCGCGGGCGTCGAGCCGTGGACCGAGCTGCCGATCTGGGTGCCACCCACCGGCGAGCTGGCCGGGCTGCACGCCCTCGACACGTCGGCTGCCGCGGCGGCCGGGCTGCGCTGCCGGCCGATGCCCGACACGGTGGCCGACACGTGGGCCTGGCTGGAGCGCGAGGGGCTGCCCGAGCGGCCGACCAACCGCGGCGGCGGTCCGATGGACGCCGCCGCCGAGGCCCGCCTCTGGGCCGCCCACGCGGCCCGCACCGCCACCTGACCCCGCCCCCCCTCGAGTGGCCCCGTCGTCACGGACGGCACACCACGCGCAGCACCCCGCTCCCCGATCAAGTGGCTCGGGCGTCACCCGCGTCGCACCCTCCACGCCACCACTGTGACGACGAGGCCACTCGACGGTCAGGTGTGGCGGTGGCGGCGGGGGGCGCGGTGGTGACAGCGGTCAGCGGGTGCGGGCGCGGTGGGCGGCGGCCTTGACGCGGCTCTGGCACTGGGTCGAACAGAAGCGCCGGGTGCCGTTCTTCGACCCGTCGACGTAGACGCGGTCGCACCCGGGCGCGCCGCAGAGGCCGAGCCGGCCGCCGAGGTCGCTGCCGAGCGCCACGGCGAGACCCGAGGCCAGGCCAGCCTGCCACCCGCGGACGTAGCCGTCGTCGGGCCCGTGAAAGTGCAGCTGGAAGCGCCCATCCGCGTCGGGGTCGAGCCGCGGACGCGCGGCGGTGGACTCGAGCAGGGCGTTGACGATGGCGGCGGCCGTGGCGAGGTCGTCGCCCGCCGCGGCCTCGAAGACGGCGCGAGCCTGCGGCACGAGCTCGAGGAGGGCCTCGGTCTGCGCCGCCGTGGGCCGCGAGCGCCGGTCGGGGGTCGACGTCGCGTCGGCCACGGCCCGCACGAGGTCCGTCCCCACCGGAGGGGCGTATGCCGTCCCGCGGGCCTCGCCGGGGCTGGCGAGGTTGACGAGCGCCACCGCGACGTCGAGGAGCCGCTCGACGTGACTGTCGAACTTCATTTGACCAGTCACCTGTTCGATCGTAGGTTCATGACTGCCAAAGTATAGTTCGACAGTCAGGAGGCCTTCCGTGAGCGCCACCCCACGAGCCCTGCGCATCCGACGACCCTCCCGACGGTCCTCCCTGCCGTCACGGCTGTGGGTGCTCATCGCCGCACGCTGCGTGAACCGGCTCGGCGGCTTCTCGATGGCCTTCCTCGGCGTGCTGCTCGTGCGCGAGCTCGGCGCCGGCCCCGGGGAGACCGCCCTCGCCCTCACCTGCTTCGGCGTCGCGACCATCCCGTCCCGCATCCTCGGCGGCCACCTCGCCGACGGCTGGGGCCACCGGTCGACGATGGTCCTCGGCCTGGTCGGCTGCGCCGTCGCCCAGCTCGTCGTCGCAGCGGCGCCGACGGTCACGTGGGTGCTCGTCGGCGCCATCCTGCTCGGCCTCGCCTACGAGATCGTCGAGCCGCCGACCCAGGCCCTCGTCTCGAATCTCGTCCCAGCACCGGACCGCGCCTTCGCCTACTCCGCCCTCAACGCCTCGCTCGCCGTCGCCGGCGTCCTCGCCGGGCTCGTCGCCGCAGCCGTGTCGGGCTTCGGGCTCCGATGGCTCTTCGTCGTCGACGCCGTCACCTGCCTGGCCGCCGCGCTGCTCGTGGCGACCCGGATCCCTGCAGGGACCGCCGGTGCGGACGCGACCCGGCGCGCGGGGCACTCGCCGGCACACCCGGACCCGAGCCCACGTCTGGTGGGGAACCCGCCCGCTGCCGCGGGGTCGTCACGGGCACGCTGGGTCGGCGCCCTCACGGACCCGCGGCTGCGCCCGGTCGTCGCGTTCGGCACGGTCGTCGCCACCGTGACGATGCTCGTCGTCCTCGGTGTGCCGCTCCTCGTCGAGCAGCGCGGCCTCGCCCCGGCGACGACCGGGTGGATCCTCGCCGCCGGTGCCGCCGCGAGCGTCCCCGGCGCGTGGGTCGCCGCCGCGCTCCGTCGCCGGGTCGACGAGCGGGGAGTCCTCCTCGTCGGCGAGGTCACGGCAGCGGCAGGCCTCGGCACGATCGCGCTCGCCCCCCATCCGGTCGGACTGACCGCCGGGCTCGTCGCCTTCGACATCGGCAGCCTGCTCGTCATCGCCACGACGATGGCGCGTGCCGGCACCCTCGCTCCCGACCACGCTCGGGGCACCTACCTCGCCGTGCTGGGACTGACGTGGGGGCTCGCCACCTCGGTCGCACCGGTCGTCCTCACGACGCTCGGCACGGCATACGGCCCCGGAGCACCCTTCGGCGCCGCGGCGCTCGTGCTCCTCGCGTCGGCGGTGCTGCGCGCCCGTCACGGCCGACCGCGATTGGACCCTACCCTCACGTAAGGGTAGGTTTTGGGCTCGTGCCCCAGTCCCGTGCGTCCACCGACCTGCTGCAGATCGGCGACGTCGCCGACCGCACGGGGCTCAGTCTCCGCACGATCCGGCACTACGAGGAGGTCGGGCTGCTGCCCGAGCCGCAGCGCAGCCCCGGCGGCTTCCGGCTCTACTCGCGGCTGGCCGTCGAGCGACTCCTGCTCATCAAGAGGATGAAGCCGCTCGACTTCACGCTCGAGGAGATGCGCGAGCTCATCGAGGTCCGCGACGAGCTCGCCGGTCCCCGCGTCACCCCTGCACGGCGCACCGAGCTGACCGAGCGGCTGCGCACCTACCTCGCGCTCGTCGAGAGCCGGCTCGCCCGGCTGCGCGAGCGCGTCGAGAGCGCCGAGGTCTTCGCCCAGCAGCTCGCCGACGAGATCGACTGAGCCGCCGGGCGACCCGCCCCCTGAGCCACTCACCACCCGTCCACACGCCGGACACCGTCGTCCCGCAGCCACCGGCCGCACCCCTCGCGCACCGACACCGAGGACGTATGCCGTGCCGTTCCCCCGTGCCCAGCGCACCCCCGCCCGAGGAGCCGACCCATGCCGCCAGCACCCACACCCCCAGCACCCGAACAGACACCAGAGCCGGCACCGGAGACACGTCCGGCACCACCGACGGGCTCCCCGACGGCCGAGGTGCATCGCGCGCCGTTCCCGCACGAGCACGACGTCACGTCGGTGCGCGCCGCCCTGCGCTCCCCGAAGCGCCTGCGCATCGAGGTGCTCGGCGGACTGGTCGTGGCCCTCGCGCTGATCCCCGAGGCCATCTCCTTCTCGATCATCGCCGGCGTGGACCCGCGCGTCGGCCTCTTCGCGTCGTTCACGATGGCCGTCACGATCGCGGTCGTCGGCGGTCGGCCCGCGATGATCTCGGCCGCCACCGGTGCGGTCGCCCTCGTCATCGCCCCCGTCGTGCGCGAGCACGGCATCGACTACCTCGTCGCGACGGTCATCCTCGCCGGGGTCATCCAGGTGCTCCTCGGCCTGCTCGGCGTCGCCAGGCTCATGCGGTTCGTCCCCCGCTCGGTCATGGTCGGCTTCGTCAACGCTCTCGCGATCCTCATCTTCCTGGCGCAGCTGCCCCACCTCATCGGCGTGCCGTGGGTCGTCTACCCGCTCGTCGCCGTCGGGATCGCCGTCATGGTGCTGCTGCCCCGGCTCACCACGGCCGTCCCCGCCCCGCTCGTCGCCATCGTCGTGCTGACCGCCTTCACCGTCATCGCCGCGGTCGCGGTCCCCACCGTCGGCGACGAGGGCCGGCTGCCCGACAGCCTGCCCGGCCTCTTCTTCCCCCACGTGCCGCTGACGCTCGAGACCCTCGGGATCATCGGCCCGTTCGCCCTCGCCATGGCCCTCGTCGGGCTCATGGAGTCACTGATGACGGCGACGCTCGTCGACGACGTGACCGACACGCACTCGTCCAAGACGCGCGAGGCGTGGGGACAGGGCGTCGCCAACATCGTCACGGGCTGCTTCGGCGGCATGGGCGGCTGCGCGATGATCGGCCAGACGATGATCAACGTCAAGGCGTCCGGCGCCCGCACGCGCATCTCGACCTTCCTCGCCGGCACCTTCCTGCTCGTGCTCGTCGTCGGGCTCGGCGACGTCGTGGCCGTCATCCCCATGGCCGCGCTCGTCGCCGTCATGGTCATGGTGTCGGTCGGCACGATGGACTGGCACAGCATCCGGCCGGCCACGCTGCGCCGGATGCCCCGGAGCGAGACCTTCGTCATGGTCGTGACCGTCGCGGTCGTCGTCGCCACCCACAACCTCGCCATCGGCGTCATCGTCGGGGTGCTCGTCGCCATGGTGCTGTTCGCCCGCCGCGTCGCCCACTTCACCCGGGTGGTCGACGTGGCGCACCCCGACGAGAGCACGCGGGTGTATGCCGTCGAGGGCGAGCTCTTCTTCGCCTCGAGCAACGACCTCGTGACGCAGTTCGACTACGTCGGCGACCCCGAGCACGTCGTCATCGACCTGTCCCGCTCGCACGTCTGGGACGCCTCGAGCGTCGCCACGCTCGACGCCGTCACCCAGAAGTACGCCGCTCGCGGCAAGACCGTGACGATCACGGGCCTGAACGACGCGAGCCAGGAGCGCCACGACCGGCTCGCCGGCCACCTGACCGGCGCCCACTGAGGGCCGTCAGGGCCTGATGCGCGCGGGCCACCGGCACCCGTGGCCCGCGCGGAACCGGGACGGGGCCACCCGGCATACGCCATCGGGCGACAGTGCTCAGTGACCGCGGTTGCGGCGGCGGACGTCCTTGGGAGGGCGGCCGCCGGCATACGAGCGGGAGGGGTCGACGACGTAGCCCTGGCGCAGCGCCTCACGGCCGACGAGCATGCGGAAACCCATGCGGTCACGCTTGCTCAGCGTCACCTCGGCGGGCACCGTGCGGCCCGCGAGGGTGAGGTCGAGGGTCACGACGTAGCGCTTGGTGACGTGGCCCGACGAGCTGCGCACGCTGCGGCGGTCGTGGACCGGGCACTCGACGGTCTGCGTGTCGTCGGAGGTGTCCTGCCAGGGGTGCACTGTGAAGCGGACCCACGGCTCGCCGTCGCGCTCGAACTCCTCGACGTCCTCCGCGTGCAGCGACGACGTGCGGGCGCCGGTGTCGACCTTGGCCTTGACCCAGGGCAGTCCCACGCCGGGCAGGGAGACCCACTCCCGCCATCCGACAGGAGTGCTTGAATAGGCCGGCCCAGACACCCGCCCATCTTGGCAGGACCCTGCATGAAACTCGCGATCCTCTCGCGCGCGCCGCGTGCCTACTCGACCCAGCGCCTGCGCACCGCCGCGCTCGACCGCGGACACCAGGTGCGGGTCCTCAACACGCTCCGCTTCGCCATCGACCTGTCCGGGCCCGAGCCCGACCTGCAGTTCCGCGGTCGGCCGCTGTCGGACTACGACGCGATCCTGCCGCGCATCGGCAGCTCGATCACCTACTTCGGCACCGCCGTCGTGCGCCAGTTCGAGCAGATGGACGTCTACACGCCCAACACCGCCAACGGCATCGCCAACGCGCGCGACAAGCTCCGCGCGGCGCAGATCCTCTCGCGCCACCAGATCGGCATGCCCGCGACGACCTTCGTGCGCAACCGAGCCGACGTGATGCCGGCCATCGAGCGGGTCGGTGGCGCGCCCGTCGTCATCAAGCTGCTCGAGGGCACCCAGGGCATCGGCGTCATCCTCGCGCCCGACATCAAGATCGCCGAGGCGATCATCGAGACGCTGCACAGCACCAACCAGAACGTCCTCATCCAGAGCTTCATCAGCGAGAGCCGGGGCCGCGACATCCGCGCCCTCGTCGTCGGCGACCGGGTCGTCGCCGCGATGCGGCGCCGCGCCAAGGGCGAGGAGTTCCGCTCCAACGTCCACCGCGGCGGCACCGTGGAGCCGGTCGAGCTGACCCCGGAGTACGAGCAGGCCGCGGTCCGCTCGGCGCAGATCATGGGTCTGCGGGTCGCCGGCGTCGACATGCTCGAGGGCAACGACGGACCGCTCGTCATGGAGGTCAACTCCTCCCCCGGGCTCGAGGGCATCGAGACCGCCACGAAGCTCGACGTCGCCGGCGCGATCATCGACCACATCGCCGGCCAGGTCGCCTTCCCCGAGATCGACGTGCGCCAGCGCCTCACGGTGTCGACGGGCTACGGCGTGGCCGAGCTCGTCGTGCACGCCGGCGCCGACATCATCGGCAAGACGATCGGCGACTCGGGTCTCGAGGAGGGCGACCTGCAGGTGCTGACCCTGCACCGCGGCACGAGCGTCATCCCCAACCCGCGCCGCCGTGTCGTGCTCGAGGCCGAGGACCGGCTGCTGTGCTTCGGCCGCCTCGAGGAGATGCGCTCGATGATCCCCGAACGGCGCCGCCGGCGCGCCAAGGTGCGCAAGCTGCCGAACGACCCGATCCACACCGTCGCCTGAGACGTATGCCGGGTGCCCGCCACCGCGGGCACCCGGCATACGGCTCGGCGGGTGGTTCTGGTCGTGCTGGTCGTATGCCGTCAGGCGGAGGGCGTGACGTAGACCTTGCGGAGCGTCTCGGTGACGGTCCACGTCGTGGGCTCCCCGGCGTGCAGCCGCACGACGGAGCCGGGGGTCAGGTCGAGCGGCTCGCCGTCAGCGACGGTGAGCACCGCGCGGCCGGAGAGCACGACGAAGACCTCGCCGGCCTCGACGTCGGTGACGGTGCCCGGTGTCATCTCCCAGACCCCGACCTCGGCTCCGGCGACGTCCGCGAGGGAGGTGACCGCTGCGGTCGGCGCGCCGGCCAGCACGTCGACACCCGCGGGGACGGGCTCGTCCAGCGGGCCGCCGAGGACGTCGGCGGCCAGGAGGCGCTGCTGCGCCGCGGGGAGGGGGCGGGAGGGGTCGGTCGTCACGCCGGAGGACTAGTGCGAGCCGTTCTCGTTCCGGTGGCGCACGAGCTCGGCCCGCAGGCGGGCGACCTCGGCCTCGGCGGCGGCCACCCGGTCGTCGGCGCTGACGACGGCATCGTGGGCCTGGTCGCCGGTCGCCTCGGGCACGCCGTCGCCGCCGCGGGCCTCGCCGGCGTCGCGGACCTCGTGCCCGTCGGGCGAGGTCTTCATCTGGTCCACCTCGGACTTGAAGATGCGCGCCGAGCGCCCGAGGCTGCGCGCCATGTCGGGCATGCGCTTCCAGCCGAAGAGGACCACGACGGCGATGGCGATGATGGTGAGCTCCGGCCACCCGAGATCAGCCACGGGAACCTCCTGATGGTCGGCGGGACCGGCTGACCCGGCTCCCGCGCACGCATGCTGAAGCAAAACCGTAGGTTTGCAGGATGGGAACCCGCCGGGAGCGCGCTGTGAACGGGCCGCGTGCGACGGGTCAGGCCGGGTCGGGACCGGTGGCGCGGGCGGCACCCAGGGCACCGAGGGCGTCGAGGTCGCGCTCGGCGTAGAGCCGGTGCTGCCACTCCTCGTGGAGGACGGTGCGCAGCGTGCGGCGCACGGCATACGACTCCGGCTCGGGGTAGCCCGGCTCGAGCACGGGCACGGTCTGCTCGGTGAGGCGCTCGTCGGTGAGGCCGTCGAGCACGCGGCGCACCCTGGCCATCCGGTCGGCGCGGAGCGCGAGCACCTGCTCGAGCGTGGGTCGGGCCTCGCGGTCGCGGGGCACGGGCGGGCTGTCGGGCATGTCGTCGTGCGGCAGGTCGAGCGCGTCCCACGGCTCGGGATCACCCAGGAGCGCCCGGCAGACCCAGGCGTCGGTCGCGAAGACGAGGTGGCGCAGCGTCTCGATGAACGACCACTCGCCGTCGACCCGCTCGTGCAGCTGCTCCGGCGACAGGCTCCGGGCGCGCTCGACCGTGCCGGCCCAGCGGCGCTCGACGACGTCCCAGGCCTCCCGGTAGCCGGCAGCGTCGGTCGGTCGCATCTTGGCCCGGTCCGGGTCGCGCCGGTCGAGCTCGGCCTCGATGAGCGGGGCGACGTCGACGCCGTTGATCACGAGGTTCTCGACGTCGCCGCTGATGTCGACGTCCTCGAGCCAGACGTCGCGGGCCCGCAGGCCGCGCAGGTCGACCATCCGCAGCGAGGCACCCCGGAGGTCGACGTCGTGCAGCCGTGCGCCGTCGAGGTGGACGTCCTCGAACGTGGCACCCGTCAGCCGGACCCTCTCGAAGCGAGTTCCCGTCCGGTCGTCATAGGTCACATCGGTCATCGCTGTTCTCCTTCGCGTCACCGGCAGCCTAGGGGCTGACCCGGACGTTCGGCGTCCGGTCACCCGGTGCTCGTCGCGGCGTGCGCAGGAGCAGCCGGGACCGAGAGGCCGTCGGCCACGGACACGACGAGGCCACCGAGGATGAAGGCCGCGAGGGCGGCCGCGAGCGCCCCGGTCGGCAGCACGGGGATGAGGCGCCGCGCGCCTGTGACGTTGACGGTGCCGGTGCCGCTGTGGTGCTCGTGGGCGAGGGCGTGACCCTTGCCCCGCGCGAGCAGGTAGCGGTTGACGGGGTAGGCGGCGGCGAACGCGGCGACGAGCGAGATCGACATGCCGACCCAGAAGACGGCGTTGACGAGGCCGGCGTTCATGGCGCCGGAGATGACGGCCATGACGATGTTGTCGACGACCTCCATCGTCAGGATCGAGACGGTGTCGGCCGCCAGGACGAGGCGGAGCGCGACGCCCAGCGTGAGGTCGCCGCGCAGCAGGGGCAGGCTCGAGAGGGTGTAGCCGAACACGAAGGCTAGCGCGATCGACAGGGCGATCGTCTGGCCGTTGCCGAGGCCCACGGCGGTGCCGACCACGAGCCCGAGGATCTCGCCGATGGCGCAGCCGGTGAGGCAGTGGAGGGTGGCGCTGGCAGCCATCGAGCCGAGGCCGCTGCCGCCGTGTCCGGCGTGGTGGTCGTGGTGGTGGCCGGCGTGGTCGTGGTGGTGCGTTGCCTGCTGGTCGTGGGATGCGTGGGCTGCTTCGGTCATGGGCTCGATGCCTTCCCGTTTGGCACCGCATACCCCCCATGGGTATGCAGTGCCTCGGGGGAACGCAGCCACCCGGGGATCTGTTCCCGGGCCGACGCCCGGCCCGGCCGACGCTCGTGCCCTGTCCAGGTGCGCCGAGGGCGTGGACGGTCGCCGTCCCGGCCGTGCGTGGAGCACGTGGCGGGGTGCGGTGGGTTGGTGCGCCGGCCCCGGCCCACGCGAGAATGCCGGCCATGACGACGCCGGCCGGTGCAGACGACGTGCACGAGCTCCTCCTCGCCCACGCGGACCGGGCCACCACCGGCCCCCTGGACGACCCGGCCGTCGTCGCGGCCGTCGTCGGCGTCGAGCGGCTCGTGGTCGCCACCGGGTCGACGGACACCCGGGTCCTGCGGGACGCGCTGGAGGGACGTCCCGTGGCGGGCATCGACGCCCGGCAGGCGGCACACGTCGTCGAGCTCGTCGAGGAGGCGCACACCCACGTGGCCGCCGGACTCATCCGGCGCGACGCCGGGCAGCCGGTCGACGCCGGGGTCGTCAACCCGTCCTCCGGGGGCTACGAGATCACCACCGACGCCGACCTGCTCCGGGCCGCGGTGCGCGCCGCGCAGGGCTCGATCAACGCCATGCCCTACTACGGCGCCCGCTACGGGGCCCGGGGCTCACGCTTCGCGACGACGGACTCGGCATGGCTCATCTCCCTCGCCGGGCTCGGGGAGGACCGTGCCGTCGGCCAGGTCGAGTGGCTCTCGCGTGTCCTCGCCGCGCGCGGCATGCCGTCCTGGCTGCTCGAGGTCCATCTCGACGCCCTCGTGGCGGAGGTGCGTTCGGTGGCGGACGAGGCGGCCGTGGGATCGCTGCCCGCCGCCGCTCTGGCCCTGGCACGCGCCCGCCGCCGGCATGTGGGCGACGACCTGATGCGCTCGGCCGACGAGTGGGCCGATGCCCGGGCAGCCGAGCTCGGGCAGCCCCTGCCGGTCCCGCGCGCAGGGGCCCTCATGGCGGCCGCGGTCGCCGACGTGCGGGCCGGGGTGACCCGCGACGACAGCTCGCTCATGGACTGGCTCACCGATCCCGAGCGGGTGCCCGACGCGGTCGCCACGGCGCTGCGCGAGGTGCGTCAGCGCATCCTCGACCACGCCCTCTGACGCGCCGTCGAGGGCGGTCAGGAGCCGCCGACGACGTGCCCCGTCGGTGTCGCACGGAGGTCCCGAAGAACGGGGCTTGACCTTGACGCAGGGGCAGGGTTGCAGCCTTGTCGCATGACCACAGCACACGCCATCGAGACCATCGGTCTCACCAAGTCCTACGGTGACCAGGAGGTGCTGCGGGGCGTCGACCTGGTCGTGCCACGCGGCACCGTCCTCGCCCTTCTCGGCTCCAACGGGGCCGGCAAGACGACCGCGGTCAGGATCCTGTCGACGCTGCTGCGCGCCGACGGCGGGAGCGCGTCCGTCGACGGCCATGACGTGGCCACCGCGCCGGCCCGGGTCCGCGAGTCGATCAGCCTTACCGGCCAGTTCGCCGCGGTCGACGAGGTTCTCACGGGGCGCGAGAACCTCGTCCTCGTCGCCGAGCTGCGTCGACTGGAGCGTCCCGACCGGGTCGCCGAGGAGCTCCTCGCCCGGTTCGACCTCGCCGAGGCGGCAGACCGCCGCACCGCCACCTGGTCGGGGGGCATGCGACGGCGCCTCGACATCGCGATGAGCCTCATCGGCGACCCGCCCGTGCTCTTCCTCGACGAGCCGACGACGGGCCTCGACCCGCAGTCGCGCAACGAGGTCTGGAGGACCGTGCGGGAGCTCGCCGGCCATGGCACGACGGTCCTGCTCACGACGCAGTACCTCGAGGAGGCCGAGCAGCTCGCCGACCGGATCGCCATCCTCCACGAGGGACGGATCATCGCCGAGGGCACCCTCGCCGAGCTGCAGCAGCTCTTCCCACCGACCACCGTCGAGTACGTCGAGAAGCAACCGACGCTCGAGGAGATCTTCCTCGCGATCGTCGGCCCCGACGACGCCGTCACGACAGGAGACCAGCGATGACCACCGACGTCGGGCACGTCACGAGCGACACCACCGTCCTGCTCAAGCGGTCGCTGCGCCACATCCTGCGCAGCCCGGACACCATCATCACCACGGCCGTCACGCCCATCGCGATGCTGCTGCTCTTCGTCTACGTCTTCGGCAGCGCCATCCGCGTCGGCGGCGGCAGCTACGTCGACTACCTGTTGCCGGGCATCCTGCTCATCACCGTCGCCTCCGGGATCGCCTACACGGCCTTCCGGCTGTTCACCGACGTCTCGAGCGGCATCTTCGAGCGCTTCCAGTCGATGCCGATGGCACGGTCGGCCGTGCTGTGGGGACACGTGCTGACCTCGCTCGTGGCCAACCTCGTCTCGCTCGCCCTCGTCGTGCTCGTCGCGCTGGCGATGGGATTCCGTTCCGGCGCAGGCGTGCTCGCGTGGCTGAGTGTCCTGGGCATCCTCGTGCTCTTCACGCTGGCGCTCACCTGGCTGGCCGTGATCCCCGGGCTGACGGCGACGTCGGTGGACGGCGTCAGCGGCTTCTCGTACCCGCTGATCTTCCTGCCCTTCATCAGCTCGGCCTTCGTGCCGACCGAGGGCATGCCCGGACCGGTGCGGTGGTTCGCGGAGCACCAGCCCGTCACCTCGATCGTCGACACCATCCGCCACCTGTTCGCCGGGCAGCCGCTCGGCACCGACGTCTGGGTCGCTCTCGCCTGGTGCGTCGGGCTGCTCGTGCTCGCGTACGCGCTGGCGATGCGCACCTACCGTCGCAAGATCGCCTGACGACGGGAGAATGCCGGCATGCTCACGATCAGCCAGCTCGCGGCCTACGCCGGGGTGACGGTGCGGGCGGTGCGGCACTACCACGCCAAGGGCCTGCTGCCCGAGCCGGAGCGCGACCGCTCGGGCTACCGGCGCTACGACGCGGCTGCGGTCGTCCAGCTCGTCAGGATCCGCGTCCTGGCCGATGCCGGCGTGCCCCTCTCGCGCGTGCAGGAGCTGCTGACGGCGGGCGACGAGGAGTTCGCGGCGGCGGTCGAGCAGATCGACCGCCGTCTGCGGGCCGAGATCCGCGACCTCCAGCGGCACCGGCAGCGGATCGCCCGGCTCGCGGCCGGCGAGAGCCTGGCGCTCCCGCCCGAGGTGGTCGCCTACGTCGACCGGATGCGCGAGCTCGGCTTCCCGGAGCGCCTCATCGAGGTCGAGCGCGACAGCTGGATCATCATCGCGGCCCAGATGCCCGATGCGGTCGCCGCGCTCATGCAGATCAAGCAGACCCAGATCGACGACGAGCCGCTGCGCCGGCTCTACCTCGACATCGGCGACCTCGTCGACTGCGGCCCCGACGACCCGCGCCTGCCGGTGCTGGCCGACCGGGTGGCGGCCTTCATCGAGGCCGCTGCGGCTCAAGGGGAGGGCGTCGAGGACGAGCACCCCGTCAGCCAGGAGCTGGTCGAGCTGCTCGACGCGGCCTTCCTCGAGTCCTTCGCCTGCGCCGGCCGCCTGCTCGAGCTGCTCGAGGAGCGCGGCTGGACGGGCTGGACCGACATCCGACGCATCGAGGCCGCGCACTGAGCCGCACCCTCAGACGGTGAAGACCCACCAGCAGAGCTCGTTGCGCCGCCGCTGGTCGTCGAGGACGAGCTCGCGGACGGCCACCGGGAGCTGCTCGTGCTGCCACGCACACTCGGCTCGACCTGCGGCGTCGGCCTGCTCTGGCTGCGCGGCCGCCCGAACGGCCTTGATGGCGTAGGCGGCTGCACCCAGGTCGTGCTCCGCCACGTGGGCGACGCACGCCGCCTGTCCTGCGGCGTATGCCGCGAAGCGAGCTGCGCCGCGCAGGTCGCGGGCCGCGCCCATGGCGTGACCGCCCGCGGCGCGCGACCGCATCATCGGGACCTCGCCGCGCACCCAGGCACGAGTGTGCTCGATGGCGTCGCGGGGCCGGGGGTCCTCCGCCCGCTCCGCCTCGAAGAGCGGCAGCACGTGCTCGGCGCAGGCTGCCGCCCAGAGCGCGAGCAGGTGGTGGTCGGCATCCGTGAGGGTCCCGCCGCGCCGGACCGTGACGAGGCGGGGGTCGCGCGCCGCGGGGAGGATCACACCCAGCACTCCCGGCGCGAACGCCGTGCCGGGCAGGGTGACCGGCGGTGCGCGGTCACCTCGACGGTCGGCACGGACGTCAGAAGTTGTTGGCCATGTTGGTGAAGCGGCTGAAGTGGCCCTGGAAGGCGACGACGATCGTGTCGGTGGGACCGTTTCGGTGCTTGGCCACGATGAGGTCGGCCTCGCCCTCACGGGGGGAGTCCTTCTCGTAGGCCGCCTCGCGATGGAGCAGGATCACCATGTCGGCGTCCTGCTCGATCGATCCCGACTCGCGGAGGTCGCTCATCGCGGGCTTCTTGTCGGTGCGCTGCTCCGGACCACGGTTCAGCTGCGAGATGGCGATGACCGGGACCTCGAGCTCCTTGGCGAGCAGCTTGAGCGCACGCGAGAACTCCGAGACCTCCTGCTGGCGCGACTCGACGCGCTTGCCCGAGCTCATCAGCTGGAGGTAGTCGATGACGACGAGCTTGAGGTTCTCGCGCTGCTTGAGCCGTCGGCACTTGGCCCGGATCTCCATGAGCGACATGTTGGGCGAGTCGTCGATGAAGAGCGGGGCGTCGGAGACGCGGCCCATCGTCGAGGCGAGGCGGGTCCAGTCCTCCTCGCGCATCGTGCCCTTGCGCATGTGCTGCAGCTGGATGCCGGCCTCGGCCGAGAGCAGACGCATCGTGATCTCGGTGCGGCTCATCTCGAGCGAGAAGACGACGGCAGCCATCTTGTGCTTGATCGCGGCCGACCGGACGATGTCGAGCCCGATGGTCGAGTTGTGGGTCGGGACCATCGACTCGCCGGCGAGGTACAGGTGGTCGGCTGCCTCGACCTCGATGCAGCGAACCGGGACCGACTCGACCGGACGGACGTCGACGATGAAGCGTGACGACCTGCGCGTGACCGACTTGCGTCGCAGCTCCTTGTGCAGCAGCGCCTTCCGCGGCAGCCAGAACACGTCTTCGTCACAGGTGAAGTTGACGTTGTAGGCCGTGGACGAGTCCTCCGAGCGCCCCTTGACCCGCCGTGTCGCGATGGTGCATCGGTAGCCGAGGCTGATGACGAGCTCACGCACGCCCTCGGCCAAGACCCGATTGGTCACGGTGAGCTGGACGCCCCCCGCGTTGGTCACCGTGCCGTCGGTGTCGAGCAGGCCGGCCAGCAGGTCGCGACGCTGAGCCTCGCTGGCTCGGAGGTAGGACTGGGGGATGTGCTTGTTGCCCACCACACCCAGTCCCCGCAGCAGGGCCGTGACGGTGCCGTGCTCCTCGCGACACGCCTGGCATCTCTGCAGGCCGGACGACGGCCCCCCGCAGTCGGGGCAGGACGCCTGCAGGTTGGACCCGCCGAGACCCTTGGACCGACCACCACACGACCGTCCGCAGGTCTTGACCTGAGAGGTCTGCGGGATGAACTCGGTGCCACAGACGACGCACGAGCGGGCAGCCACCGGCGCAACCGGAAGACTCATCGAGTAGCGCATCACGGCAGCCAGTGGCTTCACGACGAGGCCTTCGGCCTCGAGACGCATCACGAGCTCGGGGTCTGCGGTGGTGATCGAGGCCCCGGCGCTCGTGCCGTCGCCGAGCCAGGCTCCGAGCACGTACGGGGAGACCGGCAGCGCACGGTGGTCGAGCTGGAGAGCCTCGGCGTTCGTCACCGAGTGGTTGAGCCTGGCCTCGTTCGTCTTGGTGCGCAGGGACGCGGCGATCTCGGCCGTCGTGCGAACCGACCCCGAGGCCGTGCCGCGGCGCTCGGCCCGCGACTGGGTCAGCCACTGGTGCTGCTCGTCGGCGACGAGCACCGAGCCGTCCGAGAACTCGACCTCGTAGCACGGGCGGTCGACCATGACCTCCGTGGCGGCCACGACGCGAGTGGGCAGTCCGTCCGACCCGATCACGAAGTCACCGACGGAGACCTCGCCCATGGTGGTCCAGCCGTCCGGAGTGACGAGGCGCGTGTCGAGAGCGAGTGCCTTGCCCATCGCGGGTCGGGCGGCGATGACGATCATCTGGCCGGGGTGCAGGCCGTTGGTCAGGGCGTCGAAGTCGGTGAACCCGGTGGGCACACCCGTCATCTCGCCGGAGCGGCCCGACGCGACCTCGATCTCGTCGACGGTGGCCTCGATGACGTCACCGATGGCGTGGTAGTCCTCGCCACCGCGCTTGTCGGCGACGGCGTAGACCTCGGCCTGGGCGGCGTTGACGATGTCCTCGACGTCGCCACCGCCCTGGGCGTAGCCGAGCTGGACGATGCGGGTGCCGGCCTCGACGAGACGGCGCAGCACCGCGCGCTCGGCGACGATCTGGGCGTAGTAGCCGGCGTTGGCGGCGGTCGGCACCGAGGCGATGAGCTGGTGGAGGTAGGCCTGTCCGCCGACGCGTCCGAGGTCACCGCGCTTGGTCAGCTCGTCGCTGACGGTGATGGCGTCGGCGGGCTCACCGCGGCCGTAGAGGTCGAGGACGGCGTCGTAGATGAGCTCGTGCGCGGGGCGGTAGAAGTCGGTGCCCTTGAGCTGCTCGACGCAGTCGGCGATGGCGTCCTTGGACAGGAGCATGCCGCCGAGGACCGACTGCTCGGCCCCGACGTCCTGGGGCGGGAGCCGGTCGTCGGGCGGCCCCCCGTCGCGGCTCGACGACGACGCAAAGGCGCTCGTGCTCAGCTCGTCGAGCGACACGTGCTCCCCTTCCCCTGAGTGGTGGATGACATCGGTGCAACCGGTCCACACCAGTAGACATCGCGGCGCCGACAGCGCCGCGGAGGGGGCGGCGACGAGCCCTGTGCGGCCCGTCCGCTCCCCTCCCCGAGGAGCACCGCCCCACCGTAGGTGCCCTGGTCGGCCGACACCAACCTCAAGCGCCTCCCTCTCCTCCACCCCTGTGGACAACCGGTGGACGGACAGCCTCGACACGCCGTCAACAGGTGTGGACAACGTGTGTGCACAACTGTGGGCATGTGGCGGCGGTCACACCCTTCCGTGCTGGTTGACCTGCACAGATGCCCGTCCACGGGCTGTGGAGAAGAAGTTCCTCACCCCTGTGCGCTGTCCACAGTCGTGCGCGACACGCCCGACCGTGGGGTATGCCGGGTGCCCGGGTCCCGAGGGGTCGTGCTCACAGGCCTGCGGCCGAGGCGTCGTAGTAGTCGCGGTTGCGCAGGCGCGCCGCCGCGGTCTCGTCGAGGACGGCCGTCGCGTCCGCGTGCCACTGGAGCACCGAGGCCGGGCACGAGGCCGACAGGGGGCCCTCCAGGGCAGCCGCCACGGCCTCGGACTTGCCCGGCCCCGACGCGACGAGGACGAGGCGCCGCGCGTCCAGCACGGTGCCCAGGCCCTGGGTCACGCAGTGCGTCGGCACGTCGTCGATGCCGGCGAAGAAGCGCGCGTTGTCGTGCCGGGTCCGGTCCGACAGGCGCTTGACCCGGGTCCGCGACGACAGGGCCGAGCCGGGCTCGTTGAAGCCGAGGTGGCCGTTGGCCCCGATGCCGAGGATCTGGACGTCGACGCCGCCGGCGTCGGCGATGAGCCGATCGTAGGCGGCGGCGCCGGCGACGAGCTCGTCCTCGTCCCGGCCCGAGCCGTCCGGCACGTGCAGGCGCTCCGGAGCCAGCCCCAGCGGGCCGCAGACCTCGCGCAGGAGCACCTCGCGGTAGGACTGCGGGTGCCCGACCGGCAGGCCGACGTACTCGTCCAGGGCGAAGCCCCGGGCGCGCGTCAGGTCGAGCCGCCCGGCTCGCACCGCGGCGGCGAGCTCGGCGTAGAGCCCGAGCGGGGACGAGCCGGTGGCGAGCCCGAGCACGGGCTCGGGACGGCGCGCAGCACCGAGACCGTCGATGACGACCTCCGCGGCTCTGCGGGCCACGTCGGCGGGCGTGGGCAGGACGAGCACCTCCATCAGCCCACCCTCCCACCGAACACGACGCGAGCACCGGCACCGGCACCGGCACCGGCATCGGAGACACCGAAGTCACCGCCCTCCCCAGGGAGATCGAGAGCGACACCGCTCCCAGCGACAGCGCCACCACCCTCAGCGCCACCACCCTCAGCGCCACCACCCTCAGCGCCACCACCCTCAGCGACACCACCCCCGGCGATACCGGCAAGCCCGGCGGGGGAGCCTCGGTGGCACCGGGACCGGCACCGCCCAGACCCAGCCAGGCGGCCCCGAGGGCCGCCACCGGCACGTCCGCCGCCAGCAGCTCGACGCGGTCCGGCAGCCCGAGCGTCTCGATGATCCGCGAGGCCCGCCCGCGACGCGCCAGGTCGGCCCGGACACCGCGGAGCAGGGGCTCTCCGAGGCCCGCGAGGCCGCCGCCGATGACGACGCGCTCGGCACCGGAGGCGAGGGCGAGCACCTGCACCGCGAGGCCCACTCCTGCGCACAGGACGTCGACGGCCGCGGCGGCGAGACCGTCACCGGCCGTCGCTGCGACGAAGGGGTCGCGCGCGCGACGCCGGCCCTCCGGCCACAGCCGCGCGAGCGCGGACCCCGAGGCCACCGTCTCGAGGCAGCCGACCTGGCCGCACGTGCACGGCGCGTCCCCACCGACCGGGAGGTGGCCGATCTCGCCGGCGACACCGTCGATGCCCCGCACGACCACGCCGTCCCGCACCACCGCGGACGCCAGACCCGTGCCGAGGTTGAGGTAGGCCAGCGTCGGAGAGGCGGCAGGTCCCACCGACCCTGCAGGGCTCCCGGCCGGGGTCAGCAGTCGCCAGGCGCCGAGCGCTGCGGCCTTGACGTCGTTCTCGACCGACACACGCACCCCGAGGCGCCTCGACAGCTCACCGCCGAGGTCGAGCGCGTCGACCCCGAGGTTGACGGCGTGCCGGGCGACTCCGCTCACGGGGTCGACGAGCCCAGGCATGCACGCGCCGACCGACACGGCCTCTGAGGATGCGCCGGGCCCGCACAGGACGTCGACCGCTGATCCTGCGCCGCCTCCGTCGAGCACCTCACGGGCCAGGCGCACCGCCACCTCGACGACCGCGACCGGTCCCCGGCCCGACGGCGCCGAGCGCAGCGCGTGCACCTTCCCGTCGTCGGACACGAGAGCCACGGCGGTCTTGGTCCCACCGATGTCGATGCCGAGCCTCGGCCCGGCCGTCATCGCGCCGGCACCCCGAGATAGCGTCCGAGCGCCTCGGCGACGACGACGGAGCCGCCGAAGGTCACGAGGTCGGCGCCGCCACGGGGCCACCCGCAGTCCACGACGATCGTCGGATGTCCTTGCGCACGAAGCCGGTCCGCCACGGTCCACAGGGGGTGGCCGGCCGACAGCCCACGTCCGGCAACGGCGACCTTGGCCCCGGCCGGTACGTCGGCCTCCTCCGTCGTCAGACCCACGGCTCGCGGTCCCCAGGCGACGCGACCGACCGCGAGGTTGGGGTCCGATGCCACCTGCACGATGACCGGCCGCCCCGGCGCGTCGAGCCACGCCCGCACCGCGTCGCCGACCTCGAAGCCGCCGACGAGCGCGCCGTTGAGCGACCCGCGCTCCTCATGCGAACCCTCGCCCCTGGGCGCCACGTCGACCGCGAATCGCCCGGACAGCAGGGCCACTCGCGCCACTGCCTCCTCGAGTCGCGCCACCGGAAGTCGCCCGGACGCTGCTGCCTCGACGACGGCGTCGACGACCTCGAGGTAGCACTCCTCCGTCGTCTCGGACCCCACGCAGAGCAGGTCGCACCCGGCGACGAGCGCACGCACCGCAGCCTCCGGGATGCCGGTCTCGGCGGAGGCGCCGGCCATGTCGAGCGCGTCGGACACGATGACCCCCTCGAAGCCGAGCCGTCCGCGCAGCACGTCCTCCAGCACTGACGCCGAGAACGTCGCCGGACGCTCGGCGTCGATGGCGCTGACCACGACGTGCGAGGTCATGATGCACGCGACGTCCGCCTCGATCGCGGCCCGGAACGGCTCGAGCTCGCGCGCGTCGAGCACGTGCGCCTCGACGTGCACGCGGGGCAGGGCGTGGTGCGAGTCGGTCACGGTGTCGCCGTGGCCCGGGAAGTGCTTGGCGCAGGCCGCGACGCCGACCGACTGCACGCCCGCGACGTAGGCCGCCGAGTGCCGTGCCACGTGCGAGGCGTCGGCACCGAAGCTGCGCACGCCGATGACCGGGTTCTCGTCGGCCGAGTTGACGTCGACGACGGGCGCCAGGTCGAGGTTGATCCCGTATGCCGCGAGCTCGCGTCCGATGGCCGACGCGGAGTCCCGCGTCAGCGCGATGTCGTCCAGGCGGCCGAGGAGCGCGTTGCCGGGCTGGGTCGAGCCGGTCGGGTAGTGCAGTCGGGTCACGTCGCCGCCCTCCTCGTCGACGGCGACGAGGAGGTCCGGGGCGACCGACCGGAGCGACGCGCACAGCTGCGCGAGCTGGTCGGGGCCCACCACGTTGGCGCCGTAGAGGCAGACGGAGGCCAGGCCCGCGGCATACTCCCGCTCGATCCACGCGGGGACGGCGGTGCCGACGAATCCGGGCATGAGCGTGCCGACGGCGAGACGCCGCAGCGCCTCTCGTGAGGTGGTCATGTCAGCCCTTCACCGCCCCGCCGACGAGGCCGTTGCTCATGCGCCCCTGGACGACGAGGAAGAAGATGATGACGGGCACGGCGACGACGGTCGACGCGGCCATGACCTGGCCCCAGTCGGTCTCGCGGGTCGCGCTCGCCTGGACGAAGCCGCGCAGCCACAGCGGCAGGGTGCGGGACTGCTCCTCGGTCATGACGACCAGCGCCACGGTGAACTCGTTCCACGCCTGGAGGAAGGCGTAGACGCCGGAGGCGACGAGCCCGGGAGCCAGCAGCGGGAACGTGATCCGCAGGAAGGCCTTGGTGCGCGAGAGCCCGTCCACCATGGCGGCCTCCTCGAGCTCGACCGGCACTCCGGCCACGAAGCCGCGCAGCATCCACACCGTGAAGGGCACGACGGCCGCGGTGTAGAGCAGCGCGAGCCCGAGGATGTTGTTGAGCAGGCCGATCGAGCTCATCATCTTGTACTGCGCGATGAACAGGCCCTCGGCCGGCAGCATCTGGATGAGCAGCAGCGCGAGGACGAAGGACCGGCGTCCGCGGAACCGGAAGCGGCTGATCGCGAGGGCCCCGAGGAAGGCGACGACGATCGCGGCGGCGACGGTGATGAGGGTGACGGCGAGTGAGATCCCCAGTGCCCGAACGAAGCCCGCGTCCCCGAAGACGGTGGCGAAGTTGTCGAGCGACCCGCCGAAGGGCAGGAAGGTCGGGGTGCTCGACTGGAGCGTCACCTTGTCGAGGAACGCCGAGTTGAGCATCCAGTAGACGGGGAACGCCCAGACGAGGGCGACGGCCACGGCCACGGCCGTGAGCACCGTGCGCCGGGTGGAACGTCGCGACCGGGCGCGGCCGAGGGTGCGGCTCACGACTCCTCCTTCATGAGGGAGCGGACGTAGTACCAGCTGACGGCGACGGTGAGCAGCAGCATGAGGATCGACACAGCGCTGGCCATCCCGAAATCGCCTGCGCCCGTGCCGAGCTGGTAGATGTAAGTGCCGAGCAGGTGGGTCTCGTTGGCCACCCCGCCGGCGTCCTGGAGCAGCTTGACCTGGGTGAAGACGCGCAGGTCCCAGATCAGCTGGAGCAGCAGGACGATCGAGATGACGGGAGCCACGAGCGGAAGGATGATGTGCCGCAGGCGTTTCCACCCGCCCGCACCGTCGATCTCGGCGGCCTCGAGAACCTCCGGCGACAGCTGGGTGAGGCCGGCATAGATCGACAGCGTCACGAAGGGCACGCTCATCCACACGACGATGACCGCGGCAACGACGAAGAACGACAGCGGCTCGACGAGCCAGTTGTGCCCCTGCGCGTCGACCCCGACGCGCTCGAGAGCCCAGTTGAGCAGTCCGTTGCGCCAGTTGACGATCCACGTCCACACCGTCATCGAGGCGACCACCGGCATGGCCCACGCGAGGAGCAGCGCGACCTGCAGCGTCAGCCGCCCGACGCGACCGACCGCACCGATGAGCAGCGCCAGGGCGAGCCCGACGGCGACGGTCGTCAGCGCGCAGACGAGGCAGAAGGCGAGGGAGCGCCCGACGATGACCCAGAGGTTCGGGTCGGTGAGCAGGGCGGTGTAGTTCGCCAGGCCGACCCACTCGGGCGGCTGGCCGAACTGCTGCATCATCCCGAAGTGCTGGAAGCTCGTGACGACCTGCCAGCCGACGGGGTAGCCGAGGGCTGCGACGAGGAGCACGACGGCGGGCACGACGAGCACGGCGGGCAGGTGGCGGCGTGGGCGAGGAGCGGGAGCCGCCGGGAGAGGCGCGGAGGTGGTCTCCGGGGGTGCGGTGGCCGTGGAGGTCATGGGCGGGGCCTTTCGGACCGGGGTCCGGCGGCCGGCTGGGAGGGGTTCCCGGCCGCCGGACGCGGTGTCACGCGGGCGTCAGGTCACTTGAGGTTGAGCAGCGGCGTGATCTCGGCGTCGTACTCCTTGGCGAGCGCCGTCAGGTCCGAGGCGTCGCGGATCTTGGAGAAGAGCTCCTCCATGATCATCTTCGACTCGACCGTCGCCCAGCCCGGAGCGGCCGGGGTGAGCTTGGAGTTGGAGGCCGACGCGATGAGCGCCTTGGCGAACTGGTCGTCACCGAGCGAGCTGACGTAGTCGCTGTTGGCCGGGCCGAGGCCGGCGCCGCCGAGCTTCTTCTGGTAGTCCGGCGAGAAGATGATCTTGAGCAGCTCGCGCGACAGGGCCTGGTTCTGGCTGGCCTTGGAGATGGCGATGTTGGAGCCGCCGGCGAAGACCGGTGCCGGCTTGCCGTCGCTGCCCGGGAGCACGAACGCGCCGAACGTCGCGTCGTTCCACTCGCGGACCTTCTTGCCGTCCTTCTCCTTGAGGTCACCGATCGACCAGTGCGCCCAGCCCGGGGCCATGATCGTGGCGGCCGCGAGCGAGGTCCTGCCCGTGACCTTCTGGTTGGCGTCGAGGATCTCGTCGGCGTCGTTGACGTAGAGCCACGGCGTCTGGTCCTTGGCGTCTGCCGGCGCCTTGGAGGCGTTGCGGTAGAGGTCCTGCAGCTGGGTCAGGCCCTTGACGCTGTTGGGGTCCGAGAGCGTCGAGACCCACTGCCCGTTCTCCTGCTTGGCGAGCTCGCCGCCGTTCGCGAAGATCCACGAGATGCCGTTGCGCCAGTCCTGGCCGCCGAGGAAGAAGCCGGAGAAGTTCTTGATGCCCCGCGGGTTCTTGGCCGTGATCGTCTTGACCGCCGCGTCGAACTCGTCGAGCGTCTTCGGCTGGGCGACGCCGGCCTCCTTCCAGAGGTCCTTGCGGGCGAAGAGGTAGCGCGACCCGAAGTAGTAGGGCAACGCGTACTGCTTGCCGTCGACCGAGCCCACGTCGACGAACGACTGGAGCAGCTTGCTGCCGCCGAGCTGCTGGTAGAGGCCGGAGACGTCGCTGAAGGCGCCGACGTTGGTGAAGGTCGGGCTCTGGGTGTTGCCGAGCTCGGTGACGTCGGGGGTGTTCTTCGGGTCGGGCAGCGCCGTCGTCAGCTTGGTGACGAGGTCGGGCCAGGTCTGCTCCTCGATGGCGAGCGTCGCGCCCGTCTTGGCCTTGAAGGTGTCCTGCAGGTAGGTGCGCAGCTCCTTCGGGGTGTCGGAGCCGGCGAGCCAGAGGGTGATCGTCTTGCCGGCGTTGCCCGCGGTTCCCGACGCGGGCGGGTCGGTGGCCCCGCCAGTCGCGCCGCCACCGCACGCGGTGAGCACGAGGGCCGCGGTGGTCGTGGCCACGGCCAGACCCAGGGTCTTCTTCATCCTGTCTTCCTTTCGAAGGGCCGCGGAGCGGACCGGTTGCTCGCTGACGCGAGTGGAGGGGTGTCGTGCTGGTGAGCCTGTGGAGGGGTCAGTCGAGGAGAGGAGGGCGTATGCCGTCCGGCCGGGTCGGGGGTCAGGCGACGCCGAGCTGGTCCCAGAGGACGAGCACGGCAGCGCCGCGCAGGACGATGTCGTCGGGCCGGTGCGCGAGGCGCACGGTGAGGTCGGTGGTGGTGCGGGCGAGGAGGCGGGCACGGAGCGTCTCGTCGAGGGCGTCACGCAGGACACCCCCGAGGAGGTGCTCGGGTCCGCTGAGGACGACCTCGGAGAGGTCGAGGGCGGCGACGACGGGTGCGAGGGCGATCCCGAGCCGCTCGCCGGCCTCCCGCAGCGGCTCCTGCGGAGCGTCGGCGCCCGCCGCTTCGAGCGCCTTCTCGAGGTTGGGGGCCGACACCCACGTCTCGAGGCAGCCGACCTTGCCGCAGCGGCACGTGGCGCCGCCGTCGGTGCCGACGGTGACGTGGCCGATCTCGCCGGAGGCGAAGTGGGCGCCGCGGACGCGCTGACCCCCGACGATGAGCCCGCCACCGACACCGCGGCCGATCTTGACGAGGACGAGGTCGTCGCCGCCCTCACCGAGGGTGTAGTCGGCATGGACCGCGGCGTCGGCGTCGTTGACGACGAAGACGGGCAGTCCCGTGGCGTTCGCGACGATGTCGCGCAGCGGCACGTCGGTCCAGCCGAGGTTGGGGGCGGTGTCGACGACGCCCCCGGGGCCGACGATGCCGGGGGTCCCGACGCCGATGCCGAGCAGCGGTGCGGTGGCGGCGCCGATGACCTCGTGCACCAGGTCGAGCACCTTGTCGACGACGGCCTGGCCGGAGTCGTCGGCGATGGCGCGCTCGGCCCGCACGAGGATGTTGCCGTCGAGGTCGAGCACGGCCGCGCGCAGCACCTCGTGCTCGGCGAGGTCGACGCCGATGGCCTGCAGGCCGGTCCGGTTTACGTCGACGAGGGTGCCGGGCTTGCCGGGGCGCACCACCTCGGAAGGTCCGAGCTCGACCGCGTGGCCGCTGTCCATCAGCTCGGAGACGAGGTCGGACACGGTCACCTTGCTCATCCCGAGGCGGCGGGCGAGGTCGGCGCGGCTCATGGCCCCGACGGAGTAGAGCATCTGGAGCACGAGCGAGAGGTTGTGCCGCCGGCCGTGGGCAGGCAGGACGGCGGAGCGGGGGGAGACCCGGCGGGCGCGGGGCACGGTGGTGGACACGAGAGTTAGTAAAGTTTACTAACTCTCGTGTTGGCAAGGGGTTCGCCGGAAGTTTCCCAGGCAGGGCATCGTGCGCCGCCGAGTCCCGGTCGAGGTGATCGCGCGACCGGCGCCGCTTCCGCGATCACCTCGACCCACGGCGCGGGCGGCGCGACCTACAGTCGAGGCATGTGCCGCAACATCCGACAGCTCCACAACTTCGAGCCGGCCGCGACGAGCGACGAGGTCCATGCCGCCGCGCTGCAGTACGTCCGCAAGGTCAGCGGGAGCACCAAGCCCAGCCAGGCCAACCAGGCCGCCTTCGACGAGGCGGTCGAGGCGGTCGCCCACGCGACCGCCCACCTGCTCGAGCACCTGACGACGTCCGCACCGCCCAAGGACCGCGAGGTCGAGCGCCAGAAGGCGCGCGAGCGCAACGCCGTCCGCTTCGGCACCCCGGCCTGACCCGACCGGCAGCGACCCGGACCCGATCCGGTCCCGCTCCGGACGCATCCGGAGCGACGGCAGGCCCCGCTCTCGTCCGACCCGAGTCCGACGAGAGCGCCGGTCGTCGCCCTGCGCGCGGGCCGGGCGTCGCCCTAGGCTGACGCCATGGGCATCTGGGCCACCCAGGTCACTCCGCGCCTCGTCGCGGCCGGCGGCGAGGACGACGCGGTTCGGGCGCTGCGCGCCCGGGCCTGCCGCGGTCTGCGCGGTGAGGTGGTCGAGCTCGGCTTCGGCAGCGGCCACAACGTCGGCCTCTACCCGCCGGAGGTCACCCGCATCGTCGCTGTGGAGCCGTCCGACGTCGCCTGGGAGCTCGGCGCCGCTCGCCGCTCGCGCTGTCCGGTCCCCGTCGTCCGCGGCGACCTCGACGGCCAGTGGCTCAGCCTCGAGGACGAGAGCGCCGACGCGGTGCTGTCGACCTTCACGCTGTGCACGATCCCCGACGTCCACCGCGCGCTCGCGGAGGTGCGCCGCGTGCTGCGTCCGGGAGGCGCCCTGCACTTCCTCGAGCACGGCATCGCACCCGAGGAGGGCGTGCAGCGCTGGCAGCGCCTCCTCGAGCCGCTGCAGATGAAAGTCTTCGACGGATGCCACCTGACCCGACCCATCGACCGTCTCGTCGAGGAGTCCGGACTCGTCATCGAGACGATCGAGCGGGAGTACGCGCCGATGCCGAAGGTCATGCGTCCGTGGGTCTTCGCCTACCTCGGACGGGCCACCAAGCCCTACTGACCCGCCCACGGCACAGCGCCCGAGAGAGGTCGACGTCGCCGACTACGGTGGGCGCATGACGAGCGGCCCACACCCCGACCTCGTGTCGCAGGTGCGGGCGGCACTCGCCGCGCAAGCCGACCCGGGACGCGCCGCCGCGCAGCAGCGCTACATGAAGTCGGCGATGCCCTACGTCGGGCTGACCTCGCCGCAGCTCAAGGCCACGCTCGGCCCCCTGCTGCGCGACCCGGGTCTCGCCATGGCGTCGCGTGAGCAGTGGGAGGCGACCATCCGCTCGCTGTGGGACGGCGCCGCGCACCGCGAGGAGTGGTATGCCGCCATCGCCCTCGCGCGCCACCGTCCCTACCGCGTGTGGGTCGACAGCGACTCGATGCCGTTGTGGGAGAGCCTGATCCGGGCCGGCGCCTGGTGGGACGTCGTCGACGACATCGCCACCCACCTCGTCCGCGACACCGTGCTGGCCCACCCGAAGGTCGAGGGCCTGAGGATGCGCGACCGGGCCGGGTCCGACTCCCTCTGGGTGCGGCGGGCAGCGATCATCTGCCAGGTCGGCGCCCGTGACCGCCTCGACCAGCACCTGCTGGCCGACGTCATCGAGCCCAACATCGCCGACCGGGACTTCTTCAGCCGCAAGGCGATCGGCTGGGCGCTGCGTGACCACGCCCGCGTCGACCCCGGATGGGTGCGTGCCTTCGTCGCCGGCCATCCCGACCTGTCGGGTCTCTCCAGACGCGAGGCCCTCAAGCACCTGGAGCCCCTGCCGTGAGCGGGCCGCCACCGCCGGGAGGCCACCGCCGCGAGATCGTCCGCCTCGCCGTCCCGGCCTTCCTCGCCCTCATCGCCGAGCCCCTCTTCCTGCTCGCCGACTCCGCCATCATCGGCCACCTCGGGACCGCCGAGCTCGCCGGCCTCGGGGTGGCGAGCGCCGCCCTCGTCACGGCGGCCGGCGTCTTCGTCTTCCTCGCCTACGGCACGACGAGCGTCGTCGCCCGTCACCTCGGCGCCGGTGACGAGCGCTCCGCCGTGAGCGCCGGCATCGACGGGCTCTGGCTCGCCGTCGGCCTCGGCGCGGTCACGGCAGCCGTCGTCGCCCTCTGGGCCGGCCCGATCAGCGGGGTGTTCGGTGCGTCGCCCGCGGTCCTCGAGCAGGCGACCACCTACCTGCGGATCTCGGCCCTCGGCATCCCGGCCATGCTCGTCATCCTCGCGGTGACCGGCGTGCTCCGCGGGCTGCAGGACACGACCACACCGCTCGTCGCCTCGGTCGTCGGCTTCGGCGCCAACATCGTGCTCAACCTCGTCTTGGTCTACGGGTTGCACTGGGGCATCGCAGGATCCGCGTGGGGCACCGTCATCGCGCAGACGGGGATGGGCGTCGCCCTCGTCACCGTCCTGCTCGTCAAGGCTCGGGCCCGACATGCTCGTCTCCGACCCCATCCCGCACGCGTGCTCGCGGCCGCGCGCACCGGCATACCCCTGCTCGTGCGCACCGTCGCCCTGCGCGCCACGCTCCTCGTGACGACCTGGGTGGCGGCGTCCCTCGGCGACGTCCCGCTGGCGGCCCACCAGGTGGCGCTCACGGTCTGGTCGTTCCTGGCGTTCGCCCTGGACGCGCTGGCCATCGCGGCCCAGGCGATCACCGGTCGTGCGCTCGGCGCCGGCGACCGCGAGGGGGTGCGCCTGGCCATGGGCACGATGGTGCGCTGGGGGGTCTGGGGCGGCTTGGCGCTCGGACTCGTCCTCGTCGCCCTGCACACGGTGGTGCCGCCGCTCTTCAGCCCCGACCCCGCCGTGCAGCAGGCGCTCGGCGCCGCCCTCGTCGTCGTCGGCCTCGGCCAGGCGGTGGCCGGCTACGTCTTCGTCCTCGACGGGGTGCTCATCGGCGCGGGCGACGGGCGGTGGCTGGCACGCGGCATGGTCGTCACGTTCGTCGCCTACCTTCCCGTGGTGCTCGCGGTGCGCGCCGCGGGACCGAGCGGCTCGCCGACCCGCGACGTCGTCGTGCTCTGGCTCGCGTTCACCGTCTTCATGGTCATCCGCGGTGCCGTGCTGGGGTGGCGGGCACGCCACGACGACTGGATGGTCGTCGGCGCCCGCTGACCGCTCCGCACGCGCCGTCGCGACCGTGTCGGAGAGTCAGGGCCAACTGCTACGGGTTTCCCAGTGTTCTTTAAGGTCGGGCGCCCATAGTCGTTCTCGTGAGTTGCTCCTGTGCGACTCGGTGATCTCCTCCCCCTGTCGGATCACCGGGTCAAAGGGCACCCGCTCCCGCTGGTCGAGTTCGGCGACGTGACCAGCGGGGGCGGGTTTTCTCGTTTCCGGGCCCGTCTGCGTCCGAGGTCGGGCCTCACATCGCGCCGTCGGCGACCTCGACGTCGGAGAGCAGGGCCTGCACCTCGGCCGTCGTCGGCATCGCCGTCGAGCACCCGAGCCGGCCCGCCACGAGCGCACCGGCGACGGACGCGAAGTGCAGCGTGCGCTCGAGGTCCCAGCCGGAGAGCAGGCCGTGCACGAGCGCGCCACCGAACGCGTCACCCGCACCGAGCCCGTTGACGACCGTGACGGGGAAGGCGTCGACGCCGACCTCCTCGTCTGGCGTCAGGGCGAGGACGCCCTGTGGCCCCTGCGTCACGACCGCCAGCTCGACCCCCGCAGCGAGCAGGGCGCGCGCCGCGCGCCGGGGCTCGGACTCCCCCGTGACGAGCTCGCACTCGGCGAGGTTGCCGACCGCGACGGTCGCCTGCCGCAGGGCCACCACCGCCTGGCTGCGCGCCCGTGCGCGGGCGTCACCCTCGGCGTCGCCGGGCTCTCGCCAGAAGGCCTCCTGGTAGTCGAGGTCCAGCACCGTCAGCGGCGCCCGGGCACGCTCCTCGAGGGCGGCTCGGTGCGCGGCGCGGCTGGGCTCCTGGCTCAGTCCGGTGAGGCTCGACCAGTAGGCGCTTGCCTCTCGAATGGCTTGCAGCGGAAGCGATTCCGGCGTGATGAGCAGGTCGGGAGCGGTCGGGTAGCGGTAGAACCAGCGGGGGAAGTAGTCGGGCGGGAACATCTCGCAGAAGGTGACCGGCGTCGGCGGCCCGTCGGTGATGGTCTGCACGTAGGCGTCGTCGACGCCGAGCTGCAGCAGCTCGCGGTGGACGAAGCGTCCGAAGGCGTCGTCGGCCGTGGCGCTGACGAGCGCCGCGCGCCTGCCGTGACGCGCCGTCGCGACCGTGACGTTGGCCGCGGTGCCGCCCAGGAACTTCTCGAAGGTGCGCACCTCGTCGAGCGTCACACCGTGCTGGAGGGGATAGAGGTCGACCCCCACCCGACCCATCGCGACGAGGTCGTGGACGGTCATGGTGCCTCCTGCGGGACGCCGGGGCCCGGCCGCGGGCCGGGACCTCCACGCTAGCGGCGATCCGCACCCCGCAGCAGGTCACGGAATGGTCACGGCCCTTGACCGATGGGTGCCGACACCTCCATTCTCCTCGTGAGAGCGCTCTCACGGCCGCGTTTCACGCACGGAGAGCGCTCCCACACCCACACTGGGGATGAGACCAAAGGAGCTCTCCATGACATCCCGTTCCACCCGGATCGGCGCGCCCTCCGTGCGCTCTCGCCATGCCGTACTCGCCACTCTCACCGTCGGCCTCCTGGCCCTGACCGCCTGCAGCTCCGGCTCGGGCACCGACGGGAGCGCCACCCAGGCCGGCAGCACCGGCGGCGCCGCCGGCGGCCCCGTCACCCTGACGCTCGCCACGTTCAACCAGTTCGGCTACGAGGAGCTCATCCCCGAGTTCGAGAAGTCGCACCCCAACATCAAGGTCACCCACAAGAAGGCCGCGACGTCCAACGAGGCCCGCGACAACTTCTTCACCCGTCTCTCGGCCGGCAGCGGCATGGCCGACGTCGAGGCCGTCGAGGTCGACTGGCTCCCGGAGATGCTGCAGTACTCCGACAAGTTCACCGACCTCAACACCCCCGACGTCGCCGGCCGCTGGCTCGACTGGAAGGCCAAGGCCGCCACCGACTCCGACGGCCACCTCATCGGCTACGGCACCGACTCCGGCCCCGAGGCCATCTGCTACCGCAGCGACCTGTTCAAGAAGGCCGGCCTGCCCAGCGACCGCGAGTCCGTGGCCAAGCTCTTCGGCAACACGTGGGAGAGCTACTTCGCCGCCGGCAAGCAGTTCAAGGCCAAGTCCAAGGTGCCCTTCTTCGACAGCATCGGCGCCACCTACCAGGGCATGGTCAACCAGATCCCGGCCGCCTACGAGAACCCGAGCGACGACAGCATCACGGCGACCGACAACGCCGACGTCAAGAAGGTCTACGACCAGGTCATCCAGGCCGGCATCACCGACGGCCTCTCGGCCAAGCTCCAGCAGTGGGGTGACGACTGGACGGCGAGCTTCCAGAAGGACGGCTTCGCCACGATGCTCTGCCCCGGCTGGATGGTCGGCGTCATCGAGGGCAACGCCAAGGGCGTCAAGGGCTGGGACGTCGCCAACACCTTCCCCGGCGGCGGCGGCAACTGGGGCGGGTCCTACCTGACCGTGCCCAAGCAGAGCGCCCACCCCAAGGAGGCCCAGATCCTCGCCTCGTGGCTGACCGCGCCCGAGCAGCAGATCAAGGCCTTCAAGAAGGTCGGCGCCTTCCCGAGCCAGAAGCAGGCGCTCGAGAGCCCGGACCTGCTCTCGTTCAAGGTCGCCTCGTTCAACGACGCCCCCACCGGTCAGATCTTCGCCGACCGGGCCAAGGCCGTGACGATGACGCCGTACAAGGGGGCTCACTACTTCGCGATCAACGACGCGATGCAGCAGGCCCTGACCCGCGTCGAGCAGGGCACCTCCCCGCAGGAGTCCTGGGACAAGTGGGTCGGCGACGTCAAGGCGCTCGGCTGACCTGACGCCGCCGGTCGAGGGGTGCGCCACACGCCATGCGCCCCCTCGACCGACCAGCAGACCAGCCGACCGCGGACGGCCCGGTGCACCCCTCACCGTCACCCGGGCACCGGGCCGTCCGCCCGACCATCGGAACCGCCATGACCGTTCAGTCCCCCACGCGCACCACGCAGCCGGACCCCTCCGGCGCCCCGGGCTTCGTGCAGCGCTCGCCCCTCAAGCCCCGGTCGCCGTGGCGCCGCCGCCTGACGAAGCTGGACGAGAAGGGTGCGCCGTACGCGTACATCTCGCCGTTCTTCATCCTCTTCGGCGTCGTCGGGCTCTTCCCGCTGCTCTACACGGCGTGGGTCTCGCTCCACAAGTGGAGCCTCATCGGGGGCCAGGGCAACTTCGTCGGCCTCAAGAACTACACCGACGTGCTCGCCCAGCCCTACTTCTGGAACGCGCTGAAGAACACCATCAGCATCTTCCTGCTCTCGAGCGTCCCCCAGGTCATCGCGGCCCTTCTCATCGCCGCCGCGCTCGACAGCGGCCTGCGAGCCCGGACGTTCTGGCGGATGGGCGTGCTGCTGCCCTACGTCGTCGCCCCGGTCGCCGTCGCCCTCATCTTCAGCGACCTCTTCGGCGACAAGTTCGGGCTGGTCAACCACCTGCTCGGCCTCGTCGGCGTCGACCCGATCCAGTGGCACAAGGAGGTCCTGCCGAGCCACGTCGCCATCGCCACGATGGTCAACTTCCGGTGGACCGGCTACAACGCCCTGATCTTCCTCGCCGCGATGCAGGCCATCCCGCGCGACTACTACGAGGCCGCGATGATCGACGGCGCCGGCCGCGTGCGGACCTTCTTGTCGATCACCGTCCCGCAGCTGCGCGCGACGATCATCTTCGTCGTCATCACCTCGACGATCGGCGGCCTGCAGATCTTCGACGAGCCGCGGATGTACGACCAGTACGGCCTCGGCGGCGCCGACCGGCAGTGGCAGACGCTGACCCTCTACCTCTACCAGCTCGGCTGGACGCAGAAGAACTTCGGCCGCGCGGCCGCGGTCGCCTGGATGCTCTTCCTCATCGTCGTCATCTTCGCGGTCGTCAACTTCCTCGTCACCCGCCGGATCGCCTCGAAGGGACAGCGATGACCGCCCCGACCCTGACCCCCGCACCCGCCGTGGAGCCAGCCGCCAAGACCCGGCGCGGCACCCGCCTCGTGCGGCGCACCCAGGCCAGCCCCACGGCATACGTCTTCCTCGCGATCGTGCTCGTCGGCTCGGCGTTCCCGCTCTGGTGGTCCTACGTCATCGGCAGCAAGGACTCCGCCGCGATCGTGCAGGACCCCTACTCGCTCGTCCCCGGCGGGCACTTCCTGCAGAACGCGAGCACCGTCATCACGACGATCCCGTTCTGGAAGGCCCTGGGCAACAGCATCCTCGTCAGCGGCACCGTGTCCGTGCTCGTCGTGCTCTTCTCGGCGATGGCCGGCTTCGCCTTCGCCAAGCTGCGCTTCCGTGGCCGCAGCGGGCTGCTCGTCTTCGTCATCGCGACGATGGCGGTGCCGACGCAGCTCGGGATCGTGCCGCTCTTCATCGTCATGAGCAAGCTCGGCTGGATCGGCAGCCTGTGGGCGGTCATCCTGCCCAGCGCGGTCAGCGCCTTCGGCGTCTTCTGGATGACGCAGTACCTCCACGAGGCCCTCCCCGACGAGCTCATCGAGGCCTCGCGCGTCGACGGCGCCTCGACGCTGCGCACGTTCTGGTCCGTGGCGCTCCCCGCCGCCCGCCCGGGCGCGGCGATGCTCGGCCTCTTCACGTTCATCGCGACGTGGACCAACTTCTTCTGGCCCTTCATCATCCTCGACCCGGGCAACCCGACGCTGCCCGTCGCCCTGCAGCAGCTGCAGGCGGCCTACTTCGTCGACTACTCCCTCGTGCTCAACGGGGTCGTGCTCATGGCACTGCCCCTCATCGTCCTGTTCGTCTTCGCCGGGAAGCAGCTCGTCTCCGGCATCATGCAAGGAGCAGTCAAGGGATGACCGCGCAGACGCGTAGCCCCCAGCCCCTCACCGTCCCCGCCGCCGATCTCGTTCTGGCACAGACCCGCCCGGTCCCCACGGACTTCGTCCTGGGTGCGGCGACGGCTGCCTACCAGATCGAGGGCGCCCGCCACGAGGACGGCCGCACCGACTCGATCTGGGACACCTTCAGCCACGCCCCGGGCGCCGTCGTCGACGGCGACACCGGAGACGTCGCGTGCGAGCACTACCACCGGTATGCCGCCGACGTCGCCCTGATGAAGTCGCTCGGGCTGCAGTCCTACCGCTTCTCCACCTCCTGGGACCGGGTGTGCCCCGACGGCGGAGCCGTCAACGCCAAGGGCCTCGACTTCTACGAGCGGCTCGTCGACTCGCTGCTCGAGGCCGGCATCGCGCCGTGGCTGACGCTCTACCACTGGGACCTGCCCCAGGCCCTCGAGGACCGCGGCGGCTGGACCTCGCGCGAGACGGTCGACCGGTTCGTCGACTACTCGCTCGCCGTCCACGACCGGCTCGGTGACCGAGTGCGCACGTGGACGACGCTCAACGAGCCGTTCTGCGCCGCCTTCCTCGGCTACACCGCCGGCATGCACGCGCCGGGACGCACCTCGCCGGCCGACGGGCTGGCCGCCGCCCACCACCTGATGCTCGCGCACGGCCGCGTCGTGCAGGAGCTGCGCGCCCGCGACGCCTCGCTCGAGCTCGGCCTGACGCTCAACTTCACCGTCGCCGACCCGCTCGACCCGTCCGACCCGCGCGACGTCGACGCCGCGCGCCGCGTCGACGCCCAGATGAACCGCATCTTCCTCGACCCGGTCTTCCGCGGCGCCTACCCGGCCGACCTCCTCGACGACGTCCGTCACCTGGGACTCGAGGACCACATCATGGACGGCGACCTCGAGGTCATCTCGACGCCCATCGACGTGCTCGGCGTCAACTACTACAACGGCGAGGCCATCGGCCACGAGCCGCCCGCGGCCGCACGCGCCGACAGCCTCAACGGCGGCCGCTTCACCCGCTCGCCCTTCCCCGCCGCCGACGACTCGCACCGCCACCCGCGCGGACTGCCCGTCACCGCGATGGACTGGGAGATCCAGCCCGAGGGCCTGACCCGCCTCCTCGTCCGGCTGCACGAGGAGTATGCCGGCCCGGCCGGGGTCACCCTCCACGTGACGGAGAACGGCGCCGCCTTCGACGACGCCCCCGACGAGGACGGCTTCGTCGACGACCGGGGGCGGACGGCATACGTGCGCTCGCACCTCGGCGCGATCCTCGACGCCGTCGACGCGGGCGTGCCCGTGCGCGGCTACTTCTACTGGTCGCTGCTCGACAACTTCGAATGGGCCTGGGGATACGCCAAGCGCTTCGGTATCGTCCGAGTCGACTACGACACCCAGGTGCGCACCCCCAAGGCGAGCGCCCTCGACTACGCACGGATCATCGCGACGCGCCGGCTGCCCACCCCGTGGGCCGATCTGGACGCGACCGGCGACGGCGACGAACCAGCAGGAGAATCCACGACATGAGCGACGGGACGCTGGCCACCCCCGTCGGGCGACCCACCCTCGAGGAGGTCGCCCGGGTGGCCGGCGTGTCCCGGGCCACGGTCTCGCGCGTCATCAACGGCTCGCCCCGGGTCAGCGCGGACGTGCTCGCCGTCGTCGAGAAGGCGATCGCCGAGCTCAACTACGTGCCCAACCGCGCGGCGCGCTCGCTCGTGGCCCGGGCCACGATGTCGATCGCGCTCGTCGTGCCCGAGGACGCGCACCGCTTCTTCGGCGACCCCTACTTCGCCGACGTCGTCCAGGGCATCAGCGACCGCCTCGACGACAGCGAGTACGTCCTCAACCTCCAGCTGACCCACCCGAGCAGCCCGTCCGAGAAGACCCGCCGCTACCTGCTCGGCGGCAACGTCGACGGCGCCATCGTCGTGTCGCACCACTCCGGCGACCACTTCCTCACCTCGCTCAGCCGGTCGCTGCCCGTCGTGTTCGGTGGTCGGCCCATCGGCGAGGAGGCCAAGGACAGCGACTACTACATCGACGTCGACAACCGGCTCGGCGCCGTCACCGGCACCCAGCACCTCATCGACCGCGGCCGCACCGCGATCGCGACGATCACCGGACCGGCGGACATGCCCGCCTCCGTCGACCGCGAGCAGGGCTGGCGCGACGCGCTGGCTTCGGCCGGACTGTCGGACCACCGCGTCGCCCACGGCGACTTCACCGAGGCGGGCGGCATCCGGGCGGCGCTGACGCTCGTCGACACCTACCCCGACGTCGACGCGATCTTCGTCGCGAGCGACCTCATGGCGAGCGGCGCGCTGCTCGCCCTCGAGGAGCGCGGGCTGCGCGTCCCGGACGACGTCGCCGTCGTCGGCTTCGACAACAGCAAGTACGCCACCCGCGGCAGGGTCGGCCTGACCACCGTCGCGCAGCCGGCCCAGGAGATGGGCGTCGTCATGGCCGACACCCTGCTGCGCCTGCTCGCCGGGGAGTCCCCGCCCCGCGTGACGACCCTCGACACCCACCTCGTCGTCCGCGACTCCACCTGACGCCTGCCGGGCCGCCCATTCGCGCGGTTCCGTGGGTCGGCGCCCCCGATCGGTGCCACAGTTGATGACGTCGCCGGATCACAGCAGGTCCATCCACAGGTCGCATCCCATGGATCGGGGCCCCGCGCTGCGTGAGAACTCCCGGGGTCCGCCATGGTCAACCCAAGGCGGTGAGGGCATGGCTGCCCGCAAGATCTTCTCCGACAGTGTCGTCCCCCTACCCGAGTCCGACGGTCCGGCGCCCAACGGGGCGATCGTCCAGTCGGCCACCCAGCGTGAGCTCGACGACTCGCTGGACGTGCTGTTCACGCTGTCGCTGGATCCCGCGGCGACCGCCAAGCTCGAGGCCCGGGTGGCGGCGGGCGAGGTGGCCACCCCCGAGGAGATCGCCGCGGCGACCGCCCCGGACGATGCCCGTGCCAAGCTCACGCAGTGGCTGGAGTCCCACGGCTTCTCGGTCGCCAAGACCTCCGCCGACGGCACCTCCGTCTACGCCTCCTCGACGGTGTCCAACATCGCCAAGCAGCTGCAGGTCGACATGGCCAAGGTCACCAAGGACGGCGTGACCTACTCGGCCGCCCGCACCGCCCCCAGCCTCCCCTCCGACGTCGGCGAAGGGGTCCGGGCGATCCTCGGCCTGCAGCCCTTCCGTCAGCTCAACAAGCACTTCCGCAAGTACGTCGGCCCGACCGACGTCTCCGGGTCGCGTGCCCTGACCGCGGCAGCCGCGGCCGCGGCGACGGGGACCCCGCCCTACCTCGTCGACGACCTGCGAGACGCCTACGGCGCCCAGGGCCTCTCCGTCACCGGCGACGGCCAGATCATCGCGATCCTCATCGACACCGTGCCCCTGACCAAGGACCTCAAGGCGTTCTGGGCGCGCAACGGCTTCACGGGCACCTCCGCCAGCCCGAAGCGGGTCACGAAGGTCAACGTCGGCGGCACGACCCTGCCGCCGCCCGAGGGCGAGGAGACCCTCGACGTGCAGTGGTCGAGCGGGATCGCGCCCGGGGCGAAGATCCGGGTGTATGCCGCGGGGTCCCTCCGCTTCGTCGACCTCGACCAGGCGCTCGACCGGATCATCACCGACCTGCCGCGCTACCCGGGCCTGCGCCAGCTGTCCATCAGCCTCGGGCTCGGCGAGACGTTCCTCGGCGGCCCCGGCGGCGAGGTCGCCGCCCAGCACCAGAAGTTCCTCAAGCTGGCGGCCGCCGGAGTCAACGTCTTCGTCTCCAGCGGGGACGCCGGCTCCAACCCGGACGGCTCCGGCCACGGCTCGAGCGGACCCCTCCAGGTCGAGTACGAGGCCTCGGACCCCGTCGTCATCGGCGTCGGCGGCACGACGCTCGACCTCAGCTCGGCCGGAGCCGTGACGAGCGAGACCGCCTGGCCCGGCAGCGGGGGCGGCATCAGCGCGCTGTTCCCGCGCCCCGCCTGGCAGACCGGTGCCGGGGTGCCCGCCGGCGACAAGCGCCTCGTCCCCGACGTCAGCGCAGCCGCCGACCCGAACACCGGCGCGCTCGTGATCCTGCACGGCCACGACAACCAGATCGGCGGCACGAGCTGGAGCGCCCCGGTCTGGGCGGGCATCTGCGCACTGCTCAACGAGGCCCGAACCACCGCCGGCAAGCAGGCCCACGGCTACCTCGCGCCGCTGCTCTACCCGCTGGCCGGGACCGACTGCTTCCGCGACATCACCTCGGGCAGCAACGGCGCCTACCAGTCGGCGGCCGGCTACGACCCGGTCACCGGCCTCGGCTCGCCGCACGTCGGCAACCTCATCAACCGGCTGACCTAGCCCCTGCCGACCCGAGCCTGTCCCGACATCCACCCTGGCAACGCGAAGGGCCGGGTCCGCGTGGTGCGGACCCGGCCCCTCGACCGTGCTGGTGGTGCTGGTGAGCTGCGCTCAGGCGGGGACGACCTCGAAGGTGAGGGTCGCCGCGACCTCGGGGTGCAGACGGACGGTCGCCTCGTAGGAGCCGAGCGTCTTGATGGCCTGCTTGACCTCGATCTTGCGCTTGTCGAGCTCGGGGCCACCGGCAGCCTTGACGGCAGCGGCGATGTCACCGTTGCTGACGGCGCCGAAGAGGCGGCCGGACTGACCCGACTTGGCCGGGACCTTCACCGACGTCGCCTCGAGCTGGCCCTTGATGCCCTTGGCCTGGTCGAGGTCCTTGATCTCGCGGACCTCGCGGCCCTTCGTCAGGGCGTCGACCTGCTTCTGGCCACCCTTGGTCCACGGGGTCGCGAGACCACGCGGCATCAGGAAGTTGCGGCCGTAGCCGTCCTTGACCTCGACGACGTCACCGGCGGCACCGAGGCCGGAGACCTCGTGCGTGAGAATGAGCTTCATGGTGTTCTCCTCGTTCCCGAACTAGCTCAGCGAGCGGAGCTCGAGTAGGGCAGCAGGGCCATCTCACGGGCGTTCTTGACGGCCGTGGCGATGAGACGCTGCTCCTGGACGGACACACCGGTCACGCGACGCGCGCGGATCTTGCCGCGGTCGGAGATGAACTTGCGCAGGAGCGCAGTGTCCTTGTAGTCGATGTTCTCGACCTTCGCCGCCTTCAGCGGGTTGGCCTTCTTCTTGGGCTTGCGCACAACGGGCTTTGCCATCGTGGTGCTCTCCTTCTTGATGAGAGCCCGGGGTTTCACGCCCCGGGATGGAAATGAACTTCTGGGTATGTCGTCCGGCTCAGTGCGCCGGACGACGGTGCTGACCTGCTCGACCGAGGTCGAAGGAGATCGACGGGTCGATCAGAAGGGGGGCTCGTCGTAGCTGGGGGCTGCGCCCCAGCCGCCACCCTGCTGGCCGCCCTGCTGACCACCGGACTGCTGGCCGCCGGAGGGCTGGTTGTTCCAGCCACCCTGGCCACCGCCGGCCGGAGCCGCCTGGCCACCGGCGCTGCCGCCGGTCGCCCACGGGTCCTCGGCCTGGCCGCCACCGGAGCCACCGCTCCAGCCGCCGCCCTGGCCACCCTGGCCGCCGCCGAAGCCGCCACCGCCGCCGCCGCCGCGCTGGGTCTTGTTGACCTTTGCGGTGGCACTGCGCAGGGACGGGCCGATCTCGTCGACGTCCATCTCCACGACGGTGCGCTTCTCGCCTTCCTTCGTCTCGTACGAACGAGACTTGAGTCGGCCGGACACGATCACGCGCATGCCCCGCTGGCAGGACTCGGCGACGTTCTCCGCCGCGTCGCGCCAGACCGAGCAGCGCATGAACAGCGTCTCGCCGTCCTTCCACTCATTGCTCTGGCGGTCGAACTGCCGCGGCGTCGAGGCCACGGTGAAGTTCGCGACCGCAGCACCGGACGGCGTGAAACGCAGCTCCGGGTCGGCGGTCAGGTTGCCGATGATCGTGATGACGGTGTCGCCTGCCATGCGTGGGCTCCGTTCAGTCCTTCGTCGGGTGATCGAGCGGGTTCAGTGACTGTTACTGAATCAGGCGCCGGGGCGCAGCAGCTTGGTGCGCATGATCGACTCGCTGAGGTTCAGCTGACGATCGAGCTCCTGAGCGGTGGCCGGCTCCGCCGTCATGGTGACGACGACGTAGATGCCCTCGGACTTCTTCTTGATGTCGTAGGCGAGACGGCGACGGCCCCAGATGTCGACGTTGTCGACGGTGCCGCCGTCGTTCTTCACGACGGTGAGGAACTTGTCCATCGTCTTGTCGACGGTGCGCTCTTCGGTCTCCGGGTCGAGGATGACCATGAGTTCGTACTGACGCATGCTTCTAACCCACCTCCTCTGGTCTCGGCGGTCACGAGTCTCTCTCGTGACAGGAGGGTTGCATTCGTCCCACCGCGGGCACGGGGCCCGGCCTGATCTTCCAGCCGGGTTCAGCCTCGCAGACCTCACCGACATCGAGTCGCTTCGATCCACAGGCCACCGGGCACACGGCGAACTGGGCAAGACTACCGGGCCGGACGGCATACGCCGAAATCGGCGGACGCACGGCTCCGGGTCGGCCGGTGCCGGTCAGGAGAAGCGGACGATGAGGCGGTCGTGGGCGCCGCTCATCGGGCCGGCGAGGTCGTCGGCCTCGACGGAGGCGGTCCCCCACCGTTCACGGGCGCGCAGCCACACGACGGCGACGAGCCAGAGCACAGCCACGACGCGCAGCATCGAGAAGAAGGCGTACCACGGGGCCGGCAGGCCTCGGTCGGGCACGGTCGTCGCCGCGATCGTCAGCCAGACGGCGACGAAGTTGAGCGCCTCGGCGCCGGCCCAGATGAGGTGGTCGCGCCACTGCAGCGCGCACCAGGCGATGAGCGGCAGGAGCCACACGGAGCTCTGGACCGTGAACGACTTGCCGGTGACGAGGACGAGCCCGACCATGACGAGCGACACCTCGGCGACCGTCGGCCGGCGCGCCGACGTCAGCGCGAGCACGGCCCCGACGACGAGCGCGACGAGCCAGCCGACCACCGCGAGCGCCGTCACGGCCCCCGCGGGTAGCGCGTGTCCGGCGAGCTGGGGCAGCAGCCACGGCGAGCCGTAGCCGGCCGACGCGGACGCCCACCCGAGGTAGGGCGACGCGGCGGCGTCACGGTTGAGCAGCCACAGCCCCGACAGCAGCGCCCCGAAGGTCAGCAGCGCGTAGCCGACGAGTCGGCCCATCTCGCGCAGCCGGCCGGACCGGACGGCGAGCAGGGCGATCGCGACGACGATGAGCACGGGGTAGGACCGCGCCCCGATGGCCAGGCCGAGCAGCACCCCGGCGAGTGTGGGGTTGCGCCTCGACCACGCCCACATGCCGGCGGTGGCGAGGGCCACCCCGAGCAGGTCGGCGGAGATGAAGGCGGAGAGGACCACGACCGGCGAGAGCGCGACGTGCGCCGCCGAGAAGGGCCGGGACGCCGACGAGGCGACGAGCCACACGATCGCGAGCAGCAGCAGGGTCAGCAGCACCGACCACAGCGCGAAGTACCACGCGGCCCGCGTCTTCAGGGTCCCGTCGTCGGGCCCGAGGCTGGCCACCGCCGTGAGCACGAGCCCGGTCAGGGGCGGCTGGCCGGTCGCGGGGGCGCCGGCGCCACCCTGGAGGTATGCCGCGACGCCGGCCTTGAGGTTGGCGTCACGGTAGGCGTTGGGCAGGTCGGCGTAGCAGGCGCTCCAGAACTGGGTGTCGCCGGTGAACCCGTTGCGCAGGCACGGCGCGCGCAGGAGCATGGCGAGCCCGGCCGTGACGGCGGTCAGGGCCGACAGGAGCGCAGCCGTCAGCAGCCACGGCAGCTCGCGCGCCGCGGCATACCTCCCGCGTGGGCCTCCGACCACCTCGGAGGCCGCGCGGACGACGGGGTCGTGGACCGTCTCGCTCACATCGCGCTCATGGCGTCACCCGACGAGCCGGCCGTCCCGGCGCGCCACCGCGCATCTCCCCCTGCCGGCCCATCAGCCGTTGCCGGGTTTGGTGGAGGTCGGCGACGGGCCCGGGAGCGGGATCGTGATCGACGGTTGGGTCGTCGACGGCTGGGGCTTGCCCGTGCCGTTCGTCTTGGTGGGCAGCTGCGTCGTCGTCGGCGCCTGCGTCGTGGTGGTCGGCGCCTGCGTCGTCGTGGGCGCCTGCGTCGTCGTCGTGGGAGGCGGCGTGAAGGTCGTCGTCGGCGTCGGGATCTTGTCGTCCCCGACACCCGCGCGGGCCGGGAAGTCCTGGACCTCCATGCCGCTGAGGGCCACCTTCATGAAGTCGTAGAAGACGTCGGCCGGGATCGTCCCACCGGTGAGGTTGGTGTCCTCGTTGCTGGTCAGCGTCTGCGGGTTGCCCTTGTCGTCCGGCTTGTACATGCCGATCGAGACGGCGAGCTGCGGGACGAAGCCGGAGAACCAGATCGACTTGGCGTAGGACGACGTTCCGGTCTTGCCGGCGATCGGGCGGCCGAGGCGCTGGAGCTTGGTGGCGGTGCCGCCGTCCTTGACGGTGTAGGTCATGGCGTCGGTGACGTCCGCCGTGACGTCCTTGTCGAAGGCACGCCTCGTCTCGGGCTTGGCCGTGTAGGTGAAGTCGCTGGAGACGGAGGTGACCTTCTTGACGAAGTACGGCTTGGCCCGCACGCCCTGTGACGCGATGGTGGAGTAGGCGGTGGCCATGTCGATGACGTGGGGCGAGGCGGTGCCGAGCACGTTGGTCAGCGTCGTGTCGAGGCCGGGTGTCCGCTCGGGGATGCCGGCGTCGATGGCGGCCTGGCGGGTCAGCGCCGGCGTGATCGTGTTGTTGAGGTTGACGAAGGCCGTGTTGATCGAGCGGCCGATCATGCGGCGCATGTCGACCATGCCGTAGGAGCGGCCACCGAAGTTGGTGATCGTCGTGCCGGCGATGTCCTGGGGCTGGTTGCCGTCGAACTTCGTCTTCGTCGAGACCCCGTCGCGCACGGCGGCGAGCACCGCGAACGGCTTGAAGTTCGACGCGCCCTGCATGATCGCCTGGGTCGAGGTGTTGAACTGCGACTTGGAGTAGTCGGCGCCGCCGTACATCGCGAAGACCGCGCCGTCACCGGGTCGCACCGCGACGAGCCCGCCGGTCACCTTCTTGGGGAGGTTGTCCCTCATCGCCGTGATCGCGGCCGCCTGGGCCCGCTTGTCGATGGTGGTGACGATGCGCAGGCCGCCGTTGTCGATGTCCTGCTCCGAGAGCCCGGTCGAGAGGAGCTCACGCTTGACCTGCGCGGTGATGTAGCCGTTGGGACCCGAGGAGAACTTGTTGCCCTTGTAGGGCTGGATCTTCGGGACCTCGGAGTACTTGGCGCGGTCGGCGGCGCTGAGCCAGCCCTCCTGGACCATGCCGTCGAGGACGTACGCGTAGCGCTTGGTCAGGTTGGCCTTGGCGTCCGCGCCGTTGGCCGGGTCGTAGAGCGAGGGGGCGTTGATGACCGCCGCGAGCACCGCGCCCTCGCCGACGGTGAGCTTGGAGACGTCCTTGCCGAAGTAGGCCTTGGCCGCGCTCTGGATGCCGTAGGCGCCGCGGCCGTAGTAGATGGTGTTGAGGTACTTCTCGAGGATCTCGGACTTGGAGAGCTGGCCGTCGATCTTGACGGAGATGAGGATCTCCTTGGCCTTGCGCGAGATCGTGCGGTCCTGGGTCAGGAAGTAGTTCTTGACGTACTGCTGCGTGATCGTCGAGCCGCCGACCTGGGCCTCGCCGGTGATGCTCGTCTTGACGGCGCGCAGGATGCCGCCGACCGAGATGCCGTTGTTCTGGTAGAAGGTGCGGTCCTCGGCGGCGATGTGCGCGTCCTGGACGAACTTCGGCACCTTCGAGAGCGGGACGGACTCGCGGTTGCCGTCCTGGACGGCGATGCGGTCGAGCTCGGTCTTGCCGTCGCTGTAGTAGACGATCGAGACCTGCTTGTTGGCCAGCTGGTTGGGCTGCGGGATCGACGTCTTGTTGTAGGCGACGACGACGCCGACGACCCCGAGCACGAGCAGGACCGCCGCGGCGATCGAGCCCCACTTCAGCGTGCCGAGCAGCCACTTCTTCCACCCGGTGCGGCCCCCGCCGTCACCGTCGTCGAAGCTCGCGCCCTGCGCGGGCCGGCCGGTGCCGTTGCCGCCGCCGGCACGCTGGGGCCGACCCTTGGCAGCCGCCTGCTGGGCAGCGCGGATGTCGCGCCTGCTCTGCGTCACAACCTGCTCCATTCACTGATCCGGCCCGAGAGAAACCATCCCGAGCCGCCACTCAGTATGACCTGACCGGCGCTGGGACGACGAAACGAAGGAGGCGGCTCACACGACCGGCACAAGTGCCCCACAGACTCCTCTCACATACCCCCCGGGGAGTCGGCGGGGTCGAGCGACCGGATCCAGCCGCCGAAAGCGCCTCCAGCTGGCAAGAACCGGTGTCGGACCTGTCGGTCGACCCACCGTGTCGCGAAGATGCGTCGGCGAGATGTATCGCAGCGATATATCTGGGTGTACGGTGGGTCCGTGCCGAAGTCCGACCGCCCCCAGAGCCGCCGCGCCGCGCTGCTCGAGTTCGCGGTCCTCGGCCTGCTCCACGACGGCCCCCTGCACGGCTACGAGCTGCGCAAGCGCCTCACCACCGCGCTCGGCATCTTCCGCGCCCTGTCGTACGGCTCGCTCTACCCGGCCCTGAAGCACCTCGTCGACTCCGGCTGGATCCACGAGACCACCGAGACCTCCCCTCGAGGCACGGCGAGCAGCAAGCGGCCCCGCATCACCTACGAGCTGACGGCCGACGGCAAGGAGCACTTCCAGGACCTCGTCGCCGCCAGCGGCCCCGACGCCTGGGACGACGACGACTTCGACGTCCGCTTCGCCTTCTTCTCCCGCACCGAGGCCCAGGTGCGCCTGCGCATCCTCGAGGGCCGGCGCTCCCGGCTCGAGGAGCGCCTCGCCAACGTCCGCGAGGCCTCGCAGGCCCGCCGCGAGCGCATGGACAGCTACACACTCGCCCTCCAGCAGCACGGCGAGGAGCGCGCCGAGCGCGAGGTCCGCTGGCTCGAGGAGCTCATCGTCGCCGAACGGCGCGCGGCCCTCGACCCCGGCCCCGCGGCATACGACGAGCCCACCCCAGACAGCTCCACCCGCAGCACGACCACCGAGAGCACGACCACCAACAACAAGGAGTGATCCATGGGATCCGTACGCGTCGCCATCGTCGGCGTCGGCAACTGCGCGAGCTCGCTCGTGCAGGGCGTCGAGTACTACAAGGACGCTGACGCCACCACCGGCGTCCCCGGCCTCATGCACGTCAAGTTCGGCGAGTACCACGTCGGTGACGTGGAGTTCGTCGCCGCGTTCGACGTCGACGACAAGAAGGTCGGCAAGGACCTGTCCGAGGCCATCAACGCCTCGGAGAACAACACCATCAAGATCGCCGACGTCCCCACCACGGGCGTCGAGGTCCAGCGCGGCCACACGCTCGACGGCCTCGGCAAGTACTACAAGCTGACGATCGACGAGTCGTCCGCCGAGCCGGTCGACGTCGTGCAGGTGCTCAAGGACCGCAAGGTCGACGTCCTCGTCTCCTACCTCCCGGTGGGCTCCGAGCAGGCCGACAAGTTCTACGCGCAGTGCGCCATCGACGCGAAGGTCGCCTTCGTCAACGCCCTGCCGGTCTTCATCGCCTCCGACCCCGAGTGGGCCGCGAAGTTCGAGGCCGCCGGCGTGCCGATCATCGGCGACGACATCAAGAGCCAGGTCGGCGCGACGATCACGCACCGCGTCATGGCCAAGCTCTTCGAGGACCGCGGCGTCGTGCTCGACCGGACGTACCAGCTCAACGTCGGCGGCAACATGGACTTCAAGAACATGCTCGAGCGCGAGCGTCTCGAGTCCAAGAAGGTCTCGAAGACCCAGGCCGTCACGAGCAACCTGACCGGCCCGCTCTCGGGTCTCGTCGACAGCAAGAACGTCCACATCGGGCCGTCCGACTACGTCGCCTGGCTCGACGACCGCAAGTGGGCCTACGTGCGCCTCGAGGGTCGCGCCTTCGGTGACGTGCCGCTGAACCTCGAGTACAAGCTCGAGGTGTGGGACTCCCCCAACTCGGCCGGCATCATCATCGACGCCATCCGTGCGGCGAAGATCGCCAAGGACCGTGGCATCGGCGGCGCCCTGCTGTCCGCCTCGTCCTACCTGATGAAGTCCCCGCCGGAGCAGCGCCCGGACGACCTCGGTCGCGCCAAGCTCGAGGCCTTCATCGCGGGCACCGAGGAGCGCTGACCTCAGCTCCCGATGCCGGAGCCGGGGGTGGGTGGCGAGCGCGAGCGTGCGAGCGTCCCCACCCACCGCTCCGGTATGCCGTGAGGCCCCCTCCCAGCCGGGAGGGGGCCTCACGCGCGCCCGGGCCGGGCGAATGGCGGGCAGGTGCGGCGGCGGTGGGTATGGCTGCAGTGAGACCGTCGGCGCCCAGCACCGGGCCGCCGACCCGAACCACGGAGGCTCCCATGAAGAGACTGCTCATCGTCACCGCCGGCGCCGTCGGCTTCCTGCTCGGCTCGCGGGCCGGCCGCCAGCCCTACGAGCAGTTCATGCGCACGATCGGCCAGCTCAAGGACGACCCCCGCGTGCAGGAGAAGGCGCAGCAGGGTGTCCAGCTCGTGCGCGAGCAGGCCCCGGTCGTGGCCGAGAAGGTGGCCGACGCCGCCCGGACCGCGACCGACAAGGTCACCTCGCACTCGACGAGCGAGGACGCGGACGCCCGCGTCGAGGAGGCCGTGCAGTACCAGAAGGACCACGGACCCAAGGGCCCGCTGCCCTGAGCCCGCTGCCCTGAGCCCGCTGCCCTGAGCTCGGGCCCGCCGGACGGGCTCGAGCTGCTCGAGTGTGCCGTGGGGCCCCTTCCGCGCCGGAGGGGGCCCCGCGGCCTACCCCGTCCACGGCTCGGCCCTCGCGACGTCGGGCGAGGAGCCGGGGTCAGCTGAGCGCGGAGCCGGTCGTCGTGCCCGACGGGGCCTCGACGACGCACACGACCGTGCGGTCACCACGCCAGGTGTAGGCGTCCGACGGGCTGATCGAGGACGGGTCCAGCTCGTCGTACGCCTTGTCGGTGATGAGCGGGTCCGCCTTCTCGGAGCACCCCTTCTCGGCGGCGGCCGAGACGGCCTTGTCGCCCGGGTAGGGCCCGGCCGGGAGCTCGAAGGTGACGACGACCTGGCTCTCGTGCGGCGACGCGCACGGCACCACCGTGACGAGGTCGACGGCGTCCTTGCGACCACCCGAGAAGCAGTCGCCGGCCTTGAGGGCCTCGACGAAGACCTCGTGGCGCTGCGTGACGGTCGTGGGTGCGGCGCTGGGTGCCGGCGGGTCCTCCGGGAGGAAGACGATCAGGGCGACCCAGCCGAGCAGCCACAACGCCCCGAGGACGATGCCGGCGACGGCCATGCCCTTGCCCTGCTGCACCCGGCGCCGCAGCTGTCCGAGGGCGACGATGCCGAGCACGATGCCGACGACGGCCGCCGGCGCGAAGAGGCCCGCGATCCCGCAGCAGAGGGCGGCGATGGCGAGGCCGTTGTGCCCGGGGGTCGGCACGGGGGACGCGTAGGGCGACTGGTACGGCGACAGGTGGGGCGCGGCCGGCGGCGAGGTGAAGAGCGACCCCTGCGGCGCGGCGAAGGGCGAGCCAGCGGGCGACGCGAACGGTGAGCCCGACGGCGCGGAGGACGGCGGCGCGAACGGCGAGGTCGACGCCGTGGACGAGCCCTCGGCGGACCCGGGCGGCGGCCCGGGAGGCGGCATCGTCGACGCCGCTGCCTGCGGCACGGGCACGGTCTCGGCGCTCGCGGCCGCGGGCGGAGCGGAGGTGTCAGGGCCGTCGGGCTCCCGGCGGTCCGCCTGGTGCGGCAGGTCGCTGCCCGGCGGCGGCAGGGGCGCGCCGGTCGGTGGCGGCAGGTGTTCGGTCACGCCGTGGAGCATCGCACGCACGTCGCCCGAGGGGCACGAAACGGGACACCCGACCCCGGATCGTGACACACCACGGCAATCCGGCCGATCCGCAATGGCGGGTGCGGTGTCCGGTCAGCCCGCGGACGGCAGGCGTGAGGGGCGTTCGGCGCCCTCGGCGGACCCGGCCTGCTCGGCGCCGGCGTCCGACGCCTTCTCGCCACGGTGCCGACGGACCTGCCACACGACGAGCGCCACGACGACGATGACCCCGACGGCCACGGCGGCGCCCCGACCGAGCCACGTCTCGACCTTGGCGTAGGACTGGCCGGCGAGGTAGCCGGCGGTGACGACGACGCTGCCCCAGGCGATCCCACCGGCGGCGTTCCAGACGAGGAACGTCGGGTAGTGCATCTTGGACATGCCGGCGAGCGCCGGCATGACGGCGCGCAGGAAGGCCGTCCAGCGGGCGAGGAAGACAGCCGCACCGCCCCGGCGGCCGAGGAAGTCCTGGGCCTGGTCGATGCGGTGTCGGTGTCGGTCGAAGGCACTCAGGCGCACGACCCTCCCCCCGAGGTGGCGACCCACCTCGAAACCGACCGTGTCGCCGACGATCGCCGCGACGACGACCACGATGAGGACCGCGGCCAGTGGGACGTGCCCCAGCGAGGCTGCGACACCGCCGAGGATCGCGACCGTCTCGCCGGGCACGACGAAGCCGACGAACAGCGCGTCCTCGACGAAGACGACCCCGCCGACCACGAGCAGCACGAGCCACACGGGCGCGTGCAGGACCTGGTTGGTGATGGTGTCGAGCAGGGCGCTCACGGCAGCTCCTCGGGACGGCGACAGGGGCGAGTCTGCACGCTCAGTCTTCGTCCCGAGTCTGGACGTTCGCTGAGTGCCCATCACAATATTTGGACACCCATAACTTCATGCATGGTCTTGTGGTGACAATGATCCGCAGAACCGGGGCGCGCCGTGCGCCCGACCCGCGAGAGGACGAGCCAATGGCAACACCACGACTGGGCGAGATCGCCCCCGACTTCGAGGCCACGACCACCGAGGGGCCGATCCGCTTCCACGACTGGAAGGACGCCAGCTGGGCGGTCCTCTTCAGCCACCCGGCCGACTTCACACCGGTCTGCACCACCGAGCTCGGCCGCGTCGCCGCGCTCGAGGACGAGTGGGCCAAGCGCGATGTCAAGGTGCTCGCCGTCTCGGTGGACCCGATCGAGCAGCACGAGGAGTGGAAGGGCGACATCGAGGAGGTCAGCGGCGCCACGGTCGGCTACCCGATCATCGCCGACGACTCCCGCCAGGTCTCCGAGCTCTACGACATGATCCACCCCGGCGAGGGCGACACGTCCGGGGTCCGCTCGGTCTTCGTCATCGACCCGGCCAACAAGGTGCGGCTGTCGCTGACCTACCCCAAGAGCGTGGGCCGCAACTTCGACGAGATCCTGCGCGCGGTCGACGCCCTGCAGCTGACCGACCGCGGCCCGTTCTCGACGCCGGCCGACTGGCGCGAGGGCCAGAAGGTCATCGTCGCCCCCACCGTCTCGACCGCCGACGCCCGCGAGCGCTTCGGGGCCGACGCCGTCGAGGAGGTCAAGCCCTACCTGCGCTTCACGAGCGCGCCGGCCTGACCCGTCCGGACCGTCAGGTCCACCTCGGACCCAGCGAGAGCCCGCACCTGCTGGAGGTGCAGGCTCTCGCTGGGTCCGGGACGGCTCAGGCGTGAAGGAGACGGCGCAGCTCGGCCAGGAACGCGTCGACGTCGGCCTCGGTCGTGTCCCACGAGCACATCCAGCGCACCTCGCCGGTGGCCGGGTCCCAGTCGTAGAAGCGGAACCGCTCGCGCAGCGCGTCGGCCACGCCCCGGTCGAGCACCGCGAAGACGGCGTTGGCCTGCACGGGCCGCTGGACCGTCACGCCCTCGAGCGGCTCGACCCCTGCCGCGAGCCGGGTGGCCATCGCGTTGGCGTGCGTCGCCGAGCGCAGCCACAGGTCGCTGCCGTAGAGGGCGATGAGCTGGGCCGAGACGAAACGCATCTTCGAGGCGAGCTGCATCGACAGCTTGCGCACGTGGACGAGCCCCAGCGAGGGGTCGGCGGCCAGCTCGGGGTCGACGACGACGACCGCCTCGGCCGCCAGGGCGCCGTTCTTCGTCCCGCCGAGGCTGACGACGTCGACGCCGGCGGCGCCGGTGAAGGCGGACAGGTCGGTGCCGAGGGTCGCCGCGGCATTGGAGATGCGGGCGCCGTCGAGGTGGACCCGCATGCCGAGCGAGTGGGCGTGGTCGGCGATCGCCTTGACCTCGGCCGGCGTGTAGCAGGTGCCGAGCTCGGTGGTCTGCGTGATCGAGACGACGAGCGGCTGCGCGCGGTGCTCGTCGCCGAAGCCCCACGCCTGGCGGTCGATGAGCTCGGGCGTCAGCTTGCCGTCGGGCGTCGGGACGGTGAGCAGCTTGATGCTGCCCATCCGCTCGGGCGCGCCGCCCTCGTCGGTGTTGATGTGGGCCGTCTCGGCACAGACGACGGCGCCCCAGCGTGGGAGCAGCGCCTGCAGCGCCACGACGTTGGCGCCCGTGCCGTTGAAGACCGGCCACGTGACGGCGCCGGCGCCGACGTGACCGGCGACGACCTCCTGGAGGCGCGCCGTGTAGGCGTCCTCGCCGTAGGCGATCTCGTGACCGCCGTTGGCGTCGGCCAGCGCCGCCAGCACCTCGGGGTGCAGTCCGGCGTAGTTGTCGGACGCGAAGCCGCGGCGGTCGGGGTCGTGCAGGGTGCTCACGGGGTCCTCACTCAGGTGGTGCGATGACGTTCGCCGGGTGGGCGAGGTGGGTCGACGGAAGGACGTCGGACGACTAGAGCTCGACGCGTGCGCCGTTGAGCGCGCTGGCCTCGCCGTCGAGCAGCCCGGTCAGCCACTCGGCGATCCGCGCCGGGGTGGTCGCCGTGCGGCCGGTCCCGATCCACTTCACCACACCGACGACGGCGGCCGACCCGGGGGGCGCGTCCTCGGAGCCGAACGAGTCGGCGAGGGCGCCCAGCCACGTCTCCGCGGCCGCCTTGGCGCTGGCGTATGCCGCGTTGCCCGCCGTGGGTGCCTGCGCGCCGGCGGCGCTGACGATGGCCACCCGGCCCCGCCCGGAGGCGAGCAGGTGGTCGTGCAGGGCGAGCGTCGTGTGGCGCAGGGTGTCGACGAGGTTGCCCGACAGCCAGCGCCAGTCCTCGTCGGTGGACTCGGTGAAGCCCTTGCCGCCACGCCAGCCGCCGACGAGGTGGAAGAGGGCGTCGACGTGGCCGTGCTCCTCCACGACCTCGCGGGCGAGGGACTGCACGGCCTCGCCGTCGAGCAGGTCGCAGACGCGGGTGTCGAGCAGGGCGGCAGGCCCGGCGTCGGCGAGCTCGGCCCGGAGCGAGTCCAGCGAGGCGGCGTCGCGGCCGACGGCCACGACGCGCTCCCCGCGCGCGAGCAGGGCAGCACACGTGGCGCGTCCCGTCGCCCCGGTGGCGCCGGTGACGACGACCACGCGCGGGTCACGGTCTGCCCGAGGGGCGTCCGTCGCGGTCACGCGCTGGCCCCGGTGATGCCGGACGTCGACTCGATGACGCCCTTCATCTTCTTGGCGAGGGCTTCGTAGAACATCGACAGCGGGAACTCGTCGGGCAGCACCGCATCGGTCAGCCCCTTGGGCGGCCCGTCGAGGGGCAGGGCCGTGAGGTCGCCGTCACGGTGACGGGCCCACGCCGAGAGCGGGTGCGGCGTCAGCACCGACGCGACGAGGTCGTAGGCGGCGAGCCAGTGCGCCGTCTTGGGCCGGTCGATGGAGCGCCAGTAGAGGTCCTCGACAAGGCGGCCGAGCTCGAGGACCGGCTCCGCCACGCGCTCCCACTCGATCGTGAGGCGGTTGTCGGTCCAGTGCAGCACGCCCTTCTGGTGCAGCCAGGCGAAGAGCAGCTGGCCACCGAGGCCGTCGTAGTTGCGGGTGCGGTCACCGGTGATCGCGAAGCGGAAGATGCGGTCGAAGAGCACGGCATACTGCACCGAGCGGGCGTAGGGGTGACCCTGGCCCTCGAGCGCGACGGCCTCACGGAAGGCGGTCAGGTCGCAGCGCAGCTCCTCGAGGGAGTAGAGGAAGTAGGGCATCCGCTGCTTGATCATGAACGGGTCGAACGGCAGGTCGCCGTGCATGTGGGTGCGGTCGTGGATGAGGTCCCACATGACGAAGGCGCGCTCGGCGAGCTCCTGGTCCGCGACGAGGCGGGCGGCGTCCGGCGGCAGCGACAGGCGCGTCACGGCGGCGGCCTCGGAGACGACCCGGCGGAAGCGTGCGGCCTCGCGGTCGGCGAAGATGCCGCCCCACGTGAAGGTCGGGACCTCACGCATGGCGACCGTCTCGGGGAAGAGCACCGCGGAGTTCGTGTCGTAGCCCGCGGTGAAGTCGAGGAAGCGGATCGGCAGGAAGAGCTTGTTGGAGTAGTCCCCGCCCTCGAGCTCGGCGACGAAGTCGGGCCAGATGACCTCGAGCAGCACGGCCTCGACCTGGCGGTTCGGGTTGCCGTTCTGGGTGTACATCGGGAAGACGACGAGGTGGAGCAGGCCGTCGACGCGGTGCTGCGCCGGCGCGAAGGCGACGAGCGAGTCGTAGAAGTCCGGCACGGCGAAGCCGCCGTCGACCCAGCGACCGAAGTCCTTGACGAGCGCCTCGAGGTAGTCGGCGTCGTGGGTCAGCTCCGGCGCCATGGCCTGGATGCCGGCGACGAGGCGGCCGACGTGCGCGGCGGCGGCCTCGTGGTCGGCGGCATCGGGCACGGACCCGTCGGCCGCCTGCAGCTCGCGCAGGTCGGTGACGGCCGCCTTGAGACCGCGCCACGCCTCGGACGCGACGAGCGGGTGGTCAGCGGCGACGTCGACGTGGCGCACCCGGCGCGGCGCGACGAAGCAGACGGCGTTGTGCACGAGCTCGGCGAGGGACAGCTCGCCGGCAGGCGATCCGGCGTCGGCGGCGAGCGCCAGCACGACGACGCGCCCGGCCTCGGAGCCGTGGCCGGTGGTCGTCGCGGCCACGGTGGAACCGCCGGCTGCGAGCAGGGGACGCGCCGGCGCCTGCAGCTCGAGCGAGGAGGACGCGCTCAGGGCGTCGAGGTCGACCCGCGCGAGCAGGTCCTCGCCGACCTCGGTGTCGCGCTCGACCCGCACGGCGGGACGGGGGCGGCCGGAGGGGGCCTCTGCGCCTGCGGCGACGCCGGTCACCGCGTCGGCGAGCTCGCCCGCGGGCGCGCCGAGCACGACGACGCCGCGGCCGGCGGCGAGCGCCTCGCGGACGACGTCGGCGCTCACACGGTCGGCGAGGGCCGCACCGTCAGCGGCCGTGGCCTCGACGACGGGCACCTCGGCGGTGTCGGTGGGGGCGGGCACGCAGCCACGACGGGTCAGCGCGTCGGCCAGACCGGGTCGGTCGGCGGCGACGGCCACGAGGGGAAACAGGCTCACGAGGGGCCTCCTGTCCGGAGAAACTTCGGCATTGATGCTGTGCTCATGAAGAATCTACGGCCTAGGAGCCCATCGAGGCCAATTAGTCTCGCCGAAGGGCGAGGTGGCACACCTTCCGTCCCCGCGCGGGCACACGAAAGGGTGGCCGCTCCTCCCCTGAGAGAGCGACCACCCCTCGCGCTTGCGGATGCCGCGGAGCCGGGCTCACGCAGCAGCCGGGCTCACTTGGACGACGTCTGCTTCTGCGTCTCGGCGTTCGTCTTGCACTTCTTGCCCATGGCGTCGAGCTTGTCGCCGGCCGCGGAGACGACCTGGCGCTGGCCGTGCCAGTCGCTCTGGAACTGCTCGGCGTCCGTGCCGCCCCAGTTGCCCTTGATGTTCGAGACGGCGCTGTTGACGGCCTCGACGATGCCGTCGAGCTCGCCCTTGTAGCCGACGAGCTTGTCACCGGACGCGGACACCGCGTCGGCGTTCATACCCTTCTTGTAAACAGCCATGTCAGTTCCCCTTCAGAAGTGAAGCGTGTGTAGGTCTTGGTGTGAGCTGAGGACGATCAGGCCGATCGGACCGATCGGCCGACCAGTACGAGTGCGCTCAGTACTGCGACGAGGTGCTGCGCTGCTGCTGGACCTCGTGGTCGATCGTCGACTTCATCTCGGTGAGCAGCTTCTGTGCCTTCTGGAGCTCGGGACGGTGCGTGCCGGTCCACTCCTGCTCGAACTGCTTGGAGTCGTCACCCTGCCAGTTCTGCTTCAGGGACTCGACCTCCTGGTCGACCTTCGTGATGAGCTTCTGGATGGCCTCCGCCTGCTGCTGCAGGACGTTGCCCTGGGCGTTGACCTCATCGTCGTTCATTCCGAGCCAAGCCATGACCTTCTCCTTTGCCTGTGTTCCCCCGACTGATTCGGGAAGTTCTCCTCCGGACCAACCGTGCAGGCCCGCGCTTTGCGAAACTCCTCGACGTCCGCACCCTTCGTCCGAAGAGCGGCTTTCGTCGACATGCAGAAACCTATGTCAGCCCTCGGGGGGTGTCGATGGGGAGCACTCCCCATGACCTCCCCACCCCTTCGGGCACCACTGGCGTATGCCGTGTGCTCCCGCCGATTCCCTTTTGCACCAATGCTTTTGGCGTTGTCCAGGGCATCACGGCTTGGCCACCTGGAGCAGCTCGAACTTGCCCTTCTCGATGAGGAACCCACGCCCCGGGGGGAGCTCCGCGCGGTTGAGGGCGGGGAGGTTGGCCTTGAACACCGAGAGACCCTCGTTGCCGTCCGGGTGCAGGGCGAGGCCCGAGCGGGACGTCTTGAGCAGGGCCTGGAGCCCGAAGTTGCTGCTGAAGAAGGCCGCCTCGCCCTCGGCGACGACGAGCTGGTCGTTGTCGACGCACGCCTTGGCGAGGGTCGTGAGCGCGTTCTCCGCACCCGCCGGGGCGAGGTCGTCGATGCGCTCGACGAAGACCGCGATCGGCCGGGTGACCCGCCCCTCCTCGATCTCGGCGGCGAGCCGGCTCGCGAGGGCCGACGTGGGGCCGCTGCCGACGGCCGTCTCGGCCCAGATGCCGAGGTCGAGCAGCTCCGAGGTGCGCCGGGGTGTCATGAGGTAGAGCGCCGACGCGGAGCTGAACCGGAAGAGCCCCGCAGCGGTCGCCGCGACCGCCGTCGTGCGCCCCGACCCCGACGGACCGGTGATGATGAACGTGCCCTTGGGGTCGAAGCCGTGCGGCTCGAGGCTCGAGGAGGCGACACCGACGACGGGCCGGCCGCGGAACTCCGACGGCAGGTCCCCGAGGGGGATGACCTCGGCGAGGCTCTCAATGGGCGGGGCCTGGCTGACGCCCGCCTTCCGGGTCGCGTCGGCGAACGCCTCGATCGCGGCGGCCTGGACGGTGACGTCCGAGGAGCCGCCGAGCACCGCCACCTGCACCTCGGACCCGGCCATGAGGCCGCGCCCGGGCGGTGAGGCCATCGTCAGGACGTCGCCCGGCACGCCGAAGACGGAGTAGTCGTCGACGTTGCTCATGCGCAGGATGATCCGGCCCTGCACGGCTGCCGCGAGGTTGGTCGGCAGGCCCGTGCGCTGGTCGGAGGCGATGATGAAGTGGACGCCGACCGGGCGGCCGTCGGCCGCGAGACCGGCGAGCAGGTCGAGCCAGTGGAAGCGGCCGCCGACCTCGTAGGCCTGCCGGAACGCCGTCATGTTGTCGATGAGGACGATGACGCGCGGCTCGTCGGGGCGGCCGGCGAGGCGCCGGTAGTCGGTGATCGTCGCGGCGCTGACGGCCGAGTAGCGCGAGGCCCGCTCGTCGATCGTGGCCCGCAGCATCCGGAGGAGGCGCGTCACGCGCTCGTGGTCGCCGCCGGGCACGATGGAGCCGACGTGCGGCAGCGCCTCGAGCATCGCGAGACCGCGGTTGCCGAAGTCGAGGCCGTAGACGTGGCACGGCCCGCCGCGCACGGTGTAGCCGGCCGCGACCGCCATGGAGCGCAGGAAGACCGACTTGCCCGAGCCCGAGGTGCCGTAGATCGCGATGTTGCCCTCCTTGTCGGGACGGAACGCGATCTCGGGCTGGGCCTGGTTGTCGGGGTCGTCGGCGATGCCGAAGACGAGCTCGTCGTCACGGCGCTGCGTCGGCAGGCTCGCGAGGTCGTAGACCGGGCGCATGTCGGGCAGCCACGGCTTGCGGGGCTTGGCCAGCTCGGCGACGCGCGCCGCACGACCCAGCGTCGACACGAGCCGCTGGATGTCGGTGGGACCGAGGTCGGCGGAGTCGTCGGCGCCCTCGACGCGGGGCGGCTCCCACTCGGTGCCGCGACCGAAGGTCAGCGTCTCGACCTTCATGTCCGGCGGCGGCGGGACGTCGGAGGTCCACCCACCGGCATACCCCGTCTGGAAGGGGACGAGCCTGCCCGGGCCGGTCTTGGAGACGGCACGACCCGGGAGGGCCGGGTCGAAGAAGGCCGCCTCCTTGGAGCCGAGGACGTCGTCGGAGTCGTTCTCGTCGGCCATCCGCAGCGCCATGCGCAGGTTGGTGTTGGCGCGCAGGTTGTCCTTGATGACACCGGCGGGGCGCTGCGTGGCGAGGATGAGGTGCAGCCCGAGGGAGCGGCCTCGCTGGGCGACGTTGACGACGCCGTCGACGAACTCCGGCACCTCCTGCACGAGCGCGGCGAACTCGTCGACGACGAGGATCAGCGACGGCGGGGCGTCCACCTCGCCGCGCCGCTCGAGCTCGAGCAGGTCCTTGGCCTTGTGCCGGGCGAGCAGGTGCTCGCGGTAGTGCAGCTCGGCCGCGAGCGAGGCGAGCGCGCGGCGCACGAGGTGCGGCGACAGGTCGGTGACGAGGCCGACCGTGTGCGGCAGCTTGACGCAGTCGCGGAAGGCGGAGCCACCCTTGTAGTCGACGAGCAGGAAGGTGACCCGCTGCGGCGAGTGGGCCGCGGCCATGCCGAGGATCCACGCCTGCAGCAGCTCGGACTTGCCGGCACCGGTCGTGCCGCCGACGAGGGCGTGCGGGCCGTCGGAGCGGATGTCGACCGAGAAGGTGCCCTGGCTCGACTGGCCGACGACGGCGCGCAGGTTGCCGGGCTTGCGCGGCAGGACCGCGGGCGCGTAGGGACCCGTGAGGATCGAGCGGGACTCGCCCCACTTCTCGATGACCGCCTCCTCGGAGCTCGCGAGGTCGGTGCCGGTGAGGGTGAGCAGCGAGACCGCTCGCGGCAGGTCGCTCGCGTCGTCGACGGGGACACCGGCGTCGACGACGGGCGCGAGCTGGCGGGCGCCCGCCATCGCCTCGTCGTAGGAGATGCGGTCGACGGCGACGGGCTGCACCTCCTCGCCGGCGTGGACATAGCCGGCGAGCGAGGTGTGGTCGTCGGACACGACGAGGAAGGTCTGGCACGCGGCGGGCAGCAGCTGCTGCGTCTCGGCGACCCACAGCACGACGATGCCGTGCCGGTGGCCGCGCTCGGCGATCGCGACGAGGCGGCTGCGGTCGATGGGGGCGTCGCTCTCGACGAGCACGAGCACGGTCGGCCGCTCGGCGGTGGCCTGGTCCTGCTCCTTGCCGGTGCCCTTGGCCTCGACGATGTCCTCGAGGGCGTCGGCGAGCGCCGAGCACCCGGGGGCGCTGGCGGCGAGGTGGTCGACCCCGATCGGGCTGTGCGGAGAGGTCGTGTGCGGGAGCCACTTGAGGAAGTCCCAGTCGCGCGCCGAGCTGCCGGAGGCGAAGGAGCACACGGCGAGCTCGGCCGGCGAGTGCAGCGCGGTGCCCTGGAGCACGAGCGAACGGGCCGCGCCGAGGGCTGCGGCGCGCTGGCCGGCGATGCCGACGGCGCCGTCGCTCAGCGGCGTGGCGACGACGGGGACGTCGTGGACGACCTCGAGGCCGCTCAGCTCCTCGGAGACGGCGAGCCAGGCCTGGGCCTTGGAGCGGCCGACCGCGGGCATCTTGATCGGGGAGCGCGACGGACGGGTGCCGAGGCCGAGCCGCAGCTCGCCGAAGCCGTTGCCGTCGCGCCGGCGGGTCCAGAGCAGGGCGCTGCGGTCGCGCACGGCGGTCAGGCACTCGAGCCCGCTCGGGTGCTCGCCGCGGCGGGTCTGCCCCTCGACCTCGAGCGACCCGCGGATGCGCTGGGAGAGCAGCCCGAGGTCCTCGCGGAAGTCCTCCATCGCCTGGGCGAAGTCCTTCTTCTGCTGGCGACGCGCCTCGTAGTAGGTGCCGGCCATCATCATCGGCATCATCAGCATGAAGATGATCGAGAAGGCGCTGCGGGTGATGAGGTACATGACGATGCCCATCAGCAGCGGCACGACCATCGCGACGAGCGGCATCGGGTTGAGCTTGCCGCGCTCGGGCAGGTCGGGGACCTGCCACTCCTGTCCGGTGAAGAGGGGCGCCACGCGGGGTGAGCGGGAGAACGCGACGGTGCCGGCGTCGCCCGACAGGACGCCGCTGCCGGGCCGGCTGACGACGCCGTCGCCCTGCAGGTGCACCTCGAGCTCGGTGTCGCCGACCCGCACCACGTCGCCGCTCTTGAGGTGCGCGCGCGTCACCTGCTGACCGCCGGCCGTGATGCCGTTGGCCGAGCCGAGGTCGACGACCTCCACGACCTCCTGGATGACGAGCTTGGCGTGCTTGCGAGAGACCGACTCGTCGGACAGCTGCACCTCGCAGCCGCGTCCACGGCCGACGTATGCCGTCCCGCGGGCGAGCGGGAACTCCTTGCCCGCGTCGGGGCCGGACCGGATGAAGGCGACCGCCGCCGGGCGCCCCCGGTCGACGAAGCCCTCTCCGGCCCGGGTCACCGAGACGCGCATGCCGGACTGGAGGCCGCTCTCGGCGACCGTCGCGCGCGGGTCGAGCGCCCGCAGGTCCTGGTCGACGAGCGCGAGCGTCATCGGGGCGTCCGCGCCGAGCACGCTCGAGCGGTTCGGGTCGGCGGCCGCCAGGAAGCCGGCGAGGTCGCCGACCGTGGTGGCGGAGTCCGTCGTCGCGACGAGGTCGGTCTCGCGGTCACCGGACCGGAGGACGAACTTCAGCTTCACGCGTCACCCTTCGTGCGGGCCTGGCCCGTGCTCGCGCCGCGGCGGCTGCCGCGGCGTCCTGCAGTGGTCGTGGTCGGCAGGCTGGTGCCGATGCCCGCCTTGCTCGTGCTGCGCCGTCCCCGGCGCGGGGGCTCGCTGCCGCCCCGGCCCTGTCCTCGCGACGTCCGCGTGCGGGCGGGCCCGAGTCCGGCGCCGCTGGGCTGCCGGTCGCGGAACGTGCGGAGCGAGACGTCGCCGCGCAGCTTCTGCCAGAACGTCTGCTCGCTGCGGATCCGCTTGCGGGCCGTCTCGACGTCGGCCCAGAAGGCGGCGACCTCCTCGGGGGTCGGCTCGTCGACGTCGAAGACGTGCCCGTTGGCGGAGGCGGCGAGCGGCACGAGGGCCAGCTGCCCGCGGCCGCCCGTCTCGGCGGCCGGGGTCGGCAGCGGCTCCGTGTCGGCGCTCGGCACCGTGCCCGGGCCGAAGGGACCGTGCGCCGCCACGGGCGCACCCATGAGGGCGCCGTCGACGACGACGCTCGGCTTCGGCGGCGGAGGACCGTCGACGTGGAGCTCGAGCGCGCGCGCCTGCTCGATGCGGGTCCCCTTGGGAGGCAACGGCATCCGAAGGTCACGGGCGGTGTCGATGATCTCGCGCCAGCCACCGGTGACGCGGGCGGAGGTGCCACCTGTCGTGCGACGGCGGCGACGCCGCAGCCACTTGGCCCCGCGGATCGCGCCATAGACGGCGAGCAGGACCAGCAGGGGCACGAGCACGTAGAAGAGGAGCCAGCGCAGCCAGTCAGGCCAGTTGTCGGGGTTGAGCGGGTTGTCGTCCTTCTGCGGGTTGCGCAGCTGCGTGGCGTTCTGCGCCTGGTCCGGGCCCTGGAGGACGCTCGGCGGGTTGTTCGCCGCCGGCGGCGGCACCTGGGCGCCGGTCTTCTTCTCCTCGGACTTGCGGATCAGCTGCTGCGGCTTCTTGTTGCGCTCGGGGACGAACTGCGTGGCGAGGATCGGCATCCACGTGTCGTCGGCGAGCTTGACCTCGACCCACGCGCGGACGTCCTTGCCCTTGACGACGCCGCCGGCCTCGGGGATCGCGCCCAGCACGACCCGCGCCGGGACGCCGAGCCGGTTGGCGACGAGCGCGTAGGCGGCGGCGTACTGCTCGTCGTTGCCGGCCAGCTGGGTCGACTTCATGAACTGGCTCATCCGCAGCAGGCTGTGCCCGGGGAGGAAGACGTTCTGGTAGTCCCCGGGTGCGCCACCGTCGGTGTAGGCGCCGTCCTGGAGAGCCTTGGCCACGGCCGCGACCTTCTCCCACTGGCCGTCGACGCGGTCGGTCCAGGGCGTCACCTTGTCGTCGAGGAACGTCAGTGCCGACGCGTCGACGGTGGAGCCGTCGGCGAGGTTCACCGACTTCGGCAGGGCCGTCGGCGGAGCCTCGACGTAGGCGGTCACGGTGTATTGGTCGCCGGCCGCGAGCTTCTCGGGCAGGACCCCGGTGTTGGTGTCGATGTTGAAGCGCAGGTCGTCGCTGAGCTGGTCGCGGCGCCCGCCGCCGAAGTCGAGCCCGGTGACGGTGCCGAAGGTCGGCAGCCACACGTCGCTGTAGCCACCGGCCGGCACCGCCACGGTGGCCGTGACCTCCTGGCCGGGACCCTCGGCCGCGATGTGGCTGCCGACCTTGCGGAAGCTCGTGCCATCGGGGACGGGGCCGCTGCCGAGGTTGGCGAAGTTGCCTGCGCCCCAGACGTACCCGTCGTAGGAGTCGAGGGCGGCGAACCGCAGCGGCACGTTGGCCGGAAGGCCCTTGACCGTGAGCAGCGTCTTGTCGAACTGCTTGGCGCTGTTGGGCTCGGTGTACTGGCGGAAGCCGGCGAGCGGCGACGCGTACTGGCTGACGTCGTACGGCGGCTCGAGCGAGGAGCGGAACACCGTGCGCGTCGGGTCGGCCCCGGGCAGCAGCGGCCCGACGAAGAAGCCGCCGACCGTGGCCACGGCGAGCAGGCCCGCAGTGGTCACGGCACGCGTCGTGCGCCCGGCACCGTTCTGGAGCGCCGGACGGTTGCGGTTGCTGCGCAGCGCGGTCCAGCCGATGGCCACGAGGGCGAAGACGGCGCCCTGGACGAGCACGGCTGCCGGCGTCTGCGTGCCGAGCACGATCGAGGCGACGAGCAGAGCCACCGGCGAGACGAGCGCGAGGACCGCGCCCGGCCAGCGCCGGGCGACGCCGTAGGTCAGGGCGGCGCCGACGAGCCCGAAGAGGAAGGGCAGTGCCATGTAGGGGCCCTTGGAGTCCACCGGCGGCAGGGCCGTCAGCAGCTCCTTCCAGCCCGGGACGGCCATGTGCACGAGGGTCCCGAAGGTCGACCCGGAGGGCAGGAACCCCGCGATGAGGTCCTCGCGCACGGCCAGGGGCCCGCCGAGCAGCAGGTAGGCGACTGCCGCGCCGAGCATCGTCACGACGCCGAAGGCGCGGAACGCGGCCCCGACGTGGCTGACGAGGAGCCCGACGAGCAGGCCCGCGAGGCCGACCCACAGCCAGCCGAGGCCGAAGAACGTGGTGCGGAAGCCGACGAGCGCGATGCCGACGAGCGCGATCGTGAAGCCGGCGTCGACGAGCTGCGGCACCGTCGGGCGCAGCTTCGCCAGCTGGGCTCCGAGACGCTCGCGGGCGCTCGGTGGTCGCACGAGGGCGCTCGGCGGCGGGGCGGTGATACCGGTCTGGCTCATCGGGCAACTCCGGTGAACAGGAGGGGACGGAGGTCCTCGAGCGCGCTCAGCGTGAGGATCGACAGGCCGCCGCCACGGCGGATGCCGTGCTGGGCCTGCGGGTCGACGACGACGATGACGCGCGTCACCTCCGGCGGGAACTGCCCGGCCGCTCGCTGCAGCTCGATGAACGGGCGGTGCGGACCGGTGACGATGAACACCGTCGAGGTGTCGGGCGCCAGGTCGGTGGCGTCGAGGCTGGCCGCGAACAGGTCGATCGGGCCGGGCTCGACCCGCGACATCGCGTCGAGGCCGACCTGCGGCACGGACTTCGTGACCTTCTGGGCGCCGCAGACCATGGTGCAGTCCTGCTCGTCGAGCATGACGCGCACCATGATCGAGGACCCCACCGAGATCGCCGTCTCGACATCGGCCTGGATCGCCGTCGGGGCGTTGGCCGCCATGACGTCACGCTCGACGTCGCGGTCGGTCCGGCCCGTCTTGCCGTGCCCGGAGCGGTACTGCTCCGGGTCGGGGTCGACGATGACCGTGACGTGCGAGCGCCGCGTGTCGAGGAACTGGCGCACGAGCAGGCGTCCCGCCTTGGCCGAGCTGCGCCAGTGGATGTAGCGGCGGTCGTCGCCCGGCTGGTACTCGCGCAGGGCGTGGAAGGCGAGGTCGCTCATCGAGACGTCCTCGGTGGTGCTGCCCTCGAGGTCGCGCAGCAGGCCGGCACCCAGCGGCTCGAGGGCCACGGTGCGCGGGTGGACGAACAGCTCGGTGCGCTCGGTCCACGTCAGCGTGCGCCGCATGAGACCGAGCGGGTCGCCCTGCACGGTCGTGGCCGGACCGACCTGGATGACGCCGCGGCGCGAGGTCGGCACGACGAAGAGCTCCTCGTGCGCGGTGCCCGGGGTCAGCGCCGGCAGGACGAACCGCGCCGCCGACAGGCCCACCGGCAGCTCGACGAGGATCGGCAGCATCGGCGTGCGAGCCTCGTTGGTGACGAGGATCCGGCCCGTCGCCGGCTCACCGACGACGACGCGGCGGGGGTCGACCTCGGCGAGGATGCGCACCTTGGTGCGTCCCAGAGCGAGAGCGAAGCACACGCCGAAGAGCACCAGCGCCGCACCGGCCACCATGAGCAGCTCGGTCCAGCCCCAGCGGGCACCGACGCCCCAGCACACGAGGCCGAGCGCGAGGATCGTCCACCCGAGCGGCGACACCCACCGCAGGATGCCCGCCACCGGACGCCAGACACCCTCCGTCTGGCCGGCCACCTGCTCGATGGACCGGGTGATCGGCGCGGTGATCTGGCGGATGCCACGGCTCGTCGAGCCGGCGACGGCGTGACCGCCGGTCCCGCCCGCCGTACCCCCCGCCACGGGCGCGACGGCACCGGCCCGCGCTCCCGCGCGTGACGGCATACGGAAGCGGCCGCCGCGACGCGACGGCGCGGCCTCCTGGTCCTGCTGGGTCATGCGGTCCCCTTGGTTGCTTCTGCGGACGACGCGGTCAGGCCGAGGCGCGCTCGGCCGGCGGCGCGATGTCGCCGAGGATCTGGTCGACGCACTGCTCGACCGTGGTGCCCGCGAACTGCGCCTCGGCGTTGAGCAGGAGGCGGTGGCTCAGCACCGGCTCGGCGAGCACCTTGATGTCGTCGGGGACGACGTAGGTGCGGCCCTGGCTGGCCGCCCACGTCTTGGCGCAGCGCACGTAGGCGAGGCAGCCACGGACCGACAGGCCCAGCTTGAGGTTGGGGTGGCGGCGCGACTCCTCGGCGATGCGGCTGACGTAGCCGAGGATCGCCGGGTCGACGTGCACCTCGTCAGCGAGCTTGCTCATCTCGACGATGACGTTGCTCGCGATGAGCGGGCTCAGCGTCTTGGCGCGGTCACGCGTCTTGGCGTCGGCGAGGACGGCGATGGTCGCCTCGTGGTCGGGGTAGCCGACGCTGGCCTTCATGAGGAAGCGGTCGAGCTGGGCCTCCGGCAGGCGGTAGGTGCCCGCCTGCTCGATGGGGTTCTGCGTCGCGATCACCATGAAGGGCTCACCGACCGAGTGCGGCTTGCCGTCGATCGTGACCCGGCCCTCCTCCATGACCTCCAGCAGCGCCGACTGGGTCTTGGGCGAGGCGCGGTTGATCTCGTCGGCGAGCACGATGGTCGCGAAGATCGGGCCCGGGTGGAACTCGAAGGTCTGCTTCGTCGGCTCGTAGATCGTGACGCCGGTGACGTCGCTCGGCAGCAGGTCGGGCGTGAACTGGATGCGGCTGTGCGTGCCCTGGACCGTCGCCGAGAGGGCGCGCGCGAGCTGCGTCTTGCCGGTGCCGGGAAAGTCCTCGAGGAGCATGTGGCCCTCGGAGAGCAGGCAGGTCAGGGCGAGGCGCGTCACGTGCTGCTTGCCGAGCACGGCCTTCTCGATGTTGCCGACGAGCTGGTCGAAGGTGTGGGCGAACCAGGTGACCTGCTCCTGGGTGATGCGACCGGTGGTGGGCGTGGCCGTCATGGGTGTCGTTCTCCTGTCAGGTGTTTCATCGAAGTGGGGGTATGCCGTGTGGCCGGGTCGGGTGGTCGCCGCGAGGCTCGCGGGGTCAGCCCCACGGACTTCGCCTCGCGGAGTCGCTGCCGTTGGAACCGCTGCAGGTGATCGACACCCAGCCGCCGGGATAGCCGTAGTACTTGCCCGAGTTGTTCGAGCCGTTGCTGGGCCGGTGGGTGCCACTGCCGCCGTTGTCCGGGAGGGCCCAGCCACCCTTGTCGCTGTCGAACGTGCAGCTGATCGACCCCTGGTAGTTCTGCAGCGTGTAGCCGATGTGGTAGCAGGTCGTTGTGCAGGGGTCGCTGCCCGTCTTGCACTCGGCGCCGCAGAGCGAGCCGTGACCGATGAAGGTCACCTGCGGCTTCGGCGCCGCGTTCGTCGTCGCGGACGCCGACCGCGAGGGACCGTTGCCCGACCGCGGGGCGTGGGCCGTGACGGTCACGGTGACGCTGCTGGAGTAGCCGAGTCCCGAGACCGTGCACGACGTCCCCCCGGTGCGGCCGTCGCAGCCGCTGCCGCCACCGCTGCTCGACACCGAGTAGTAGTCGATGGCGTTGCCGTTGTCCGGCGCCGCACCCCACGAGAACGTGATGTCGTGGTCGCCGACCGAGCTGGCCCGCAGACCGTTCACGGCCTGCGTCGGGCCGTAGGGGTGGTAGCTCACGGCGTTCGACCAGGGCGAGCACTTGCCGGCGACGTTGCACGCCTGCACCTGCATCGACTGGTTGTTGGTGCCCAGGTTGCCTGCGGTGCCACCCGCGCAGCCGCCCGAGCAGGCCCAGGAGCCCGAACGACCCTCGGACGTGCGCCAGTTGACGGTGCCGTAGCCCGTGGAGCGCGAGTCCCCGAGCGTGAAGGAGGCGACGGCCTTGTAGTCCTCGTTGGGTGTCCGCACCGCGTTGAGCGTGGGCGTTTGCGGGATGCCGTCGGCCTTGTACCCCGAGAAGTTGGCCTTGTCGGAGGTGGCCGGGCCGCCGTTGGTCGCCGTCACGGTGTACTCGACCGTCTGCCCCTGGTAGGGGATCGTGTCGGACGCCACGCGCGGGTCGCCGCCGGAGACGGTGGCGATGCCGGTCCACGCGCCGCCGCCCGTGCGGCGGAACACGTCGTACTTGGTGATGGGCGGGCCGTTCGGGTCGGTCGCAGGCCACCGGATGGTGACCTGGGCGTTGGCGTCACCCGGTGACGGGGTCCGCGGCGACAGCGTCGGCGCCGGCACGGCCGGCGGGGTGCCGAAGGACTGCCCCTTCACCTGCGGACCGTAGGGGCCCCACCCGGCACCGTTGTGGGCCTGGACGCGCACCTGGTAGGCGTCGTCGTTGACGAGACCGGAGATCACGGCCGACAGCTGCGGGGCCGGGACCGGCTTGGACCCGCTCTGTCCGGCGCCGGACCCGATGTTGACCCACTGCACCCGGTACTGGTCGATCGCGCTGCCCTTGTTCACCGGCGCCGACCACGAGGTGTTCAGCGTGTGGTCGCCGGCGACGATCGTCGTGATCGAGGTCGCCTCGGGCTTGGTGTCCGGACGCACGGTGTTGCTCTCCGGGCTCGGCTCGGACCAGTCGACCGCGTTGCGCGAGCGCACCGTGAAGCGGTAGTCCTGACCGTTGGTCAGCCCGGTGATGGTGCACGGCGACGCGGCGCACTTCTGCTTCGGGCCGCCGACGGCGCTGACCTCGTACTCGAGGATCGGCAGACCGCCGTCGTAGGCGGGCGGCTGCCAGTCCACGCGTGCGGTGCTGCCGAGGATGCGGTCGGCCACCGCGACGGGCGCACCCGTCGGGTCCGGCTTGCTGCGCACGCTGACCGTGATCTCACCGATCGCGAAGGGACGCCCCGGTGCGTCGACGACCTGCACCTGGATCCGGGCGTCGCCACGGGCGGCGCTGCTCGCCGTGACGGTGACCTGGCAGCCGCTCTGGCTCGCCGTGACCCCGGTGCCGCTGACCGCCCGAGTGGCCTGGATCGCGCACTGCGGCGCCCCCAGCGGGCTGTCGAGGTACTGCGCGATGTTGACGGTGCGGCTCGTGCCGGCGATGAGCCCCTCGATGTGGGCCGGGCGCACGGTGGCGATCGGCGGGGAGCTGACCACGCGCACCCGGATCTTGAACGAGTCGGTCCCGCCCTTGGCGTTGACCGTGAAGGTGCCGGTGGCACCAGCCTGCGCGGCCGGCTCGGCCCGCAGCACGACGGCACGCCCGCCGGCGCCGGTCTGGGTCAGGTCGACGCGGTCGACGGCCTGGTCCCACTTGGCCTCGTACTGCGCCTGGGCGTCGGACATCCCGGTCGGGAGCCACGCGTGGCACAGGCGCGGGATGTCGACGGTACGGGCCGGGCCGTCGGCGACGAGCCTGACCTCGTGGTCGGGGCACCGGAGCACGGGGACGGCCGGCCCGATCTGCACCGGGATCGTCACGTAGGCCTTCTGGGCTCCCTTGTCCTGCGGGCTCTTGGCGTTGGTCACCTCGAGCATCAGGGCTGCCGGTCCGACGTAGCCGTTGGTGGAGCTGAGCGTCAGCTCGGTGGAGGAGTCGGCAGCCTGCTGGAGGTTCTCCCTGGGGCTCGTCGACACGGTGTCGGGGGACGTGAGGGCCACGGCACCCCCGCGGGGGTCGACCACGTAGTCGGACAGCTTGACCTTCGTCGTGGAGTTGGCGCCCATCTGGATGGTCTTGCCGTCGACGACGTAGGGCAGTCCGTTGTTGCCCGCCGGCACGTAGATGAGCGCCATCGCCGAGGCGCCGTCGGCGTCCTCGATGACGTACGGCACGACGCGGGCCTCGGGCTGGACCTGGATGCGCACCTTGCGGCCCTCGACCGTCACGCCGTTGCCGACGACCTTCGTGATGTGCAGCGAGGCCTGGGTGCCGTCGATGTCGCGGTCGTTCGCGAGCGCGTCGACGAGCACGGTGCTCTCGCCCGGCTTGAGCACGGCGGTGTCGTCGACGGCGATCGGCGGGTTGTTGAAGCCCTTCTGTCCGCGCACCGTCAGCGTCGAGCGCGACGGGTCGAACAGGCCGTCCGTGATGCCGTAGGCGAGCACCTTGGCCGGGCCCTCCTCCGGGGTCACGACATCGAAGGTGTCGTCCTTCTGGCGCTTGAACTCCTTGAGCACGTCGGCGTCGTTGAGCTTGGAGAGGTCCTCGAACTGGACCGAGTCGCCCGCCCCGATGAGGTCGTTGGACAGCACGTCGGCGTGGACCGTGCGCCCGGGCGCGGCGACGATGTCGTCCTCGACCGCGACGGGCGGCTGGGGGTCACCGGGCTGCACGACGCCGACCCGGATGAGTCCCTCGCTCGAGAGGCCGAAGCGGTCCCGCAGCTGGTAGCGGATGACCTCGGTGCCCGAGCTGCGGGGATAGGCCTCGTAGCGGATCGTCGCTGCGCCGAAGCCGTCGACGCGGCCGAGCTTGAGGTTGACCGGCCCTCCGTCCTCGCCGACGATCCCGCTGACGAACGTCAGGTCACCGTCGGGGTCGACCCCGCTCGTCGGCACCGTGATCGACAGGGTGTCACCGGCGGTGACGCTCGCGGAGAACGAGCGCGCCGTCGGGGGCTGGTCGGGGTTCTTCTTCGGGTCCGGCAGCGGCATGACGGTGACGGTGACGCGCCCCGTGACCGACCGGGCCCGGAGGCCCTCGGGATAGGCGGTGTACTCGAGGATCGCCGTGCGAGGCCCCGTGATGGGTGCGGTGTCGGGGACGTAGCGCACGACCGAGCCCGAGGCGAACGCCTGGCCGCCGCCGGACAGGACGCGCACGCCGCCGGGGTCGAGCACGAGGGGGATCCCCTCGGTCATGGAGTCGTTGTCGAGCACCGGCACGGTGACGGCGTCGCCGACGCGCACGAGGGCCGTGTCGTCGACGACGGTCGGCAGCACCTGCGCCTTGAGCTCCGGCTTCTGGACGACGGAGAGCTGGCCCACGGCCGTCCTGGTGCCGTCGGAGATCGTGTAGCTGACGATGCCGCGCCGCTGCTGGCCGTCGGTCAGCGGTCCCGTGGCCTGGACCCGGACCCACCGGCCCTGCACGATCGAGGCGCGCAGCCACTCGGCGCCGGAGACGACCCGCTGGACGACGAGCACGTCGCTGCGGGGGCTGTAGTCGTTGGACAGGACGTCGGCGATGACCGGGGCCTGGCCGCGCACCACGGCGGCGTCGGGCGAGGCCACCGGGGGCAGGTCCTTCGACGGGTCGGGCAGGATGTCGACGCGGACCCGGCCGACGTTGACCGCCGCACCGACCTGCGCGGCGTAGGTGATGGTCGTGGTGCCCGGCGTCTGTCCGGTGACGGTGAGCACGTTGGTGTCGAGGTTGGTGTCGATGGTCAGCTGGCCCGGGCCACGCACCTGCTGCGCGAGGTGCATCTGCGCCTCGGGGTCGCTCGGGTCGGCTCCCGGGATGTCGTTGCCGAGAGGCTGGAGCTGCACCGGCTTGCCCACCACGGCGCGCAGCACGTCCGGCTGGGTGCGTGGCGCGACGGCGCGGTCGTTGTCGCCGAGCACGCGCAGCCCGACCGTCGACGACGTCGTCCCGTTGTGCCCGTCGTCGATCTGGTAGTTGACGACCTGTTCGCCGGGGCGGTCCTGGGCGTGGACGGTGAGTGCTCCCGCGCCGTCGACTCCCACGGAGGGGTCGGCTGCGGTGACCTGGAGGGGGTCGTTCTCGGCGTCACGCCAGTCGGCGACGACCCCGACCTTGACCGTGCCGCCGGCGACGACGGGGTAGGCCGTGGAGGCGAGCTGCTTCTGTCCGGCACGCAGCCGTGGAGGGGTGTTGACGTCGGGTCCCACGATGCGCACGGTGACCCTGGCGGTGGCCCGCCCGTTGGCCGCCGACGTGCCGTTGTTGACGGTGTAGCTGAACGAGAAGCCCTGGGAGCCGGGCTCGTCGGGGACGGTGACCTGGACGGTCTGCCCGTCGGCCGACGGGGTGGCCTGGATGCCGGCCACGTCCGGCTGCGTCACGTCGCCGGGGCCGATGGCGAGGATCGAGCCCTGGCTGTCGGAGTCGTTGTCGAGGACGTGCAGGGTCGAGGTGCGACCGGGCCTGACCTGCATGGCGTCCGGCTGGGCCTTGGGAGGCGTCCGGGTCTGCTGGTCGTCGAGGAGGTTCTCGTCCTTCTTCTTGTTCTTGTTGTCGGTCTGCGGCGGCGGGATGACCGAGTTCCAGTTGTCGATCTTGACCTTGTCGCGGTCGACGTCCCACACGTCGCCCGAGTCGAGGTCGTTGAGGACGATGAGGCCGCGGTTGACGCGCAGCTTGACGCCGTCGGTGCGCACGCCCTTCTTCATCGCCCCGAGGTCGACGGTGTCGGCGTCGGTGGGCGAGCCGCAGTTGCGGCCGTAGTAGACGTTGGACGGGCCGGCCCACGCGGCGTGGACGCAGCTTCCGAGGCGGACCGGCGCGGAGAGGAGGAGCTGCTGGCCCGGCGCGCCCTGGCCGAGCTTGACGCCACCGGTGGTCGGGCTGTCACCCGTCAGCGACACCTGCGAGAGCTGCGCCTCGTCCTGGATCAGCACGCTCGGGGCGTCGGGCCCCGGCTGCTGCAGCGCGGCGAAGGCGGGGTTGCCCGGCTCGGCGTTGCCGACCGACAGCTGCTGCGGCTGCGGCAGCGCGTCGGAGTAGAGCTTGCCGGTGCCGGAGTCCCAGACGACCCAGTGCGAGCCGACGGCCGTGATCTGCGCCGACTTGGAGGCGAACTTCAGGTCCGTCGTGACCGGCTTGTCGAAGGCGGTGCCCTTGGGCCGGACGACCGTGACCGTCCCCTTGGCGGCCGAGAGCGCGTAGACGGTGCCGTCGACGCCGACGGCGACGGCGGCGTTGCCGCCCACCTTGGCGACGGGCTTGGCCGTGGCCTGCAGGCCCTCGAGGCCGGTGACGCCGCCGCGGTCGTCGACGTGCTGGGCGCGCAGCTCACCGCTCGCCGGGTCGATCATCGCGATGCTGCCGCCCCGGAGGTCGATCGGCGGCGAGGTGAAGACACGGTTGCCGGTGGCGGTGCTCGCCTTGGGCAGCAGCACGGCCTGCTCGGACCGGAGCGTGCCCTCGGACGGGTTGATCGGGATGACCTGGTTGCTCGCCTTGGTGTAGCCGACGACCGCCGCGCCGTCCTGGTACATGTCGAGGCCCGAGCTGGAGCCCACGTCGGCATAGACCCCGGCGTCGAGCTGCCCGGCCGCCTTGTTGATGCGGCCGAAGCGCGACTGCTCGGAGTTGGTGACCCAGATGCCGCCGTCGTTGAGGTCGGCCTTGCGCGCCATCTCCCCCTCGCTGCGGGTCGCGAGCCAGACGAGCAGGCTCGCGACGAGGGCGACGACGACGGTCGAGATGACCCCGATACGTCGCTTGGTGACGGCGGTGCTCATGCGTTCCCCTGTTCGGCGACGACCGTGCGGCCGTCGACCCTCGGCCCTGCGTCGGTCGTGGTGTCGGTGGTGACCGGGCCGTCGAGGAGGGCGAGATCCGCCTCGGTGACGAGCTTGGTCGAGAGCGCGTGCTCGACGAGTCGCGCCTTCCGGTTGGTCGCGAGCTTGCCCACGCCGCCGTGCAGGCCGCGCGTGCCGGCATCGGCGAGCTTCTGGCAGACGTTGTCGAGCTTGCGGTTGAAGCGCGTGAGGGTCCAGCCGAGCCGATCTGCGGCGGCGGCCGAGGAGGGTATCTGACTCGTACCCGCTTCACGGCGCAGCAGGAACGGCTCGCACAGCGCGACGACGAGCAGCTTCTGGTCCGGGGTGAACGACACGCGCCCGACCGTGGCGGCCCCCAGGTCGTCGTCGTCCTCGTCGGTGCCCGGGTCGGCCGTCACGGACTTGAAGGCCGGGCTCGCCACGTGGATCTCGAAGTCGTAGGTCGTGGGGCCGGCGGTGAACCAGACGATGAGCTTCTTCATCGCGAGCGGGATCTTCGCGCCCGGGTTGAGCCAGGCCTGGAACAGGCCCTGCTCGTCGGCCACCGTCGCCGTCAGCGTCGAGCCGGTGTTGCTGATCCACCAGAAGCCGTTCTCGAAGGAGACGACGAGGAAGGTGCGGTGCAGGTAGGGGTTGTCGTCGACCTCGACGTCGCCGGTGCGTCCGATGGACAGGCCGGTCTCCGGTGACACGGAGTACTCCTCGCCGCAGAACACGACGGTCACCTTGCTGTGGATCACGATCAGGTCCCCTAATCCCTGTCGACACGCCCTCCGGCTGTGACTCGCGGTCAACGATGTCCGGCCGTGCGGCGTTACGGAAGCTTGTGGTGGTTTGGTGGTGTCCGGGACGAGGCTGCCGTCCCGGCCGTGTGGTGTCCACCCGCCGGCATACTCAGACCCGGGTCGGCCCGGCGCCTCACTGCGCCGTCTCGCACTGGACGTCCGACCCCGGCGAGATCTGGCCCGAACGGGACACGCGGACCGTGACGCACACCTTGGTGCCCTTGGCCGCCTTGACCGTGTAGCTCGGGGTCGTGACGGTGACGAGCTTGGAGCGCTCGGGGTTCCCGGCGTCGGACGGCGTGGGGCCGTAGGACAGCCGGAAGGTGTCCTTCTTGTCCGGCTGCGGGTAGTTCCACGTGAAACCGACGCTGCCGGAGCCCGACTTCGCGGTGACGCTCGGCTTGTCGAAGACCCCGTTGCCGATGGCGCTGTCGTCGCCCGGCATCGAGACCGTGGCGCTCGGCGCCGGCATCGCCGGGTCCTCGCCGCTGCCGCCGGACGGACGGAGCAGCAGGAAGACGACGAGACCGACGAGCACGACGACACCCGCAGCCAGGCCCCAGAGCACCGGCGGCCTGGAGAGGGGCGACGTCGGTGCGGCCGCCGGGGCCGGAAGTGCTTGTGCCCCAGCGGCGCCCACGGCCCGACGGACCGTCGCCTCGTCCGAGGCGTCGGAGCCCAGGGGTGCGGTCTGGCTCGTGACCGGGTCTGTCGTGGCTGCGGGACGGACCGGTGCCGCGGAGGTCGCCGGGCCCGCGGTCGGCATCGGGGCCGGTGACCAGCGCTGCCCTCCGGCGTCGGAGCGCCGACGCGTCTCGCCGTCCGGCGCGGAGGGCGAGGGACCGAGCGGCTGGGCCACGACGGTCTGCGGCGCCTTGATCCGGGTGCGGTCCTCGTCGTCGCCGCCGCGCCCGGTCGGCGATCCCTGCGTCTGGCTCACGAGGGTCGTGTGGCCCTGGTCGTCGAGCACGACGATCGGGGTGCGGCCCAGGCGCTGCTGCTGCTCCACGGCCTGCAACGCCCGTGCGAGCTCCAGCGCCGACGACGGCCGGTGCGCGGGGTCCTTGGCCATGGCCTGGGCGAGCAGGCGCTCGAGGCCGGGCGGCACGTCCTGGCGGCCGGTGGCCGGTGGCGGCGTGCTGCGGATCCGCGGCATCAACGCATACGCCGAGTTGTCCCCACCGGGGACCTCGAACGGCGAGCGACCCACGAGCAGCTGCCACAACGTGGCGGCGAGCGAGTAGACGTCGGAGCGCTCGTCGCCGTTGCTCTGCCCGTAGAGGACCTCGGGCGGCGCCCATGGCACCGAGACCCCGACGTCGTCGGTGGCCTCGGGCTCGACGTCGCCCTCGCGCGCGCCACGTCCTGCGATGCCGAAGTCGGTCAGGCCCGGCGCACCATAGGCGCTGATGAGCACGTTGGCCGGCTTGATGTCGCGGTGGGTGATGTGCGCGCGGTGCGCGGTCTCGACCGCGCTCGCGAGCTGGATGCCGGTGCGCAGCACGTCCTCGACGGAGAAGCGCTCGGCCCGCGCCCGCATCGCGAGGTTGGGTGGCGGGTAGTACTTCATGACGAGGTAGGGCCGGCCGTCGTCGGACGTGCCGGAACGGAAGACCTGCACGATGTAGGGGTGGTCGCCGAGAGCGGCCATGGTGTCGGCCTCGTCGACGAACTGCTGGCGCAGCGCGTCGGTCAGGCCCTCGGACTTGAGCACCTTGACCGCGACCGGCATGCGGGGGCTCTGCTGCTCGTAGAGGAAGACGTCGGCGTAGCCCCCCGAGCCGAGCGGCTGGACGAAGACGAGTCCCGGGATCTTCGGTGGCGCGCCCTTCTTCACGACGCACCTCCCGACGGCCGGCGGGGGTGGACGGACCATCGGGTCACAGCGCCGCCTCGAAGGTGAAGGAGACCTCGTCGGCCATGGACACGAACGACCCCGGCTCGAGGACCTGCTGGTCGTTGGCGCGCAGGCGGATCGGGCTCTCGCCGGGCAGCGTCACCGTCGTGCCGTTGGTCGTGCCCAGGTCGCGGATCAGGACGTGCCAGCCCTCGAGGATGACCTCGACGTGGTTGCGCGAGACGTCGCGCTCCGGGCTGGGCACCTTGACCACGTGCGGGCGGTCGTGGGCGGCGAGGCCGTCGCCGAGGCGCGGGGCACGACCGAGCAGGACGCTGCGGTCGAGGGTGACGACGTCACCGGTCGACAGGCGCAGCACCCCGAGCGGCGGGCGCGGCATCGTGAACGGCTCCTGCGGGGGGATGCTCGAGCCGCACACCCGGCAGCGGTCGCTGTGCGGCGGTGCGGGGTGGCCGGCCGAGCACAGGACGGCGAGCACGCTCGGTCCCGAGATGGCCTGGTTCTGGGCGGCGTTGCGAGCCTCGAGGAGCGCGCTGCGGTCGACCGTCAGCTCGGTCTCGTCCTCGTCGTCGTCTGCCACCGGTGGCGCCGGGGTGGCCGCGGCCGCGGGGCTCGCCGGCACCGCGGGCGGCAGCGAGATCGGCACGTCGAAGCTCGGCTCCACCTGTGGCGGGGTCGAGGGGGCGTATGCCGTGGGCGCGCTCGGCACCGACGGCGCGGCGGGTGCCGGGCCGGAGTGCGTCGTCGGGTCAGGGACCGCAGGGACCGCGGGAGCAGGTGACGGTGACGGCATCGCCGGCGCGGCGGTGGGTGCCGCGGACGCGGGCGGCGGGCCGGTGGAGATGAGGGGCGTGACCTCGGGAGCACGCAGGCCGGGCGACGGCGTGTTCATCGGGGGCAGGAGGCTGGGTGCGGGGGGTGGCGTGTGCCGTCCCGAGAAGGTCGGCGCGGCCGGCTCGGGGTCCGCCGCGCGCGCCGCGGGTGCCGGAGTGGCCCACGGCACGGACGAGATGAGACCGCCCTCGGACACCTCGGGAAGGTCGGGCAGCCGCGGAGCGGACGGGAGTGGTCGCTCGGGGACGTCTGGCGCGGGAGCGGCGTTGGTGACCGCCCCGGCTGAGACGTCGGCGACGGCCGGCACCGACAGGTGCTCCTCGTCGGCCCCTGGCTCCTCGTCGTCCGGCCGGTTCAGCTGCGCCAGGGCCTTGCGGTGCTCGTCGGCGGTGGTGGTATGCCCGAAGAGGTAGTCGTAGCTGGGCAGCGCCGGCTGGTCTCCGTCCTCGTCGTCGGCCGACGGCGTCGACGTGCCCGAGCCGCCGGCAGCTGTTGTGGCGCGCGATGAAGGGGGCGCCGACACGGAGGGTGTTGCCGAGACGACGACCTCCGGCTCGAGCACGGGCCGGGCGGCCCACGTCGAGTCGATGTCGTGGGCCTCCGCCGCCGGCAGGTCGTCGGCCACGGGAGCCGGCGCCTGCGTCGAGGTGGCGCCTGTCGCCGGCGCGGGTTGCACGGACTCGTCCTGTGCGGGCGCCGACTGGACGGCGGTGGGCTGAACGGCGGTGGGCTGGTCGGGCGCAGGCTGGAGGGGCGCAGGCTGCACGGGCAGCCCCGCGGCGGACTGCTCGTGTCCCGGGTTGTCCGCGACGGGTGCGGCAGCGGGCGCCTCGACGGGGGTGGCGCTGACGGAGGGAGCGCTCGTCGGGGTCGCCCGGACCGGCATCGGAGGCGCGACGGAGGTCCACGACCGCAGGGCAGGCGCGCGAGCAGCCGGAGCCGACTCGGCCGCACCCGTCGGCGCGGCGTCGGCGGCAGCGCTCGGAGCCGTGGTGGTCAGGGACGCCGGGGTCGCTATCGCCGGCTGGTCGTCGGAACGATCGGGTCCGGGGGTCGCCACCGTGGCGGCAGCCGTGGCCGGGGTGGGGTTCGCCGTTGTGCTCGCCGGCGCGTTCGGTGCCGCCGCGGACTCCTCGGGTGAGGTCGTGGCAGCCGAGTCCCGGGTCGCCCAGCTGCGGTCCCAGACCGACGCGCTGGAGCCGGCCGAGCCTTCGGAGCCGCCCGCCTGTCCAACCGCGTCGTCGTCCCGTGAGCCCGACCCGGCACCGGACGACCGAGCCGCGGTGCCGAAGGTCGGGATGACGCCCCCCGTTCCGGGTGAGTCCGGTCCATCGCCGTGGGTCGCGCCCGTAGTCGTCGCAGCGGTCGCGGTCGTCGGCGTGTCCGTCGCGGTGCCTGACGGGGTGCCCGAAGAGGTTCCTGTCGTCGTGCTCGCAGTCGGGTGCTCGGGCTGCGCCGCCCCTTCCGCGACGACGGCCGCTGGAGCCTGGTTCGCGCCGGTGTCCCCACCGCCGTCCTGCGCCCCGCCGACCGCGCCGTCAGCACCGTGACCGGGAGCGACCGATGGGGACGCGTCGCCGGCGGGCGGCTTCGTCGTAGCCGGTGCGGGCCCGTCGACGAGGTCCTGGGGCGGGGCGGGCTGCGAGCGCTCCGACTCCTCGAGCACGCGCAGGACGACACGCTCGGGGTGCTCGGGCAGCTCGACGTCGGTCCAGACCTTGCTGCTCGTCGCCCGGACGTCGTGCTCGCTGCCGTCGGCCAGGGTGACGAGGGCGGACACGGGACCGAAGGCCACGATGCGGGTGCGTGGCTGCCAGTGCACGCCGACGAAGTGCTGGGCCTTGCGCATGCCGCCGGCCGTCAGCACCTCGACGACGTCGTCGACGTCTCCGCCGTCGGCCGCGTCGCTCGCGGCGATCGTGCGGTCGTCATCCTCGTCGAGGCCGATGAGCAGGTGCATGCCGGGGCCCCCGATGTGCGTCCACCCGTCGGGGGCCCGTTCGACGACGACGGACGGGCCACTCACGTCTATGACCTGCTCTCCCCTGATGAGCCGTTCACGTTCTCGCGCGGGGTGGTGTCCTCGTCGACATCCGAGTCGGCGTCCTGCCCCTGTACCGCGACGACGATAGCAGTGACGTTGTCACGTCCCCCGGCTGCGACACCACGCCGGACGAGCTCGTCGGCGGCCTCCGCGGCGTCGGGGTGCTCGGCGAGGACGGCCTCGATCTCCTCGAGGGTCAGCTCGTTGGAGAGACCGTCGGAGCAGATGACGAAGACCTCGCCCGGGTAGGGCGGGAAGACCCACGTGTCGACGATGCCCATCGGGTCGCGGCCGAGGGATCGGGTGACGACGTTGCGCCCGGGGTGCCGGTGCGCCTGCTCGGGGGTGAGGAGCCCGCGCTCGACGAGCTCCCACACCTCGGAGTGGTCGACGGTGACCTGTGAGAGGCGGCCGTCGAGGCAGCGGTAGACCCGGGAGTCGCCGATGTTGAAGACGGCCCAGTGGCGTGAGCCGCCGACGGAGACGAGGGCGAGACCCGCGACGGTCGTGCCCATGCCGGTCTGCTCGGGGTGGCGGGCGGCCGAGCCGAGGATGCGCCGGTTGGCCTCCTCGACCTGGGCGACGATGTCACGCACCTGGATGGACGGTCGTCCGGCGAGCTCGACCACGGTCTCGGCGGCGATGCGGCTCGCCACCTCGCCCGCTGCGTGGCCGCCCATGCCGTCGGCGACGACGTAGACGGTCCCCTCGATGAGGGCGGCGTCCTCGTTGTGCTGGCGGACGCGGCCGACGTCGGTGGCGACGCCGGACGTGATGGACGGCAGATGCGGGCTCATGCCGCGCTCCAGGGCGTGACGCGCGCCGTGGTGAGGACCGACCGGATGAGCTCGTAGTCGGCCAGGGCGTCCGGGCCGCCGACGGTGCCGGTCAGCTGCACGAGGTGGGCGCCCGCACCGGGGGCACCGGTGCCGACACGGTGGAAGAGGTTGGCCTGCAGGACCGTCTCGACGTCGTCGTCGGGCCAGGTCGCGTCGCACCCGACGAACTGGGCGCCACCGAGGTCGGCGGCATACGGCTCGGACACGGTGCCTCCGCGGGAGGTCGCGAGCGAGGCGATCTGCTCGAGCGACTCCTCGACCCGGAAGCCGGGCCCGCACGGCTCGATGGTGACGACGACGTTGGGCGCGAACGCACCCTCGCGTGGCAGACGGGCCGACATGGTCGTGCCCGGGGCGTGAGCGGGCTCCCATCCGTCCGGCACCTCGAGGGCCACCGACGGCTGGCCCGGGAAGGCGGCGCTCGGATAGGCGAGGGTGGTCATGGGCTCGTTCCTTTCGGTCGTTCCCGCAGGGGTCGGGGACGGCGCGGTCAGTCAATCATTCACGGGGTGCCGTGTCAGATCGGCCGAGCACCGTCTCGCAGGCGGTGGCGGAGAGGGAACGAGGTGCTGCAGAGACTACGACGGCCCCGGGACGGCCGCGATGGGGAGAACTCCCCGCCGCCGCCGGGCCGGGCAGCGTCTGCACCGCGCCGTCAGTCCGTCGAGCCGCGTGCCGCCCACCAGGCCTGTAGCCGCTCGCGTGCGGCGTCCTTGCCGATCGGCCCGTCGTCGAGCCGGACCGACAGGAGGAAGTCGTAGGCCTCACCCAGCACGGGACCCGGTCGGATGGCGAGCGCCTCGGCGATCTCGTTGCCGTTGAGCTCGGGCCGCACGCTGGCCAGCTCCTCCTCGGCGGCGAGGCGCTCGATGCGCTGCTCCAGGTCGTCGTAGGCCCGGGAGAGCCGCTGGGCCTTGCGGGCGTTGCGGGTCGTGCAGTCCGAGCGGGTGAGACGGTGCAGCCGGGTCAGCAGGGGCCCCGCGTCGTTGACGTAGCGCCGCACGGCCGAGTCGGTCCACTGGCCGTCGCCGTAGCCGTGGAAGCGCAGGTGCAGCTCGACGAGGCGCGCGACCTGCTTGGTCGTGTCCTTGTCGAAGCGCATGGCCTTGAGCCGCTTGCTCGTCAGCTTGGCGCCAACGAGCTCGTGGTGGTGGAAGGAGACACCCCCGCCGTCCTCGAAGCGCCGGGTCGCGGGCTTGCCGATGTCGTGGAGCAGGGCCGCGAGCCGGAGCACGAGGTCGGGACCGGGGACCGACTCGGCCGGTCCGTCGGCGGGACCCTCGAGGTCGATGGCCTGCTCGAGGACGATGAGCGAGTGGTCGTAGACGTCCTTGTGGCGGTGGTGCTCGTCGAGCTCGAGCCGCAGCGCCGGCAGCTCGGGGAGGAAGACCTCGGCGAGGCCGGTGTCGACGAGCAGGGTCAGCCCGAGGCGGGGCCGGGGCGACAGGAGCAGCTTGGTGAACTCGTCGCGGACCCGCTCTGCCGAGATGATCGAGAGCGTGCCGGCCCGGTCGACCATGGCCGCCCGCACCTCGGGGGCCACCTCGAAGCCGAGCTGCGAGGCGAACCTGGCGGCACGCATCATCCGCAACGGGTCGTCGGCGAAGGACTCCTCCGGGGCCGACGGGGTCATCAGCCGCTGCTGCACGAGGTCCGGGAGGCCGCCGTGGACGTCGACGAACTCGAGGCTCGGCAGCCGGATGGCCATGGCGTTGACGGTGAAGTCGCGGCGCACGAGGTCGCCCTCGAGGTTGTCGCCGAACATCACCTCCGGCTTGCGTGAGGTGCGGTCGTAGGTGTCGGCGCGGTAGGTCGTGATCTCGATGACGTGCTCGCCCTTGCGCAGGCCGATCGTGCCGAACTCCCGGCCGATGTCCCAGTGGGCGTCGGCCCAGCCGCGGACCGCAGCGAGGATGTCGTCGGGGCGGGCGTCGGAGGTCAGGTCGAGGTCGGGCGAGACGCGGCCGAGGAAGGCGTCGCGGACCGGTCCGCCGACGAGCGCCAGCTCGTGCCCGGCCGCCGCGAACCGTTCCCCGAGCTCGGTGAGCATGGGCAGCACGGGGGCGAGCCGGGCGACGGCAGCGCGCAGGAGCGGGAGGCCGGCGTCGGCGGGCTCCCGGCCGGCGGGGGCGGGCGTGTCGGGTCGGTCTGGCACGCGCCCAGCCTAGTGAGCGTGGGTCGTGGTCCCGACCGCGTGCGCGAGGGGCGTGGCACGGCATACGACACGGCGTGCCGCAGCGACGGGGTCGGCCACCGCGGCCCACGTGTCGCCTTGTCACGACGACAGGAGCGCCCATGGCCCCGCCCGTTATGGTGGCGATGTGAGCGCGCTGCCCGTCCCCAGCCCTGTGCCGGGGAGGCGTCTGCCCGCCGTCGAGGAGCGCTCAGCCGGGGGCATCGTCGTGGACGTGCGCGAGGGCCTCGCCCTCATCGCCGTCATCGCCCGCCGCAACCGGGCCGGGCGCATCGAGTGGTGCCTGCCCAAGGGTCACGTCGAGCCCGGCGAGACGCTGGTCGAGACCGCGGCCCGTGAGGTGGCCGAGGAGACCGGGATCGTGGGTCGGGTGCTCATCGAGCTCGGCACCATCGACTACTGGTTCGCGACGTCCAACAAGCGGGTCCACAAGTTCGTGCACCACTACCTCCTCGAGGCGACGGGTGGCGAGCTGTCCATCGAGAACGACCCGGACCACGAGGCCATCGACGTCGCCTGGATGCGGCTCGACGAGGTGCACCGCCGCCTGACCTTCCCCAACGAACGCCGCATCGCGCAGGCGGCGTGGAACCGGCTGGCGGGGACGGCGTGATCCTTCGAGGGTCGCGGCGTCCGGACACGAGCGGGCGTCGCGCGACCCGCCTCGTGCGCACCCTGACGGTCACCGCGTCGACGCTCGCCGCCGTGGGGCTCTCCGTCGGTGGCACCCTCGCGAGCGCCGCTCCCGTGTCGAGCCGACCGATCTCGTATGCCGTCTCCCCCGTCGCGTCCCCGGCCTCACCCACGCACCTGCCGACGGTCACGGCCGCCAAGGACGTCGCCGTCATCGTGCTCGACACCCTGACGCCGGCGGTGGTGGGACCCGGCAAGGACGTCACCATCACCGGCACGGTCACGGCGCCGTTGACCGGGCCGCTGTCGACCCCGGAGCTGCGGGTCGTGCGCGGCGAGGTGCGGGTCGACCAGCGCACCGCCCTCGACGACTGGGCTTCCGGACGCACGCAGACCGCCGGTCGCACCATCGACGTCACGGCGCTGCCGACCGTCGGTGCCGGCCAGAGCCGGGCGTTCACGACGACCATCCCGTGGCACCAGCTGCGCAGCGAGACCGCGTTCGCGGCCGTGCCGATCTCGGTCGAGGTGGTCCAGCAGGGTGCGAGCGAGCCCACGGGCAGGACCCGGACCTTCATCGCGTGGAACGGCCGCAAGGAGTACGTCCCGATCCAGGTGGCCACCGTGCTGCCCGTGACGCTGGACCCCGACGTCGACCTCTTCTCCCGTGACGACGCCGCGCGCCAGAGTGCCTGGCAACGGGCGATCGGTCCCGGGTCGCGCGTGGAGCGGATCATCCAGGGCACCCGCTCGAGCCGGGCCGACCTGGCCGTCGACCCGTCGGTGCTGGGCCCGGACACTGGGGTCGACGCCGCACCGGGCGGTCCCACGCCGTCACCGTCCACCTCGGGTACGCCGTCGGGCAGCCCTGCACCCACGAGCCCGTCCACCACCCCGCCCACGAGCCCGTCACCGAGCACCTCGACGAACCCGCCCGCGAGCCCGTCCACCACCTCGGGCGGACGGCCGGCGACCGCGTCGGCCACGATCGCCCAGCTCGGCGACGGCATCGCCTCCCAGCTCAGGGGCCGCAGCGTCTGGGCCCTGCCCTACGCCGACGCCGACCTCGCGGCGACCGTCGGCATCGACCCCGCCAACTCCCTCGTGCGCGACCTCGTCAGCCGGGCCTCCACCCTGACCAAGCGTCTGGCCCAGCCCGCGCGGGCCGACGTCGTGTGGCCGGTCGACGGCCTCCTGCCGACCGGCCGCGAGCAGGGCATCAAGCGGCTGCTGGCCGCCACGTCGGTCAAGAAGCCCGCCGGCATCGTCGTCAACGCGGCCGCGGTGACCAAGGTGACGGCATACACCCCCAGTGCGCGACGGGTCGCGGCCGGCGGCACCCGGCTCCTCGCCTACGACCCGCGGCTCTCGGCGCTGCTGCCCCGGCGCACCGACCCCAGCCCGGTGCTCTCCGTCCAGCGCTACCTCGCCGAGACGCTCGTCCTGCTCGGCGAGCGGGCCGGCACGCCCCGATCGGTCCTCGTCGCGGCGCCCCGCGACTACGACCCGGACCCCACCGCCCTCGCCGCGTTCCTGTCCGCCACGTCGTCGGCGCCCTGGCTCGAGACGGTCGATGCCGGGGCCCTGCTCTCGGACCACGGCAGCGACAAGGCCGTCCCCCAGACGAGGCCGGCGACGACGGTCGCGTCGGCCGCGCCCCCGGCTGTCCTCACCGCCCGCAGGCTCACGCAGATGGCCGAGCAGCGCGACACGCTGCTCAGCGTCTCGTCCGTGCTGCGCGACGGGGCCGAGTTCGAGCGCACCTACCGGGAGGTGCTCGACGAGCTCGGCAGCGCCCGGTGGCGCTACCAGCCGGCGTCGTGGGCGACCCTGTCCAACTCCGTCGCCCGCGACGTCCGCGCCGCCACGAGCGCGATCCGCGTCGTGCCCCGCACGAGCACCATCAACCTGCTCGCCGAGAACGGCACGCTGCGGATCACGGTCGAGAACGGCCTCGACTACACCGTCCAGGACATCCGGCTGCGGCTCGTGCCCGACAACCCGCGCATCCGGATCGTCGAGCAGCCCGCACCGGTGACCATCGGTCCCACGTCGCGCACGAACGTCCCCGTCGAGGTCGCGGCCGTCGCCGCCGGCCGGGCCGAGATCCGTGCCTACCTGACCACGGCCGACGGCACCGTCATCGGCTCGCCCGCCTCGATCCCGGTGTCGGCCAACCCGCTGGACGGTGCCATCTACTGGGTCGGCGGCATCCTCGTGGGGCTCGTCCTGCTGGCCGGCGTCGTCCGCGCCGTCGTCAAGGGAACCTCGCGCGTCGACGAGATCGCCGACATCGAGGCGGTGACCGCGGCGCACGAGTCTCTCGGCGGTGCGGACGAACGGGATGGCGACCGACCCGCCTAGGTGTACTCGGTCAGCACGTTGGTGACACGTGGGCGTTGACGACAAGGAGAACCTCCGGATGAGGTGAGGAGTGTCTACGTCCCGCACCGTCCGGAGGTTCTCGTGTCCCACGCTAACGCCC